>JBEVEC010000305.1:0-6702 GCA_040512975.1 Tardiphaga sp. | reverse complement strand
GGCTCCTCGCAATGACGGCGGAGGGGACCTTACCCTAATTTCCCTGAAACACCGGCTTCTGCTTGTTGGCGAAGGCGTGAAACGCGCGGGCAAAATCCTCCGTGGTCATGCAGAGCGCCTGGGCCACGGCTTCCGCCTCGATCGCCTCTTCCACCGACATCGCCCATTCCATCGCCAGCATGCGCTTGGTCATGGTGTTGGCATAGGTCGGGCCTTCGGAAATCTGCTTCGCCAGCGCCTGCGCGTCGGCGAGCACCGTCTCCGGCACCACGATGCGGCTGAAGAAGCCCCAGCGTTCGCCCTCCTCGGCGCTCATGAACCGGCCGGTGAACAGCAGCTCCGAGGCGCGGGACTGGCCGATGATGCGGGGCAGGATCGCACAGGCGCCCATGTCGCAGCCGGCAAGGCCGACCTTGTTGAACAGGAAGCCGACCTTGGCGCCGGTGGCCGCGAGACGCATGTCGGATGCCATCGCCATGATCGCGCCGGCGCCGGCGCAGATGCCTTCCACCGCCGCCACGATCGGCTGCGGCGCGGCGCGCATCGCCTTGACGAGGTCGCCGGTCATGCGCGTGAAGGCGGTGAGGTCTTTGGTGTTCATCTCGACCAGCGGGCCGATGATCTCGAACACATCGCCGCCCGACGAGAAATTGCCGCCGGCGCCGGTGACCACGACGACCTTGACGTCATCGTCCATCGCACAGGCGCGGAAAAAGTCGGTGAGTTCGCGGTAGCTCTGGAACGTCAGCGGATTCTTCCGCTCCGGCCGGTTCAACGTCACGGTGGCGATGCCGCCCTCCACCGCCAACAGGAAATGCTCCGGCTTGAAATCCGCCAGCGGCAGCGTGACGGGATTGGCGACCTTGTTCTTGACCAGTGGCGACATGTTGGCTCCCTGAATTTACCGTTTCATCCGGTGGCGAGGCTCAAATCTCGCCACCTGCAACCGCAATGCTTTGCCCGGTGATCGACCCAGCGCCCGCGCCGCAGAGCCATAGCACTGCATCGGCGACCTCCTCCGGCTTGACCAGACGGCCCTGCGGATTGTGCTTTGCCAGTTCAGCCACGGCCTGCTCGCGCGTCCGGCCGGTCTTGCTCATGATGTTGTCGATGCTGCCTTCCAGCAGGTCGGTCTCGGTGAAGCCCGGGCATACGGCGTTGACGGTGACGCCGCTCTTCGCCACCTCCAGCGCCACCGACCGCACCAACCCGATCACCGCGTGCTTCGCCGCGCTGTAGGCGCTGACATAGCCGTAGCCCTTGAGACCCGCCGTGGAGGCCACCGCGATCACGCGACCCTGCTTGCGCGCGACCATGTCGGGCAGCACGGCCTTGGTCGCATGCACGACGCCCATGAAATTGACATCCATCATGCGCTGGAACAACGCCGCGTCGGATTTCAGGAACGGCGCGGACTCCGCGGCGCCGGCATTGGCGACCAGAATATCGATGGGCTGGCGCTTTGCCGCCTCCGCGATCGCGGCATTCAGCACAGTCTGATCGGACACGTCCGCGGTCAGTGCGTGATGCGCGTCACCGGCCGCCACGACCTCGTCCAGCACCGCTTGATTGCGCCCCATGATGGTAACAGTGGCGCCCGCCTTGGCCAGCGACGCGGCGATGGCGCGGCCGATGCCGCGGCCGCCGCCCGTGACGAGCGCGTGGGAGCCTGACAGGCTGCTCATCGACGATCTCCTGTTAATGGTTCGACGCCTGCGCCGACTTGATGAGATCGCGGCCGATCACAACTTTCTGCACTTCGGTGGCGCCCTCATAGATGCGCAGCGCGCGGATCTCGCGATACAATTCCTCGACCTTGACGCCGGACTGCACGCCCAGGCCGCCAAAGATCTGCACGGCGCGGTCGATCACGGTCTGCGCGGCTTCGGTGGCGAACATCTTGGCCATCGCGGCTTCGCGGGTAACGCGCGGCACGCCCTGGTCCTTGGTCCAGGCCGAACGATAGACCAGCAACGCCGAAGCGTCGATCGAGGTCGCCATTTCGGCGAGGCCGGCCTGGGTCAGCTGCAGATCGCCGAGCGTATGGCCGAACATCTTTCGCGTGACGGAGCGGTGCAGCGCCTCGTCGAGCGCGCGCCGGCCGAGCCCGAGCGCCGCAGCGCCGACCGTGGAACGGAACACGTCGAGCGTCGCCATAGCGACCTTGAAGCCTTCGCCCTCCTTGCCGAGCCGGTTCTTTACCGGCACGCGGCAATCGTCGAATTTCAGCGTCGCCAGCGGATGCGGCGCGATCACGTTGATGCGCTTGCCGACGGTAAAGCCTGGCGCGTCGGCATCGACCACAAAGGCGCTGATGCCGCGCGCACCGGCCTCGCCGGTGCGGACGAAGACGACATACTGGTCGGCGATGCCGCCGTTGGATATCCAGGTCTTCAGGCCGTTGATGCGGACGTGATCCGGACCGTCGGGCACCGCCGTCGTGCTCATCGCCGCAACGTCCGAGCCGGCATCGGGCTCCGACAGCGCAAAGGCCGCAATCGCGTCGCCGCTGGCCACGCGCGGCAGATAGCGCGCCTTGGTCTCGTCCGAGCCGTAAAGGCTGATCGGGCCGGTGCCGAGGCCCTGCATGGCGAAGGCGAAATCGGCCAGACCGTTGTGATAGGCCAGCGTCTCGCGGATCAAACAGAGCGCGCGCACGTCGAACGTCTCATACAGCCCGCCATATTGCGCCGGCACCGCCGCGCGCAGCCACCCGGCATTGCCCATCGCCTTGACGAGTTTCTTGCAGGAGCCGTCGGTGTCGTGATGATCGACCAGACCCGCAACATTCTCAGCCGCCCAGCGCGACAGCTCGGTGGTCAGCGTGCGGTGGTGATCTTCGAAAAACGGCCAGGTCAAGAATGACGTGTCGGGCATGGCGTGCTCCCTGTCTCGCGCGGTTCGGGAAATGTTTTAGACCTAAAGAATTTTCCGGCAAGGCGAATGTAGTGACCTTTGTCCCCTCTCCCGCTCTTGCGGGGGAGGGTTAGGGTGGGGGCGCCACAATGGAAGCCTCCTTTGTGGCGCCTCCACCCCGGCCCTCCCCCGCAAGCGGGAGAGGGAGAAGGATCAGATTGCTTCAACACTAGGCAGTCCGCGACCCTTTAAGTCTAAAACTATCGCTTTTCATATATCTCGGGCGTGTTAGGATCACCGCGTCCGATCGTACAGGAGGCCATCGCATGACGAATGCACAAACCCTGACAACCAAGGACGGCCGCTTCGGTTACGAAGCCCAGGGCGACCCCGCAGCGACGCCCCTGGTGTTTCTGCACGGCATTGGCGGCGCAGGCCGCGGCTGGCGCCCGCAGCTTGAGGCGTTCGGCGATCGCTATTATGCCATCGGCTGGGACATGCCTGGCTATGGTGGCTCGCCGCAACTGCCGGCGCCGGGCATCCCGGCCTTCGCCGCGGCGTTGAAGGATTTCCTCGTACAGTTGGGCACCGAGAAGCCGATCCTGGTCGGGCATTCCATCGGCGGCATGCTCGTGCAGCAATTGCTCACCACCGATCCGCATCTGCCCGGCGCCGTCGTGCTGGCACAGACCACCTCAGCCTTCGGCAGTTCCGATGGCGAGTGGCAGAAGAATTTCATCGATGCCCGCCTCGGCCCGCTCGATCGCGGCGAGACGATGGTGTCGATGGCGCCGAAACTGGTCGAAGGCCTGATCGGCGACCATCCCGACGCGTCCGGCCTCGAACTGGCGCGCGACTGCATGGCGTCGGTCAAGCCGGAAACCTATCGCGCCTCCATGAAGGCGATGATCGGCTTCGACCTGCGCAAGAACATCGCCGACATCAAGGTGCCGACGCTGCTGCTGTCGGGCTCCAAGGACAACAACGCACCGGCCAAGACGATGGCGAAGATGGCCGCGCAAGTGCCGGGCTCGACCTATGTCGAACTCGAAGGCGTCGGCCACCTCGCCAGTTTCGAACGCCCGCATGAATTCAACGACGTGCTCGCCGACTTCCTGAAGACGAGCCATAACCTCTCGGGGTCCTCCTCATGAATGCGCCTGCCAGCAAGCTCGACCTCGACGGCATCGTTCTCGACAAGCCGATGTTCGATCCCAAGGCCTATCGTCTCGACGACGAGCAGGCCGGACTGATCACCAAGGCGCGCGAACTGGCGCAGGCCAAC
Organism: Tardiphaga sp.; assembly: GCA_040512975.1. Lineage (GTDB taxonomy): Bacteria > Pseudomonadota > Alphaproteobacteria > Rhizobiales > Xanthobacteraceae > Tardiphaga. Next base: position 2,561 of record JBEVEC010000305.1, on the reverse strand, counting down.
TTCGCCGGCCGCGCGTCGAAGTGGGACCGCGAGGCCACCTTCCCGCTCGAGAACTACAAGGACATGCACAAGGCCGGGCTACTCGGCATCTCGATCGCGAAAAAGAACGGCGGCTCCGGCGCGGGCTACCAGACCTACTCGCTCGCCGCCGCCGAGATCGGCCGCTACTGCGGCGCGACCGCGCTGACCTGGAACATGCATGTCTGCTCGACGCTGTGGTCGGGCCCCCTCGCCGACGACCTCGACATGGATGCCGCCACCCGCGCCGATCAGGAGCGCCGCCGCGCCATCCACTACAAACGCATCGTCGACGACGGCGCGATCTATTCGCAGCCGTTCTCCGAAGGCGGCGCGGCCGCAGCCGGCGGCGTGGCCTTCGGCACCGAGGCGAAGCCCGTCAAGGGCGGCTGGATCGTCAACGGCAAGAAAATCTTCGCCTCGCTGTCGGGCTTTGCCGATTACTACGGCGTGCTCTGCACCGAAATGACCGAGGGCGAGAAGGCGTCGCGCCGTAACACGCTGTATCTGGCGATCTCCGCAAAATCCGAGGGCGTTTCCGTGGTCGGCGACTGGGATCCGCTCGGCATGCGCGGCACGGTCTCGCGCACGCTGATCTTCAAGGATGTGTTCGTGCCGGAAGACGAAGCCCTGATGCCGCGCGGTGTCTATTTCCAGGCCGCGATGCGCTGGCCGCATATGTTCATGACCCTGTCGCCGACCTATGTGGGCCTCGCGCAGGCCTCGTATGATTTTACGGTCAAATATCTGCGCGGCGAGATGCCCGGCACGCCGCCGGTCAAGCGGCGGATGTATCCGACCAAGCAGATCGCCGTGGCGCAGATGCAGATCAAGCTCGAGCAACTCAAGAACACCTGGTTCCAGGCTGTGACAGAAGCCTGCGCCAATCCGAGCAAGGAACAGGTGTTGCGCGCCTATGCCTCGCAATACACCGTCATGGAAGGCGCCAACGAGCTCGCGGCGCTCGCCATCCGCACCTGCGGCGGCCAGTCGATGCTGAAGACGCTGCCGCTCGAGCGCATCTACCGCGACAGCCGCTGCGGCGCCCTGATGCTGCCCTGGACCGCCGAACTCTGCCTCGACCGCATCGGCCGCGAGGCGCTGTACGAAGCGGGCGAGAAGGACGAGTAAGCTTGGACCTCTCCCACCTCATCGCCCGCAACGCCGCTTTCACGCCGGACAAGCCCGCGATTCACTTCGAGGGCGCGACGCTGAGCTATGCCGCATTCAACGCGCGCATCGAGGCAGCAGCAAAGGCGCTGAAGGCGGAATGCGGCGTCGGCCGCGGGGATCGCGTGGCGATCCTCAGCCTCAACCGGCCGGACTATCTGGTGCTGCTTTACGCCTGCGCCCGGCTTGGCGCTATCATGGTGCCGCTGAATTGGCGCCTGGCGGTCGCCGAGCAATTGTTCATCCTGTCCGACGCATCGGCTAAGGTGCTGGTGCTCGAAGAGGGTTTTGCCGCGATCCTGCCTTCGCTGGCGACAGACCTGCCCGACACCCGCGTGATCGCGCTCGACTTCACGCCGCCTGCGCCGGGCCACACGTTCGACGCTCTGCTCGCCCGCACCTCGGGCGACGGCCGCAATCCGCATACCGACCTCGCCTGCCCGCTGCTGATCGTCTTCACCTCCGGCACCACCGGCCGTCCCAAGGGCGCCGTGCTGCGGCAGGAGGCGCTGCTGTGGAACGGTGTGATGAGCCAGCACATGCATGGCATCACCTCTGACGACCACGTGCTCACCGTGCTGCCGTTCTTCCATGTCGGCGGCCTTAATATCCAGACCACGCCGGCGCTGCATCACGGCGCCACCGTGACGATCCATACGCGCTTCACGCCGGATTCGACGCTGGCAGCGATCGTGCAGGACCGTCCGACGCTGACCGTCTGGGTGCCCGCGATCATCCAGGCCATGAGCGAGCATGCCGACTGGGCGGCGACCGACGTCTCATGCCTGAAGGCCGTGTCCACCGGCTCGAGCATCGTGCCGCCGCATCTGATCGAGCGACTGACGACGCGCGGCATCGCCGTTTTGCAGGTCTACGGCTCGACCGAAACCTGTCCTGTCGCGGTCTATACGCGACTCGGCGGCGATCTTTCGCGCGTGGGTTCGACCGGCCTGCCCGGCCTGTGCTGCGAGGCCATGGTGATCGACGACCAGGGCAATGAATTGCCTGCCGGCAGCGCCGGCGAGATCGCGGTGCGCGGGCCGAACGTGTTCTTCGAATATTGGGGCAACGAGGCCGCAACGCGCGAGGCGCTGCATGACGGCTGGTACCGCACCGGCGACATCGGCACCCGCGACGCCGACGGTTATTTCTGGGTCCACGACCGCAAGAAGAACATGATCATCTCCGGCGGCGAGAACGTCTATCCCGCCGAAGTCGAGCGCGTGTTGCTGGAGCATCCGGACGTCGCCGATGTCGGCGTGGTCGGCATGCCCGATCCGAAGTGGCAGGAGGTGCCGGTCGCCTATGTGGTGCTGCGCCCCAATTGCGACGTCACCGCTGAGGCGCTGAAGGCCCACGTGCTGACGCAGCTC
>JBEVEC010000293.1:0-4441 GCA_040512975.1 Tardiphaga sp. | reverse complement strand
GCGTCCTCGTCGATGCCTTCCAGCAGAAGGCGCGCGACGTCGGTCATGCGCGCTTCGGTGTAGCGATAGGCCGCGGCGCTGTCGCCGTCGATATTGCCGAAATTGCCCTGGCCGTCGACCAGCGGATAACGCGACGAGAAATCCTGCGCCAGGCGCACCATGGCGTCATAGATCGCCTGGTCGCCGTGCGGATGGAACGAGCCCATCACGTCGCCGACGATTTTGGCGGACTTCTTGAACGGCGTGCCGGGATCGAGCCGCAGCAGGCGCATGCCATAGAGGATGCGGCGGTGCACCGGCTTGAGGCCGTCCCGCGCGTCGGGCAGCGCCCGGTGCATGATCGTGGAAAGCGCATAGGCGAGATAGCGCTCCTCAAGCGCGTCCCGCAGCTGCACTTCGTGAATTTCGGCCGGTTCCGGCGGAATCAGTCTCTTACCCATGGCGAGGGGTTAGCGCGTGCCGGCGAATCGGGCAAGAAATGAATCAACAGCCAGCGCACCCCATTTGGGATCGCGCTTCGGCCGCTAGGCGTAGCGCTCGAGCGCCGCGAAACGCGATCCGAGGGGTGGGCGGACGAACAGATTTCTTCGGACAACGACTGTTCGAGAAAAACCGCCTGCGACGTCGGGCGCGGCCAACACGCTTCTTTCAAATTTCACTCCACGACGTCTTGGCGCTGGAACATCTTCGGAATTTCCGGAAGTGTAGTCCTTTATTGGCGCGCTCGCGCGACTCCGGAAAGATATCACCATGCAGATCGTGAAGTCGTTGCGCGCAATCGCGCTCGCGCTGGCCTTTGGCGCAGCCACCATCTATGGCGCATCCGCCGAGACGGCGCAGCTTCGCATCGCGCAGCAATTCGGCATCGCCTATCTGCCGCTGATCGTCGCCAGCGAGAACGGTCTCATCGAGCAGGAGGCCAAGGCGCTCGGCATCGCGCCGCCGAAGATCGAGTGGCTGCGGCTGTCGGGCGCGGCGTCGATGAACGAGGCGCTGATCTCCGGCGGGCTCGACTTCGCCACCGCCGGCATCACGCCGATGATCCTGACCTGGGACAAGACCCGCACGACGGCGAAAATCATCGGTATCGCTTCGCTGGGATCGATGGCCAACATCCTGACCTCAAACAATCCGAACGTGAAGACGCTGGCCGATTTCACCGAAAAGGACCGCATCGCCCTGCCCTCGGTCAAAGTCGGCTTCCAGCCCATCGTGCTGCAGATGGCGGCCGACAAGGAGTTCGGCAAATATGACAAGCTCGACGAACTCACCGTCAGCATGCCGCATCCCGATGCGACCGCGCAGATCCTGTCGGGCCGGTCCGAGATCACCGCGCACTTCACGTCGCCGCCATTTTTGGAGCAGCAGCTCGCCAGCGGCAAGGTGCATCAGGTGCTGAACAGCTACGACGTGCTCGGCGGCCCTCACACCTTCAACGTGGTCTACGCCACCACCAAATTCGTCAACGACAATCCCAAGACTATCGAGGCCTTCGTGCGCGGCCTCGACCGCGCCAATGACTGGATCAAGGCCAATCCGAAGGAAGCGACCGCGCTCTACATCAAGGCCGAAAATTCGAAGCTCGCGCCCGACTTCGTCGAGAGCATCATCCGCGACAAGAACATCAACTTCACCACGGTCCCCGAAGGCGCGCAGAAATTCGCCGACTTCGAAGCCAAGGTGGGCCTGATCAAGCAGGCGCCGGCGTCGTGGCGCGATCTGTTCTGGTCGGGTCTCGGAGAGAAGCCGGGAAATTGACGTGAACGCAGCCCCCCGCCTGACCGACATGGTCGGCGATGCCGTGGTCGCCGCGCCATTGCTGGCGCTCGACCGCGTCAGCATCAGCTATCCCACGCGCGACGGCGTGCTGACCGCGGTCGAGGACATCAGCTTCACGCTTACGGCCGGCGAGCGCCTCGTGCTGCTCGGACCGTCCGGCTGCGGCAAGTCCACGCTGCTGCGCGCGGTCGGCGGCTTCATCAAGCCCAGCCGCGGCGACATCCGGCTGAACGGCCGGCCTGTTCGCGGCCCCGGCCCGGATCGCATGACGGTGTTTCAGGAATTCGACCAGTTGCTGCCGTGGCGCACGGTGCTCGGCAATGTCCGCTACGCGCTGGAGCGCGGCAAGGCATTGCCGCGCCGCGAGGCCGAGGCCGTCGCGCGTCACTGGCTCGGACGCGTCGGGCTGAAGAATTTCGTCGATGCCTATCCGCACACGCTGTCGGGCGGCATGAAGCAGCGCGTCGCCATTGCGCGTGCCTTCGCGCTGGAGCCGGCGCTGCTGCTGATGGACGAGCCCTTCGCCGCCCTCGATGCGCTGACGCGCCGGCAGATGCAGGACGAATTGCTGAAGCTGTGCGAGGAGACCGGCAGCACGGCGCTCTTCGTCACCCACGGCATCGACGAGGCGATCCGGGTCGGCACGCGCATCCTGGCGCTGACGCCGCATCCTGGCCGGCTGGCCGCGACATTCGACGTGCCGCGCGAGAGCCGTGGCCGCGGCACCGCGCCCTTCGCGGCGCTGGAGCAGCAGATCCAGCACAGCGTGTTTGCCGATCCGGAGCCCGCCGATGTCTGATATCGCGGCCCCGAAATTCGTGCGCGCGCCGGCATGGCAGCGCGCGCTCGCCGGCACACCGTGGCGGCGTGCGGTCATCCTCGCCGCATTTGCCCTGATCTGGGAGGCCTATGCGCGCTGGCTCGACAATCCACTGCTGCTGCCGACCATGGGCGCGACGCTGTCGGCGCTGTGGTCGGCGATCCTGTCGGGCGAATTGCCGGACCGCACGCTGACCACGCTGCGCGTGCTCGTCACCGGCTACGCGCTCGGCATCGCCGCCGCGGCGCTGCTGACCACCCTCGCCGCCTTGTCGCGCTGGGGCAACGAGGCGCTCGGCCTGTTGACGTCGATGTTCAATCCGCTGCCGGCGATCGCACTGTTGCCGGTGGCGCTGCTGTGGTTCGGTATCGGCACGCCGAGCCTGATCTTTGTCATCGTGCATTCGGTGCTGTGGCCGGTGGCGCTGGCCTGCTACGGCGGCTTTCTCGCGGTGCCGCCGACCCTGCGGATGGCCGGCCGCAATCTCGGCGTCACCGGCGGCCGCTTCGTGCTGGAGATTCTCGTGCCGGCCGCCTTTCCGCAGATCCTGTCGGGCCTGCGGATCGGCTGGGCCTTCGCGTGGCGGACGCTGATTGCGGCGGAACTGGTGTTCGGCGTCAGCGCCCGCTCTGGCGGTCTGGGCTGGTTCATCTACACCAGCCGCGCGCAACTGGAGACGGCCAGCGTCTTCGCCGGCCTGCTCACCGTGATCCTGATCGGTCTCGTGGTCGAGGGCGTGATCTTTCGCACCCTGACGCGGATCACGGTGCAGCGCTGGGGCCAGGAACAGGTCTAGCCGGCAGCACTAGCCGGACGGCAACCGCGCCAGACGCCTGGTGACCGCGCTGATGAAGCCGTCGCGCGCATCCGAATGCCCCTGCCCGCGCGGCTCGAGCACGTTGCGCAGCAGAAAGCGGCCGGTGAGGTCGAAGCCGTCCTGCAGGTCGCGCTCGGACCAGCCGGCGTCGTCGTCGCGCAGGAATGGCGGCAGCCGCATCAGCCGGTCGCGCCAGGGCTCACCGGCTGTCCGCGACACGGCACCGCCGGATTTAGGCGAGACGTAGATCAGATCGGTGGTAGCGCCGGTGGCGACGCAATTGTCGAGTTCGAGGCCGAAGCCGAGTTCGGTCAGCATCGCCAGCTCGAAGCGGATGACATAGGTCGCGGCGTCTGCGGCGTCGTCGAAATGATCGAGGATGCGTTCCAGCATCTCGTGGATGTCCTCATGCGGATCGCGCTCCGGCAACAGGCGCGCCACCGAGGCCAGATGAGTGATGCCATAGACCGCATGGGGCGACGCCAGCATGGTCGCCGCGCGCATCTTGGTGCCTTCCATCACGTAATAGCCGAGTTGCTCGTCGATGCGCGCGCGCCACACCGCGCTGACCGAATTGCCGGGCTGCAGCAGCGGCCGCAACCGCGATCCCGCGCCGCCCCGCACCAGCCCGAGATGGCGGCCATGGCTGCGCGTCAAGAGCTCGACAATGGCGCTGGATTCGCCGTGCCGCCGCACGCCGAGGATGATGCCTTCGTCGGTCCATTCCATGAACGGGACGCTATCTGATTTTCACGATGACTTCAGCACCAGGGGTGAAGCGGACGCCATTTTTCAAGCACGGATATCGACCGAAGCCGTGGTTCCCTGAAGTCGCAACAGGGCGTCCAGAGTCTGGCCAAGGGCTTCGACATTGCGTTGGTCCCCCCTCGATTGCGCACCCGTCATGCCCGCCCGCAAGGTCGCGAAGGCATCAATCGGCTGATTGTCCATGCTGTTGGCTTCGTCGGCTGGTGCGCTGCCGCTGCCGGCCCATCGCGTTGCCGGTGGTGACATCATGCCAAGCA
>JBEVEC010000180.1:0-9139 GCA_040512975.1 Tardiphaga sp. | reverse complement strand
TGCCGCCGATCGCCACCGGCTTGCCGATCTTCATCGCGTCCGGCGCCATCGCATGCACCTGCGTCGAGCGCACCGACGACAGGAAGGCGACGATGTCGCTCTGCGCTGCGAGCTTGGAGAAGGCCAGCACGATTCCGGGATTGGTGGTCTGGTCGTCCTCGACGATCAGTTCGAGCTGCTTGCCGAGCACGCCGCCCGACTTGTTGACCGCCTCCAGCGCCAGCTTGGCGCCCTTGATGGCATAGCCGCCCGATTCCGCCGCGGGACCCGTCACCGGCGCGCACATGCCGATCTTGATGGTGGCGCCACCCTGGGCGCGCGCGCTGCTGATGATGGAGGGGGCGGCCAGGCCGGCGGCAATGGCGGCCGTAAAATCACGTCTCGTGAGCGTCATCAATATCTCCCTCAGAGGCCGGACTTGAGCGCCAGCCTTCTGTTGATGCGCGCGAGTTGAGCGAAAAAATTGGCCCGTGTCTACAGTCTCGCTCGCGCGTGCGAGAAATCGCCTTCGCAGATGTTTGCGCAACATTGCCACAGCTTTGAGCATCGGCATCGATCGTTCGCGCGACGCGCCTTCGGCAACGCAGCATAAGCGTGGGCATTTGACGAAGCCGCCCTTCCCTCGGCATGCTCACCGCCACGTGTTGCTTCGATCAGCGAGAAGCCGATGCCGCATTTCACCATTCAATATTCCGCCAATCTCGACGCCTTGATCGACATGGCCGATCTCTGCGAGGTGGTGCGACGCACCGCAGTCACAACGGGAATTTTTCCGCTCGGCGGCATTCGCGTGCGCGCGGTCCGCTGCGAACACTTCGCGATCGCGGACGGTCGCGCGGGCCTTAGTTTCCTTGACGTGCTGCTGCGGATCGGCGAAGGCCGCAGCCTCGATGCGCGGCGCGCCGCCGGCGACCAGATCTTTGCCGCGCTGTGCGACGCGCTCGCGCCGGTGCTGGCCGATCATCCGATTGCGCTGTCCTTCGACATCCAGATCAACGACAAGGAGACGTCGTGGAAGCGCAACAGCATCCACGACTTGCTGCGCGCCGAAGCCGAGCGCAGCAAGACCGGCTGATCGACAGCACCCGTTCAGGATCCAGTCCATGCCCGTGCCGACTCATGTGTTCGACCCGCCATTCAACATCCTGCGCGCCAGCCACGTCGTGCTCGACGTCACCGATCTCGCCGCCAGCCGGAAGTTCTACGAGGACGTCGTCGGTCTGCATGTGGAGGACGCCGACGACGACGCGATCTATCTGCGCGCCAGCGAAGAGCATCAGCACCACTCGCTGGTGCTGTGCAAAGCATCCACCGCGGCCTGCCGCCGGCTTGGCTTTCGCGTCGCCACCGAGCACGACCTCGACCGTGCCGGCGCATTTCTCGATGCCAATGGCCTCGTGTATTCCTTTGTCGAACGCGCTTACCAGGGCCGCACGCTGCAGGTCACCGATCCGTTCGGTTTCCAGCTCGAGCTTTATGCCGCGATGGAAAAACGCCCGCATCTGTTGCGCCGCTTCGATCTCTACAAGGGCTGCCACCCGCAGCGCCTCGACCACTTCAACGTCTTCGCAGCCGAGGTGCAGGACACCATCGACTTTTACGCGCGCCTCGGTTTCCGACTCACCGAATATGCCGAGGAGGACGGCGATGGCGGCCGCATTGCCGCCGCCTGGATGCACCGCAAGGGCAGCGTGCACGATCTCGCCATCACCAATGGCGACGGCCCGCGGCTGCATCATCTGGCATACTGGGTGCCGGGCGCGATGAACATCCTGCATCTGTGCGATGTGATGGCGTCCTCGGGTTATCTCGCGCATCTCGAGCGCGGCCCCGGGCGCCACGGCATCTCCAACGCGTTCTTTCTCTATGTCCGCGATCCCGACGGCCACCGCGTCGAGCTCTACACCAGCGACTACCAGACCATGGACCCCGACCACGAACCGCTGCGCTGGTCGCTGAAGGATCCGCGCCGTCAAACCCTGTGGGGCGCGCCGGCGCCACGGTCGTGGTTCGAACAGGGTTCGCGCTTCGTCGGGCAGGACGTGCGCGAACCGCTGTTCCGCGCCGATGTAACGATTGCGGATTGAAGCACGATGCTCCCTCACACAAAAATTGTAATCGCCCGGCTTGACCGGGCGACCCAGTACTCCGGAGAGATCATGGTTAAACGCGACCGCCCTGGAATACTGGGTCACCCGCTTTCGCGGGTGATGACATCTGTGAGTGGAGGATGCGCATGATGTTACACCCACGCCTCGCTACCTTCACCCACGATGGTGTGCTGAAATACGGTGCCGTCACCGATACCGGCATCGTCGACCTGTCCGCGCGCTTTGCCTCGACCTATCCGACGCTGCGCGACGTCATCGCCGCCGGCGCCTTAGGCAAACTCGCCGACGACGCCGCAGCAATGCCGCCTGACATTGCCCTCACCGACATCACCTGGCAACCGCCGATCCCCGCCCCCGAAAAGATCATCTGCATCGGGGTCAATTATCCCGACCGCAATGCCGAATACAAAGACGGACAGGACGCGCCGAAATATCCCTCGATGTTCATGCGGACGCCGCGCTCCTTTGTCGGCCACGACACGCCACTGGTGCGGCCGCGCGCGTCGCAGCAGCTCGACTACGAGGGCGAGGTGGTGCTGGTGATCGGCAAGGCCGGCCGCCACATCGCCGAGCGCGACGCGCTGGACCACATTGCGGCGATCACCCTGTGCAACGAAGGCACCATCCGCGACTGGGTCCGCCACGCCAAGTTCAATGTCACGCAGGGCAAGAATTTCGACAGCACGGGCAGCCTCGGACCTTGGATCGTGCCCTATAGCGATGAAAGCCAGATCGCCGACATCCGCCTCACCACCCATGTCAATGGCGAGCTGCGGCAGGACGACCGAACCTCGCGGCTGATGTTCGGCTTCCGCTATTTGCTGAACTACATATCGACCTTCACCACGCTGGTGCCGGGTGACGTCATCGTCACCGGCACGCCGACCGGCGCCGGCGCGCGGTTCGATCCGCCGCGCTATCTGGTGCCCGGCGATGTCATCGAGGTGACTGCGGAAGGCATCGGCACGCTGAGGAATGGCGTGGTGGATGAGGAGTTGTAGTTCACGAGCAGCAGCGTTCATCCCACCTCTCCCCACCGGGGAGAGGTGGGCCGGCGCAGCCTGACGGGTGAGGGGGCGCCGCGGAACGAAGAGCCCCCTCACCCGCGCGAAGACGCGCGACCTCTCCCCAGCGGGGAGAGGTGAAGCAAGACAGCAATCGAGGAAACGACATGACACAACTCACCGGTGGCGAAGCCATCGTCAGCGGGCTGACCGCGCACGGCGTCGAGACCATCTTCGGCTTGCCCGGCGCGCAGATCTATGGGCTGTTTGATGCCTTCCATCAGGCCGGCCTCAACGTGATCGGCGCACGGCATGAGCAGGCCTGCGGCTATATGGCGTTCGGCTATGCGCGCGCGTCGGGCAAGCCGGCCGTGTTCAGCGTGGTCCCCGGCCCCGGCGTGCTGAATGCCGGTGCGGCCCTGCTGACGGCGTTCGGTTGCAACGAGCCGGTGCTGTGCCTCACCGGCCAGGTGCCGACCGACTATCTCGGCCGCGGCCGCGGCCATCTGCACGAGATGCCGGACCAGCTGGCGACGCTGCGCAGCTTCGTCAAATGGGCCGACCGCATCGACTATCCGGGCAGCGCGCCCACCGCCGTGGCGCGCGCCTTCCAGGAAATGACGTCGGGCCGCCGCGGACCGGCGGCGCTGGAAATGCCATGGGACGTCTTCACGCAGCGCGCCGAGGTGGCGCCGGCGCCGACCTTCGATGCCCTGCCCGCGCCGTTGCCCGACGATGATCGCATCCAGGCGGCCGCCGCGCTGATCAAAGCAAGCAGGACGCCGATGATCTTCGTCGGCGCCGGCGCGATCGATGCCGCCGATGCCGTTCTCGAACTGGCCGAGATGATCGATGCGCCGGTGGTCGCGTTCCGGTCCGGCCGCGGCATCGTCAGCAATGCCCATGATCTCGGCCTGACCATGGCGGCGGCTTATCAGCTCTGGCCGCAGACCGACCTGATGATCGGCATCGGATCGCGGATGGAATTGCCGACCACGTTCCGCTGGCCGTTCCGGCCGGAGGGTTTGACGTCGATCCGCATCGATATCGATCCGGTCGAGTTCAGGCGCCTGACTGTGGATGCGCCCATCGTCGCCGATGCCGCGGCCGGCACGCGCGCGCTGATCGCGGCGGTGGGCAAGGCCGGCTACAGCAGGACGCAAGGTCGCCGCGCCGCCATTCGCGAGGCCTCGGCGAAAGCGCGGCACGACATCCAGGCCGTGCAGCCGCAGATGGCCTATCTGGATGTGCTGCGCGACGTGCTGCCGGAGAACGCCATCGTTACCGACGAATTATCCCAGGTCGGCTTTGCCTCCTGGTTCGGCTTTCCGGTGTACCACCCGCGAACCTTCATCACCTCGGGCTATCAGGGCACGCTGGGCGCGGGCTTTCCCACCGCGCTCGGCGCCAAGGTCGCACATCCCGACCGCCCGGTGGTGGCGATCACCGGCGATGGCGGCTTCATGTTCGCCGTGCAGGAGCTGGCCACCGCCGTGCAATACAAGATCGGCGTGGTGGTGCTGGTGTTCGACAACAACGCATATGGCAACGTCCGCCGCGACCAGCTTACGACGTTCGACGGTCGCGTGGTCGCGTCCGATCTGGTCAATCCGGATTTCGTGCGGCTGGCGGAGTCATTTGGCGTCAAGGCCGCGCGGGTGGGATCGCCGGCCGCATTCAAGTTGGCGCTGCAAAAGGCGCTGGCGGATGGCGGGCCCTATCTGATTGCGATCGATGTGCCCAGGGATTCGGAAGTGAGCCCGTGGGCGTTCATTCATCCGAAGATGCCGTAGCGCGCAGCAGCAGCGGCGCTTCCCTCTCCCCCTGTGAGAGAGGGTGGATCGAAACGCGGGGCGGTTCGTGACGGGTGAGGGGTAGCCACAGGCGCTGCCTCTGCGGCTACCCCTCATCCGCCTTCGCTGCGCGAAGGCACCTTCTCCCACAAGGGGAGAAGGGACGCCGTCGCGCCGTTTCCGCCGACAGGGCTGCTTCAGCCCACCACCGCCAGCGTCTTCACCTCATACCCGTGGCTGATCTTGCGCTTCAGCACGGGGTCCTCGATCTCGTAGTCGAACCGGGTCGCCGGGCGGATGCCGCCCTTGGCGGCGAAGGTGCCGCCGAACATCGCCGTGCCGTCGGGCAGCGTGGCGCTGTCAAAGCCCTTCTTGATCAGCTCGGCCACCGGCAGCATACCACTCAGCTTGCCTTCCTGGTACAGCACGCGTTCGCCGTCGATGGTCGCGAAGGAGCGCAGGATGATGTCGTCCCAGTGGCCTTCCACCTCGGCGAGATCCCACACGACCGGTGCGATCGGCTTGTCGCACATCTGCTTCGACACGGTGATGTTATAGGTCTCGACCTTGCGGTCGGTATGGTCGGAGCCGACGCCGACATAGGTCTTGCCGTTCGCGGCGATCAGGCAGAACTCGACCTCGCCGGAGGACTCCTCGCCGGTCGACTCGATCATCTCGTCGGTGGTGAAGCGGCGTGCCGAACAGCGGTAATAGATCGGCGTCGAGGCCGGCGGGGCGATGCCGATGGCGGCGAGTTCGGCAATGTGGTGATCGCGCGCCACGGGATCGCGGCCGGTCCAGCCGGCGATGATGCCCTGGGTGATGGTGAGGCTCAGCGGGGTTTGCGCGCCGCGCGCGTCGAGGGTGAAAGCGATGGTGGTGGTCATGGATGGTGGTCCTTTGGTTCAAGATCTGGCGCGGCGGCGCGGGCCACCTCTCCCCGTGCGCGGGGAGAGGTAAGAAGAGCTAGCCGCGAACAAGTGTTTCCATGCCGGCGGCGAGTTCGAAGATGCGGCGGTCGGCGCCGGCGGGGCCGGCGAGCATCAGGCCAACGGGAGCCTCATCCTTGCCGTGGATCGGCAGCGAGATGGCGCAGCCGTCGATCATGTTGATCAGCGTGCAGTTGCGCAGTGCCATCACGTTCTGCTTGGCGAACACCTTGTCGTCGGCCATTGACGCGATGGTCGGCGGGGTGATCGCGCAGGTCGGCATCACCAGCGCGTCATAGGGCGCGATCGCCGCTTCGGCGCGCGCGATCATCGCGCGGCGTGCCGGCAGGAGATCGATATAGTCGGCGGCGCTCATGCCCTCGCCGCGCCGGATGCGGATGGCGACGCGGGGATCGTAGACGTCGCCCTTGCTGGCGAGCAGATAGCGATGCCAGGCATAGCTCTCCGCCGCGGTGAAGCCGCCCTTCGAGCTCATCGGGCCAATGTCCTGGAACGCTTGCACGTCGATCCGTTCGATCAGCGCACCCTTGTCGGCCAGCGCCTTGATCGCGCGCTCAAAGGCCTTGGCGACGACCGGATCGAGCTCGTCCATCGCGTTGTTGGGGATCGCCAGCCGCATGCCTTTGACGGCGCGCGGCGTCAATTCGAAGTCCGGCTCGCCCGCGAGTACGGCGTCCATCGCCGCGCAGCAGGCAACGCTGCGCGCCAGGGGACCGATGCTGTCGAGGGTGAAGGACAGCGGCACCGCGCCATCGAGCGGCACGCGGCACTGCGTCGGCTTGTAGCCGACGATGCCGTTGAAGGCCGCGGGAATGCGGCAGGAGCCGCCGGTGTCGGTGCCCAGCGCGGCATGCGCCATGCCGTCCAGCACCGACACGCCGGCGCCCGATGACGAGCCGCCGGGGACATGACCGACGTCGCGCTTGTAGGCGCCCTTCGGCGTGCCGTAATGCGGATTGGTGCCGATGCCGGAATAGGCGAATTCGACCATGTTGGTGCGGCCGATCAGCACGAAGCCGGCGGCGCGCAGCCGGGCCACTGTGGGCGCGTCGCGCTCGGCCGGCGCGGAGTCGTCGAGCGCACGCGAGCCGGCGCGGGTAACCTGGCCCTTGATGTCGAACAGGTCCTTGATGGAGATCGGAATGCCGGCAAAGCGCGACGGCGCGGCACCAGCCTTGCGCAGCGCGTCCATCGCATCAGCCGCGGCCAGCGCGGCGTCGCGGTCGACATGGATGAAAACGCGCTGACCCTCGCCCGCGGGATCTGCGATCCGCGCGAGACAGGCCTCGACGAGAGCGCGGGACGTCGTGCGGCCGGCGGCGAGATCGTCGGCAAGGCTCGCAAGGGTCGGCTCAGTCGTCATTTTTTAGGGTTCCTTGTCGGCGGGCCGAGGCTTTCGGCGCCTGATCGTATCAAAAGATATAGCTTTGCGTCAAAGGCATCCGGTCGGCGCGGACGCTTGCCGCAATCTACTCCGTCAGGTTGCGGACGGACAAGCCTCGCACGCCCTGCCCCCGCACCCGCCATCGGGATGCGGCCATGCAGCCATTGCGCTGGACCGCCGCCGCCGGAATGTGGAAAGTCCGGGCTCACGAACATGAGCGGAGCACGTCCGCCACAGGGAGACCAAGGGATGGCCGAATCCGCGCGGGCGCGCCCGAAACCGACGCCGGAAACCCGGCATTACTGGGACGGCGCACACGCCGGCGAATTGCGGCTGCAGCGCTGCGACGACTGTAGCAACGTTTATTTTCCGCCGCGTCCGTTCTGCCCCGCCTGCGCGTCACGGCAGGTGTCGGTGTTCAAGGCCTCGGGCCGTGGTTTCCTTTACAGCTATGTCATCAACCACCGCCCCGCCGCGCCGGGCTTCACGCCGCCTTATGCCATCGCCGTGGTCGAACTCGACGAAGGCCCGCGGCTGATGAGCAACATCATCGATTGCCCGCAGACACCGGAGGCGCTGGTGCTCGACATGAAGCTCGAGGTCGCGTTCGAAAAACTTGACGACGCCATCACGCTTCCCGTGTTCCGGCCGGCGAAGGGCTGACATCATGCGCAGGAACGCAGTTGCCGTTGTCGGCGCCGCCGAGACCACCGAACTCGGCGTCATCCCGAACATGTCGCAGATCCAGCTCCATGCGGACGCGGCGCTCAACGCCATCAAGGACGCCGGGCTGAAAATGTCTGATATCGACGGCATCGCCACGGCGGTCGAGACGCCGCAGCAGATCGCGCATTATCTCGGCATCACGCCGACCTGGGTCGACGGCACCTCGGTCGGCGGCTGCTCGTTCATGCTGCACGTCCGCCATGCTGCCGCGGCGATCGAGGCCGGGCTGTGCAAGACCGTGCTGATCACCCACGCCGAAAGCGGCAAGTCGATGATTGGCAAATTGCCGCGCTCGATCCCGGCGGACTCGCTGCAGGGCCAGTTCGAGGCGCCCTACGGCGTCTACGGCCCGCCGAGCATGTTTCCGATTCCGGTGCTGCGCTACATGAAGACCCACGGCATCACCCACGAGCAGATCGCATCCGTCGCCGTGGTGCAGCGCGAATGGGCGGCGATGAATCCGCGCGCCACCATGAAGGCGCCGATCACCGTCGCGGACGTGCTGAACTCGAAGATGATCGCCTATCCGTTCCGCATCCTGCAGTGCTGCCTCGTCACCGACGGCGGCGGCGCGCTGATCATGACCTCGGCCGAGCGCGCGAAGGATTTTCCGCACAAGCCCGTCTATGTGCTCGGCACCGGCGAGAGCGTGGAGACGCCGATGGTCAGCCAGATGAAAACGTTCGACTCCTCGCGCGCGTTCACGGTGGCCGGGCCGACCGCGTTTCGCGAAGCCGGGATCAGCCACAAGGATGTCGACCACCTGATGATCTACGATGCCTTTGCCCATCTGCCGCTGTATGGGCTCGGCGATCTCGGTTTCATGCCGCATGAGGAGACCGGCCGCTTTATTGCAGAGGGCAACACCCGCCCCGGCGGCAAGCTGCCGATGAACACCAATGGTGGCGGGCTCAGCTACATGCATTCCGGCATGTACGGAATGTATGCATTGCAGGAAAGCGTCCGTCAGATGCGCGGCATCGCGCCGGCGCAGGTGGACGGCGCCAAGATCTCCGTGTGCCACGGCGTCGGCGGCATGTTCGCCGCCTCGGGCACGGTGATATTCACCAATGAGGCTTAGCGGCAACGCACGGCCTGCCCCCTCGCCCCGCTCTTGCGGGGAGAGGGTTGGGGAGAGGGGAGCCCCGGGCACTGCCTGAATGAAGAGCCA
>JBEVEC010000127.1:0-11374 GCA_040512975.1 Tardiphaga sp. | reverse complement strand
CCGCGCGGCACTTCGCGTGAACAGGTGATCCAGCGCCTGCAGCAGACGCACAAGCGAATGCTGGGGGAGATCTGGGAACGCCGCAATCCGGATATTCCGGTCAAGACGCCGGAACAGCTGGTGACGCTGGCCTCGATCATCGAGAAGGAGACCGGAAAGCCGGACGAGCGCAGCCGGGTTGCCGCGGTGTTCGTCAATCGCCTGCGTCAGCGGATGAAGCTGCAGTCCGACCCGACCATCATCTACGGCCTGGTCGGCGGCAAGGGCACGCTCGGCCGGCCGATCAAGCGCAGCGAAATCGTGCAGCCGTCGCCCTACAACACCTATGTGGTCGAAGGCCTGCCGCCGGGTCCGATCGCCAATCCCGGCCGCGCCTCGCTCGAAGCCACCGCCAATCCGGCGCGCACCCGCGACCTGTTCTTCGTCGCCGACGGCACCGGCGGCCACGCCTTCACCGAAACCTACGACCAGCACCAGAAGAACGTGGCCCGCCTGCGCACCATCGAGAAGGCCGCGCAGAACGATGCCGTCGAACCGGCGGATGAGCCGGCGCCGTCCGCCGCAGCCGCGCCCGCCGATGCCGGTGGCGCCACCGGTGCCGCCGCGCCAGGCCGTCAGGCTCCGGCCAAGCGCACGCGCGCGCCAGCCCCCGCGCGGGCCCAGACCGGCACGCCGCCGGTGGTGCAGCAATAAGCGGACGCCGGCCGGCGTCCGAATTCCTTTGAAGCGGAAAAGTCCGTAGAATGGACCCGGTTCGCGCGTCGCGAATCTCATTCGGTTGGTCGGAGAGTTGTCGCGATGGCGTTGTCGAGCATGACCGGTTTTGCGCGCAGCCACGGCACCAGCGGCCCCTATGGCTTCGAATGGGAGCTGAAGTCCGTCAACGCGAAGGGTTTTGACCTGCGCATGCGGATGCCGCCGGGCTTTGACGAGATCGAGACCGTCGCCCGCAAGCGCGCCGCCGAGGTGCTGTCGCGCGGCACCGTCTATGCCAACCTTACTGTGAAGCGCGGCGGGGCGCAGTCCGCGATCCGCATCAACGAGGACGTGCTCAACTCCGTGCTGCGCATCGCGGCCGATTTGGCCAGCAAGATCGACGCCGTGGCGCCGTCGGTCGACGGCCTGATGAACATCAAGGGCGTCATCGAGGTGGTCGAGCCCGAGGCCGACGAGGTCGAGGACAAGACCGCCAAGGCGGCAGTTGCCGCGGCGTTCGAGGAGGCGCTCACGGCGCTGGTCGACATGCGCAGGCGCGAGGGCGCGACGCTTGGCGATGTGCTGTCGCAGCGGCTCGACGAGATCGAGACGCTGGCGGGCAAGGCCGAGGCGGCGCCCGGCCGCAAGCCGGAGGCGATTCGCGCCCGCATCGCTGAACAGATCGCAACGCTGCTCGACGCCTCCGACCGCTTCGACCCCGACCGGCTGACCCAGGAAGCGCTGATGATGGCCACCAAGGCCGACATCCGCGAGGAGCTCGACCGCATCGCCTCGCACATCGTGCAGGCGCGCGAGATGATCAAGAAGGGCGGCCCCGCGGGGCGCCGGCTCGATTTCCTGTCGCAGGAGTTCAACCGCGAGGTCAACACCTGCTGCTCCAAGTCCAACGACATCGAACTGACCAATGTCGGCCTCGACATGAAGAACGTGGTCGAGCAATTCCGCGAACAGGTCCAGAACCTCGAATGACGAATTCCAACAATCCCGTATTCGAAGGCGTCGAGCGGCGCGGCCTGATGTTCGTGCTGTCGTCGCCGTCGGGCGCCGGCAAGACGACGCTGACGCGGATGCTGATCTCTGAAATTCCCGAACTGACCATGTCGGTCTCGGTGACCACCCGGCCGATGCGTCCGGGCGAGGTCGACGGCCGCGATTACTATTTCGTCGACCAGAAGCGGTTCGACGAAATGGTGTCCCAGGAAGAGCTGCTGGAATGGGCGCAGGTGTTCGACAACAGCTACGGCACGCCGCGGGCTCCGGTCGAAGAGGCGCTGGCCGCCGGCCGCAACGTGTTGTTCGACATCGACTGGCAGGGCACGCAGCAACTGCGCGGCCGCGCGCAGAAGGATGTGGTCAGCGTCTTCATCCTGCCGCCCTCGGTGCAGGCGCTGGAGCAGCGGCTGCATACCCGCGCGCAGGACTCCGACGAGGTGATCCGCGGGCGCATGAAGAAGGCCGGCGACGAGATGAGCCATTTCGACGCCTATGACTACATCGTCATCAACGACAATATCGGCATCGCGTTCGAGTCGGTGAAGTCGATCCTGCGCGCCGAGCAGCTGAAGCTGGAACGGCAGGTGGGGGTGACGGATTTCGTGCAGAAATTGCGGCAGCAGTTGTAGTTGCGGCGTCGGGATGGCGCTTCCCTTTCCCTCCCCCGCGTCTTCGCGCGGGGAGGGTGGCCGGCCGTAGGCCGGTCGGGTGGGGGCGCCACAGCTGGAAAGCTGCCTGTGCGGCTCCCCACCCGTCACGTCGCTCGCTGCGCTCGCTCCGCGCCACCCTCCCCACTGCGCGGCTTACGCCGCTTGGGGGAGGGACCAGAACAAAGCGCTCCTTAGTTCGTCAGCATGATCCGGCCAACGACCTTGCCGGCACGCAGCTCATCGATCCAGTTCTGCACCGAGCCCATCGGCTCCTCGGTCATCGGCACCGGCCTGATCTTGCCGCTGCGCGCCAGCGTCATCAGCTCGCGCGCTTCCTCCAGCGTGCCCACCATAAATCCCTCGATGGTCATGCGCTTGTAGATCCATTGCACCATCGGCAGGCTGAAATTGCCGCCCATCAGGCCGGACACCACGACCTTGCCGCCGCGCGCCACCGTCGACACCGCAAAGCCCATGGACTTGTCGTTGCCGGCAAAATCGATCACGCCGTCGAAGCCGCCATCGGTATCCTTCATGATGCGCTTGGCGATGTCGGGCTCGGAGGGATCATACGCAAAGGCCGCGCCGTGCTTCAGCGCTGTCTCGCGCGCCGCAGGGTTGAGGTCGGCGACCGAGATCGGCTGCTTGAACAGCGCCTGCGCCAGCGACAGGCCCATCATGCCGACGCCGCCGAGCCCGACCAGCAGCAGGTTGCGCTGGCGCGGCCGGTCGATCAGCCGCTTCAACGCGCCATAGGCGGTGATGCCCGAGCACATCAGCGTCGCCGCCATGTTGATATCAAGCGGATCAAAATCGAGCAAGTATTTCTCGTCGGGCACCAGCACGTGGGTGGCGAAGCCGCCATCGAGGGCGACGCCGAGAAAGCGGTTGCGCGCGCACAGGTTCTCGTCGCCGGCGAGGCAGTCGCGGCACTTGCCGCAGCCGATCCAGGGAAACACGGCCATCTTCCGGCCGACCAGCGACGCGTCGCCGTCCGGCCCGACCTCGTCGACGACGCCCGCGATCTCGTGGCCGAGTGTGAAGGGCAGGGTCATGCCGCGCGTGGTGTCGAGCTTCTTGCCGCCGCCGAGATCGGCATAGCCGTCCTGGATGTGCAGGTCCGAATGGCACAGCCCGCAGCGTGCGATGCGCACCAGCACCTCGCGTCCCACCGGTTTTGGCGTGTCGATGATGGTTTCGCAGAGCGGTGCGTCGAATTTGACCAGCGACTGGCGGATCATTTGTGGCATGTGGTTTCTTCCCAACATTGTTTCGAGCCAGCAAACATGGGATGGCGGCGGAGTTCAAGAGGGGGACGTGCAGAGCCGTAGCCCGCCTGAGCGCAGCGATATACAGGCTGCAGGCGTAGACCCGGATGTCGCTTCGCTGATCCGGGCTACAGGGTTATCCGCGCGAATGCGCCAGTGCGGCGCGGCGGAAACTGAGGCGGCGAAGCTGCGCCCAGCGCGTGGCGCGCGCCGGTCGGGGTTCGACCACCACCTGCATCAGCCGGGCGTAATCGAGGACCAACCCGGGCGTCCACGCCATCGCCTCGGCGCGCCGCCGCAGCACGCCGGCGACCCACAGTTCCGGCGTGACCAGCGCGCGGAAGAAGGCACGCCACGGCCTTTCATTGTGGCCGAGAACCCCTTCCAGCGCCGCGTCGAGCGCGCGCGCGACGGCGGTGGAGCAATTGCGGCTGGTGAGGTTGTAGGTGGTGTCGCTGCGATAGGCGCGCCAGAAATGGCGGACGCGGACGCGATCGATGCACGTGAAGCGCACGTGCTCGGTGGCCTCGCACCAGCCGGCGGCCTCGTCGACATAGCTCGGCAGGAAACGGCCGGGCAGGTCGTTCTCGGCGCCGGCGCGCAGCACGCGGCCGAATTCGTCGGGCGCGCGGTCGATCTCCACGGCGGGATAGTGACTGACATAGACGTTCGGCGCGAGTTCGAGCGCCGCATGGCCGGTGGACACCGTGCCGTTGGCATCGACCGCGGCGATGTAGCGATCCACCAGCGGACGCGGTCGCGCGCTGCGGCCGGGCCCGGCCGGGGTCCAGACATGCACCACGAGATCGTCCGCGCCGGCATCGTCGGGCGTCGCGGGCACCCACAGTGCCGTCGGAAAGGCGCCGCCGATCAGCAGCGAGATCGGCGCGTCCGGCGGCAGACGGCGCAGCCGGTCGGCCAGCAGCATCGTGCTGCAGCCCGACACGATCAGCAGCGCGCCGATATTAAAGCCGATCGTGCCTTCATACCAAGTCGGCCACGGCTCGAGAGTCGTGGCCGCCAGCACGAGTTCGACGACGCCGGCACCGATCGCCATGTGCCAGCGTTCGAACCGCACCACCCAGGCGCTGGCGATGCGCGCGCCACCGTCAAGCAGCAGCACGCCGCCCAGCAGCATCGCGATCAGCAGGTTGGAGTGCCGCGGCTGCGCGATGATGACTATCGCGGGCACGATGAGGACGATCGCCTTGCCGAAGGCGTACAGCCGCTGCGTCGCGGCGGCGGCGGCCAGCAGCGCGACGAGGCCTTCCAGCAGCAACAGGAAGCCGAAGTAATGCGGGCGGATCACGGTCGAGCCGTCGAACGCGTCGCAGACGATGGCTGCGCCGATCGCAGCCCAGGCACCGCCGATCGCCAGCAGCACGCGCCAGCGCCGTTGCACCACTTCGGCGCCCAGCAGCAACAGAAGAAGACGTATCATCGGCAGCGTTCCGCGCGTGATTCCGGCCAAATCCTAGCCAGCAGATGCTTAACGTTTTTATGCGACCAGCGGTGCTTTCCGGGCGGGGCAGCTCAGCATGGATGTGACGACAAGTTCCGCGCCGGCATCGACGCTGCGGTCGCGCGCCGCCGTGATTGCCGCTGCGATGATCTTCGGCTTGACCTACAGCCTCAGCGCTGCACTGATCGCCCTCGACCTTGCCGAACGCGGCCGTTCCGACGCCTTCATCGGCGGCAACGCCGCGATGCATGCCGTCGGCGTGCTGGCGATGGCCTTCGCGCTGCCGCGCCTGGTCGGTCGCGTCAGCATGAAGCGCATGGTCATCGTCGCACTCATGGTCGCCGCCGTCGTGCTGCTGCTATTTCCCATGGTGCCGTCGATCTGGCTGTGGTTTCCGCTGCGCATCGTGCTGGGTGCCGCGTCCGAGACGCTGTTCGTGATGTCCGAGTCCTGGCTGAACAGCCTGTCCACCGACGCCACACGCGCGCGCGCCATGGCCGCCTATACGGCCGCGCTGTCGCTCGGCTTTGCGGCAGGGCCGTTCATCCTGTCGCTGGTCGGCACCGACGGCGTCACGGCCTATTGGATCGGCGCCGGCTTCGCCGTGCTCGCCGCGGCCTGCATCGCCATGCCGGGCGTGGCGCAGCCGCATCTCGACGAGACCGGTCACGGCAATCCGCTCCGCTTCATCGCGCTGGCACCGATCGCCATGGCGGCGACGGTGCTACATGCCGCGGTAGAAAGCGCCGGGCTGTCGTTCCTGGCGCTCTATGCCCAAAAGCTCGGCTGGCTGGAGACCGAGGCGACGCAGCTGATGTCCTGCATGATGGTCGGCGCCATCGTCCTGCAACTGCCGATCGGCTGGATCGGTGACAAGGTCGATCGCCGGCGCATGATCATCGCGCTCGCGGCCTTGGCTGTGGTCGGCGCGCTGGTCTGGCCGCTCGCGCTGCGTTCGCCGTGGACGACCTATCCCTTGCTGTTCGTGTGGGGCGGCGTGTTTGTCGGCATCTACACCATCATGCTCACCATCGTCGGCAGCCGCTTCAATGGCAGCCAGCTGGTCGGGATCTATGCGGCGATGGGCCTGATGTGGGGCGCCGGCGCGTTGATCGGCCCCGTCTTCGCCGGCCTCGCGATGCAATGGTTCAGCCACGGCCTGCCGCTGTTCGTGGCCTTTGCCTGCGGCTGCTTTCTGTTAGCGGCGATGCGCAGCGGCAGGACGACCTAGATCGAGCGCGTTACCTTCGCTTGCGTAGCTCGGCCAGTTCGCGCGCCATCGCAACGAAACCTGACACCGGAATCGTCTCGGCGCGGCGCGTGGTGTCGACGCCCGCCGCGGCCGCAAGGCGTTCGGGATCGACGCCGAGCGGCTTCAGACTCTGGCGCAGCATCTTGCGGCGCTGGTTGAAGGCGGCAGCGGCGACCTGTTCGAGCAGGCGGCGCTCGCAGGGCTCGGGCGCCGCGCGCGGCACCAGGCGCACCACCGACGACGTCACCTTGGGCGGCGGCGTGAAGGCGGCCGGCGAGATGTCGAACAGGATTTTTGTGTCGGCGCGCCAGTTCGACAGCACGCCGAGCCGGCCATAGGCCTCGTCGTCCTCGCGCGCGACGATGCGCTCGGCGACCTCGCGCTGGAACATCAGCACCATCATGTCGTACCACGGCGGCCACGGCTCGGTGGTGAGCCAGTCGATCAGCAATTGCGTGCCGATATTGTAGGGCAGATTGGCAACGATTTTCGCGCGCTCGCCGTTCAGCATGGGGCGCGGATCGAAGGTCTGGGCGTCGTCGATGACGATCTCGAGCCGGCCGGGATAATGCGCGGCGATCTCCTGCAGCGCGCCGAGCGCACGTTCGTCGCGTTCGACCGCGATGACGCGCTTGGCACCTGACGCGAGCAGAGCGCGGGTGAGGCCGCCGGGGCCAGGGCCGATCTCGATCACCGTGGCGTCGTCCAGCGGACCGGCGGCACGGGCGATGCGGGCAGTGAGGTTGAGATCGAGCAGAAAGTTCTGGCCGAGCGATTTGCGCGCCTGCAGGTCGAAACGCTTGATGACGTCCCGCAGCGGCGGCAGATCGTCGATCCCGGTCATGTCGATCCCGGTTTCGGCGCCTGCGTCGCCGCCATGCGCGCGGCGAGTTTGAGCGCGGCGATCAGGCTCGACGGGTTGGCGCGGCCGGTGCCGGCGATGTCGAACGCCGTGCCGTGATCCGGCGAGGTCCGGATGAAGGGCAGGCCCAGGGTGACGTTGACGCCCTCGTCGAAGGCGATGGTCTTGATCGGAATCAGCGCCTGATCGTGGTACATGCAGATCGCGCAGTCATAGGTCGCGCGCGCCGCCGGATGGAACATGGTGTCGGCCGGCAGCGGACCGCGGACGTCGATACCCTCGTTTTGCAGCACGGTGATCGCGTGCATGATGATGGTCTGCTCTTCATCGCCCATGGATCCGTCTTCGCCGGCATGGGGATTGAGCCCGGAGATCGCCAGCCGCGGCCGGGCGATGCCGAAACGCGATTTCAGGTCGGCGACGACGATGCGCGCTGTGGCGGTGATCAGCGGACCTGACAATTGCTCGATGGCATCGCGCAGCGAGACGTGGATGGTGACGGGCACGACCGCCAGTTCCGGCGACCACAGCAGCATCACCGGCATCGGCACCTTGGCGTCGCGCATCGCCAGCTCGGCCAGAAATTCGGTGTGGCCGGGATGGCTGAAGCCGGCGCGGTACAGCACGCTCTTGGCGATAGGGTTGGTCACGACCGCGGCGGCATCGCCGGCCTCGACGTCGGCCACGGCCTGACGGATCGAGCCGACCGCGGCTGCGGCGCTGGAGCCGTCAGGGCGGCGCGGCAGCGCGGTCACGGCGTGGCCGGTGGAGACCACCGGGAGGGCGGTGGCAAACAGCTCGGACGCCGTCGCAGGTGTTGCGGTGGCAAGCTGGATGTCATGTCCCAGCAGCTTCGCGCGGGCGGCGATGAAGTCGGCATCGCCGAGCAGATAGAACGGCGGGATGCCGTCCTCCTGGCGGCGCAGCCAGGCGGCGATGGCGATGTCGGGACCGATGCCGGCGGGCTCGCCGAGGGTCAGCGCGAGAGGTTTGGCCATCGGTTCAGGCCGATCGCGGCGCGCGTGGCGTGCTCACTGCCGGTATTCGATCATGGCGGCGTCGCGGACTTCCTTGAGATAGGCCTTCGACTTGGCGTCAAACCGCTCGGCGAACATCTTGTCGCGCGCTTCGCGCTTCTTCGGCGAGTCCACGGAGGTCGGCTTGCGCGCGCACAGCGCCACCATCTCGATGCCCTGGCGGGTGGCTTCCGGCGGCGTCAGATGGCCGATCGGGGTCTTGTCGAGCAGGTCGCGCAGCGAGGGCGGCAGGTCGGCGGAGGTCTTGACCACGGTGTCGCGGATCGTGGCGTTCTGCATCGACTTGAAGGTGCTGTTGGCTTCGTCGCAGGTCTGGATGCGCGCGCGCAGGCTCTCGGCTTCCTTGCCGCGTGCCTCCATCGCGCCCGCGGCGGCGCCGCGCGGCACCACCAGCACCACCGGCCGCATCTGGTATTCGAAGGCTTCGGCCATGGCGTCGCCGCCGGAGCTTTTCACCGCGTTTTCAACCTCTTTCTCGCCGACCTGCAGGCTCTGCTTGAAGCGGCCGCGAACGATCGCGTTCCACACCATGTCTGCCTTGAGGCGGCTCTTCAGCGTGTCCGGGCGAATACCCTTGGCAGCCAGCGACTGCGTCAGCTGGTCGGGCGACAGGCGCATGCGCGCGCTCATGGTCCCGTAGGCGCCGTCGATCTCCGAGGCGGCGGGATCGACGCTGTATTTCTTGCCTTCCTTGATCTTGACCTTCTCGTTGATCAATTCATCCAGCACTTCCTGCCGGGACGGCACCTTCGGCGACGACAGCTGGGTCAGCTTGATGCGCTGGTCGATATCGTAATTGGTGATGGGCTCGCCATTGACCATGACGGCGACGGACTGCGCGCTGGCCGGCGCGGCGGACCACAGCAGCATCGCCGCGGTGGCAACCGCCGCGGCCGTCATCATCGCACCGTGCAAAACGCGCCCGGACATCATAGGTGATCGCATCGTTCAAACCGCCGTATCACAGCTGTGTCTCAAACCGAACCCGCATATCGCGTCGAAAAGCGGAGATTTCGCGGCGCGGCGGATGAACTTACTGGATGCCGCCGCTGCCGCTTCCCGCTGCCGTGTTGGCAATCGTCCGCAGCCCGATCTGGAACATGACCGCGTGGCTCAGGACCGGCGCCGTCGCCAGGTTCGTCTGGTAGGTGTAGGACGTGACGTAGTTCAGTGCCAGCACGAAGCAGTCGTCCACGTAGCCGGCACCGACCGTGTACATATTGATCTTGTTGGCTTCAAGGTCCCAACGCGCGCCGCCGGTCACGACCCAGTTCTGCGCCAGCTTGACCGACCCGGTGCCGAGCAGGCCTTCGCGGCGGGTCAGGTAGCCCAGGTCCACCTGCGGGGCGTAATTGCCGTACATCATGCTGACCGACCAGCGGTCGAACGAGGCGCGGCCTTCGGCCTCGAAGCGGGACAGCGCGCCGGTCTGCTCGTCGATGCGGGCGCGGGTGCTGAAGGTGTAGGTGCGGTTCGGCGAGTAATTGACGCGCGCGACGTAGTCCGACTTGGCGTTCTGCAGGCCGGAGTCGACACCGGTATTGGTGATGTCGGCCACCGCGAAGGAGTTCATGCCGAACAGCTGGTAGGACTGGCCGAACAGAAGGTTGACCGAACCGCCGTGGTCGAACTGGGTGGTGGCCTGCACGCCGACATTGGCGCGGCTGCCGCCCTCGACCCGATCATAGCCCGAAAACTTGTCGACGCTGAACAGGTTGCTGGCGTCGAAATTGAGGCTCTGGGCGTCCTCGTTCGGAAGCTTGCCGGCATAGGTCTCGTTCGGGCGAATGATAACCTGGGCGATCGGCTCCAGCGTGGTGGTGCCCCACGGCTCAACGTTGATGAACGGGTAGCGATACTCGAGGCCGATGGTCGGCATCACGCGCAGCGCCTGGGTGTCGCCGGGGGTCAATCCCATGGCCGCGACGCCGGGCTGATTGGAGATCGAGGCGTCGATGGCATCGACTCGCAGCTTGGCGAATGGCGTGAAGATCTGGCCGAAGGAGTCGGTATACGAGCGCCGCCAGTCTGCCTCGCCGGTTACCCGGGTATAGGTGCCGGGAACGCCGTTCAATAGGCAGCTGTTTCGAATGGCGGCGCGATTGACCGCCGTATCGGCGCTGGTCGGGATGCACAGGCTGAGGCCGTTGGCATCGGTCTTGGTCGCCGTAAAGGCGGCCTGGTCGCGGCTCAGGCTGGTGGTGTTGAACTTGTAGCTGAACTCGCCGCCGAGCACCGAATTGGCGAGCACGTTGCTGTAGTCAATGACCGGATGAATCACCGGAACCTGGCTCTGGTTGCCGGAGAAGCTCAGATAATAGATCGTGCGTGCATCAAAGAAGCTGCGGTTGCCGACCCCGGTCAGATAGAGCTGCGATACCGCTTCGGTCTGCAGGTTGAGGAACGAGGCGTAGGGGTCCTTGTACATGGACAGCCGGTAGTCCTGCAGGAAGGTGTAATCGCTCAGCGCGACCGCATCCCAGCCCCAGACCCACTTGTCGTTCAGCGCGAACTGGCCCTTGGATTCCACGCCGCCGCGGAAGTCCTTGTCGCCAACCGTGTTGGCATAGGCGGAGCGGTCCTGCTGGTTGATGCCGTAGGCGCGGATCTGGTAGGCGCCGTCCATCAGCCGCTGGCGGAATTCGCCCTGCAGCAGCAGGCCCTGCTTGGTGGTGTAGCGCGGCGAGATGGTGGCGTCGTAATCCGGCGCGATCGCCCAGTAGAACGGCGTCTCGATGCCGAAGCCGTTATTGGTCGTCTGGGTCATGCCGGGCATCAGGAAGCCGGTCTTGCGCTTCACGGTCGGGTCGGGCGTCGAGAAGTAGGGGATGTAGGCCAATGGCACCCCGAAGAACTCGATCCGGGCGTCCTCGAAGTACATCATCTTCTCGGTCTGGTCGTGGATGATGCGGGCACCCTTGACCTGCCACAGCGGCGGCTTCTTCGGATCTTCCTTGCAGGCGGCGCAGGCGGTGTAGACGCCGTTCTGGAACACGGTGTAGTTGCCGGCACTGCGCTCGGCGCGCGTGGCGGCCATGCGGGTGGCGTCGGCGGTATCGACGCGCAGCGAATCGACGAAACCGTCGCGGTAATCGTCTGACAGGTCGAGCAGGTTGGCGTAGGTGATCTTGCC
>JBEVEC010000351.1:0-4641 GCA_040512975.1 Tardiphaga sp. | reverse complement strand
AGCGCCTGCTAAGCCGTCGCCATTTCATCGCAGCCGGTGTCGGCGTCTCCGCGGCGCTGGCGGCACCGCGCGGTGTTCGAGCCCAGGCCTGGCCGATCAAGCCGATCCGCATGCTGGCCGGCTCCGCCGCCGGCGGCCAGACCGACCAGTTCGCGCGGGTCTATGGAGACTATCTCGGACGCGAACTCGGGCAGACCGTGGTGGTCGAGAACAAGGCCGGCGCCGGCGGCGCCGTCGCGGCGATGGAATTGAAGCGCGCCGATCCCGACGGCCACACGCTGATGATCTGCAACACCACCGCCTACATGCTCAATCCCGTGCTCATCAAGGACATCAAATACAGCATGCAGGATTTCGCCTGGATCGCCGTGATGCCCGGCGGCAGCCTGCCGCTGATGGTGGCCGAGCGCACCGGCGCGCGCACGCTGAAGGACTTCATCGACTACGCCAGGCGCATCGAGAAGGTGAATATCGGCACCTACGCCGCCGGTTCCTTTGCCCACATGGTGATCGTCGAACTCAACCGGCAATACGGCTTGAAGATGGAGGCCGTGCATTACCGCGGCGAGGCGCCGATGTGGGCCGATCTCGCCGGCGGCAATATCGACGGTGGCATCGGCAGCTATGCCGCGGCCCTGCCGCTGTTGCAGACGGGCCGCGCCCGCCCCGTCGCGGTGTCGCGCCGCCGCATCAGGGATCTGCCCGACGTGGCCACATTCCTCGAGCAGGGCGCCACCTCGCGCGCCCACAGCCTGCTGACCTTCCAGGGCTGCGTCGCTCCGGCCAGAACGCCGCCCGAGATCATCGCCAAACTGTCGTCGCTGTTCGTCGCCGGCGCCCGCGACACCCGCATCCGCGAGCTGCTCGCCAGCCAGGGCATCGACGAGGGCCCCATGACCCTCGCGGCCAGCCAAGCGCTGTACCGCGACGAAGCCCCGATCTGGGCCGAACTCGCGGCGGGGCTGGGGCCGGCGCAGTGAGACGGGCTGGGCTTCCATCCATGACCATCTGTTAGGTCGAACCTCACGTGTTTTGCCGGCCGAAACCTGAACAGCTGTCAGGCCCCGCGCGGGGCTCCCGACAAGTCACTTGCGCTTTGGCCGGAGTAGCTGGCCCGCATGTGCTTCGCATGCGAAGCGGCCAAGCCGTCGCACGGCGTCAACGGCAGGCGGCGTATCCGAAACGTCGGACCATCTCGTCGCCCGGAATGGTGTGAAATTCGAGCGTGTCCATGTAGTGATTGCTGACCAGATACTTTCGCAGCCCGGGCTTGTAGGTGCTGAGCATCTGCCCCGTATAATAGGGGTCAATGCCGCGCCGCGGGTTGCCGCCGGCATGGAATGCGAGACTGGCGCCCGGCGCGATGCAGACGTTGCGAACGGCGAGAAACATGGTGCAGGCAGACGGGCAGTGCGTATCGATGCGAAAGCGTTCGCCCGACGCGCTGTACTGCCGCACCGCGGCCTGAAACTGCTTGAACGACTCCGCAGTCGGCGCGCCGTGACCCATCCCGATGCCGGCCAGTGAAACGTCGGCAAAGGCAGGGCTCACTGCTATTCCAGACGCCACGGTTATCGCACAACCAACCAGCGCACTGCGAATTCCCCGATGCATCGGCATAGCATCCCTCACGCGAACGGCACGATGACAACGTGTAATGTGATACCTGAACCGCGGTTGGTCAATTCGGGAGGATGGTCCAGCGGAAGTTTTGACGCTCCACCGAAGGTGGAACGTCCATGGACTGGCCACATGAAATATTTATTCCTATCCATGTTGACACATTTCTTTTTCGGTATAATTTCCTGTCCATCCCGCCCCATCGAGAGGGGCGATCGCGATCGTCACGATGGCGGGGCGGGATGCGATGGACGCCGGAGATGCGGCGACCGCGCGGTGCATGAAGGACGTCCGCCTCGGCGGGACGCGCTGGTCGGGCAGAACTCCACTGTCTTGCCGGCACGGACCGCAAAGGCGGTGCGGATTTCGTCGGCGCGCGGACGGACGACCGCTTCAAGCAGCGGACGGCCCAAGTCGAAAGCCCCCGGCGCATCGCCTTGCGCCATGAGGGGGTGGCGAGCCCCTTCCACGATTCGCGGAAACGCATGCAGACCGGAAGCGCCACCTTAAACTCCTCAGCAGTGGTGAATTGAACCCAAGGACCGCTCACCAGGGGACTTCGCGAAGCGAGCCGTTAAAACCATCGCGCGCGGAACGCCGGACTGTTTCCGGTGATCCGAAAGTCCTGACGATTGTTACCTTGCCGATTACGGCTCGCGTCAGGCCCAAGGGTGCATCGGGCACCCGGCGTTCCGCGCGCCCTCTCGAAGGGGGCAGGAACCTAAACCGCCACCGGCGCCCCCGCGCCGCCGACAACAGGGGCGATGACGCATGTCCGGAGGGCGTCACCCGGGTGGAGCGGAGCGCAACCCGGGCCGCGTTGCGGCAGGCCCGGCATTCCCGGATTTCGCTTCGCTCCATCCGGGCTACGGGCTAGACTCGTTCCAAACAAAAACCACATTCACGAGGAAATCCCATGGTCCAGTCTTCGGCCCCATCTCCCGTCATCCGCCTGCATCCCGACGACGCCGTGCTGATCGCGCGGACCACGCTGCTGCCGGGAATCGAGGTGGCGCCGGGGGTGGTGACGTCGGATCGCATTCCCGCGGGCCACAAGGTCGCGATCCGCCCGATCGCGATCAACGAGCCGGTGATCCGTTACGGCCAGATCATCGGTTTTGCCACACAGCCCATCGCGCCGGGCCAGCACATCCACACCCAGAACCTGGGCATGGGCGAATTCTCCCGCGACTATGCCTATGGCGTCGACGTCAAGCCGACGCCGAATTTTGACCTGCCGGCGTCGTTCATGGGCATCCGCCGCGCCGATGGCCGCATCGCCACGCGCAATTATATCGGCATCCTCACCTCGGTGAACTGCAGCGCCCACGTCGCCAGCATGGTCGCCGACGTGTTCAAGAAGAACGCCTTCACCGGCCACAATCCGCTGGCGGACTATCCCAATGTCGACGGCGTCGTGGCGCTGACCCACACGACCGGCTGCGGCATGACCCAGGACGAGCCGCTGACCCTGCTGCGGCGGACGCTCGGCGGCTATGCCCGCCACGTCAATTTCTCCCACGTGGTGGTGCTCGGGCTCGGCTGCGAGATCAACCAGATCGGCGGGCTGATGCAGGAGCAGAAGCTGGCCGGACGGCTGCGCGAGATGCAGATCCAGGAGATCGGCGGCACCCGCAAGACCACCGAGGCCGGCGTGGCCTTCGTCAATGAGGTGCTGGCCGACTCCAACAAGGTGACGCGCGAAGAAGTGTCCGCCAGCGAACTGACGGTGGCGCTGCAATGCGGCGGCTCCGACGGCTATTCCGGCATCTCCGCCAATCCGGCGCTCGGCGCGGCGAGCGATCTGCTCGTGCGCCACGGCGGCACCGTGATCCTGTCGGAAACGCCGGAAACCTACGGCGCCGAGCATCTTCTGACCCGCCGCGCGGTGTCGCGCGAGGTCGGCGAGAAGCTGGTCGGGCTGATGCACTGGTGGGACGCCTATTGCGCGCGGGAAGGCGCCGAGATGAACGCCAATCCCAGCCCCGGCAACAAGGCCGGCGGCCTCACCACGATTCTCGAGAAGTCGCTCGGCGCCATGGCCAAGGCCGGCTCGACCAACCTGGTCGACGTGCTGAACTATGCCGAGACCGTCACCAAGAAGGGTTTTGTCTTCATGGACACGCCCGGCTACGACCCGGTGGCCGCGACCGGGCAGGTCGCCGGCGGCGCCAATCTGGTCTGCTTCACCACCGGCCGCGGCTCGGTGTTCGGCTGCAAGCCGGCACCCTCCATCAAACTCGCCACCAACACGCCGATGTTCCGGCGGATGGAGGACGACATGGACATCAACTGCGGGACGATCCTGGACGGCGACGAGACCGTGCAGGAATGCGGGCAGCGCATTTTCGAGATGATGTTGAAGACGGCATCCGGCGCGCCGACCAAGAGCGAAAGCTTCGACGTCGGCAGCGCGGAGTTCGCGCCGTGGGTGTTGGGCGCCACGATGTAAGGAAGAGGGCGCCACACACTCAGCCGTCATCACCCGCGAAAGCGGGTGACCCAGTATTCCAGAGCGCTCATGTTGAACCATGAGCGTTCTGGAATACTGGGTCGCCCGGTCAAGCCGGGCGATAACAGATTGCTTTGGAGCCTGGCGACCGCAAGGTGATCGCCCTCACATCGGGCACATACTGCCCGTTGTTAGGCCTTGCCCCGCGCCACCTCCGGTGTTCTGCTTAAAAAAGCTGCTGGAGTGTCATCGATTTGTCGATCTTCGTCGCATTGAACCACCTGACTCATTACAAATACGACCGGCCGATTACCCTCGGGCCGCAGACCATCCGGCTGCGCCCGGCGCCGCATACGCGGACGCCGATTCTGAGCTATTCGCTCAAGGTGACGCCCACCAACCATTTCGTGAACTGGCAGCAGGATCCGCAGGGCAACTGGCTGGCGCGCTTCGTCTTCCCGGAGCCCGCGACCGAACTGAAGATCGAGGTCGACTTCACCGCCGAGATGACGGTCATCAATCCGTTCGACTTCTTCGTCGAGCCCTATGCCGAGACCTTCCCGTTCGTC
>JBEVEC010000272.1:0-3745 GCA_040512975.1 Tardiphaga sp. | reverse complement strand
CGATCGCAAAACATGGCGCAAGCATGACGCGGTGGCACTGATCGAGGACGGCGCCAGGGTGAGCGACCTGCTGGTGGACTGCGGCGACGCCGACCAGTTCCTCACCGAACAGCTCCGTCCCGAATTGCTGCAGGCGGCGTGCGAGAAGGCGAACATCCCCCTCACCCTGCGTCGGCAGCCCGGCTACGACCACAGCTACTACTTCATCTCCACCTTCATGCCCGATCATCTGCGCTGGCACGCGGAGCGCCTGAAGCGCTGAGCCGCGCAACCCACTACACCCAAAATTGGGTTTGCAAGCCCGGCCAATTCCGTCATGGTTCGGGCCTCAAGGTCCTCCATTCTCAATCGAGAGGGTCTGACAGGGAGAACCCATGGTCCGGTGGCTGGCCGCTGTGCTGATCGGCATGAGCATCACGGCCACCCCTGCGCGCGCAGCCGATCCGACCGAGATCGGCATCGGCTATCTCGGCAACATCGGCAGCCGGCCGAAGCTGTCACTGGTCGAGCAGCCGGCGGAGAATGACGGCATCGCGGGCGCGCGCCTCGGGGTCGAGGACAACAACACCACGGGCAAGTTCCTCAACCAGCGCTTCAAGCTGGAGGAAGTGCGGCTTAGGGAGGATGACGACGTCGCGAAGGCGGCGGCGTCGCTGGCCGAACGCAACGCCTTCATCATCGCCGATCTCTCCGCCGACAACCTCCTGAAGGCCGCCGACGCACTGCGCGACCGCGGCACGCTGCTGCTCAATGCCGGCGCGATCGACGAGCGGCTGCGCGAGCAGGACTGCCGCGGCAACGTCATCCATGTCGCCCCGACCCGCGCCATGCTGGCCGACGCGCTGGCGCAATATCTGGTCTGGAAGAACTGGAAGCGCTGGCTGCTGGTCGTCGGCTCGCACGACAAGGACAAGCTCTACGCCGACGCCTTGCGCCGCGCGGCGACCCGCTTCGGCGCCAAGATCGTGCAGGAACGCACCTTCGAGGATTCTGGCGGCGCCCGCCGCACCGACAGCGGCGTCGCGCTGATCCAGAAGCAGATGCCGGTGTTCACCCAGCAGGCGCCGGCGTATGACGTGCTGGTGGCGGCCGACGAGAGCGAAGTGTTCGCGGCCTATCTGCCCTATCGAACCTGGGATCCGCGCCCCGTGGCCGGCTCGGCCGGGCTGGTTCCGACCAGCTGGCACGCCGCGCAGGACCAATGGGGCGCGATCCAGATCCAGAACCGTTTCGTCAAACTCAACTCGCGGCAGATGACCGCGCTCGACATGCAGGCCTGGACCGCCGCGCGGATGATCGGCGAAGCCGCCTCGCGCACCAATTCCGGCGATCCGAAGGCCGTGACCGATTTCCTCAAGGGACCGAATTTCTCGATCGCCGCGTTCAAGGGACAGCGGCTGACCTTGCGCGACTGGAACCTGCAGCTTCGGCAGCCGATCCTGCTGGTCGACGGCCGCATGGTGGTGTCGGTGTCGCCGCAGGAGGGCTTTTTGCATCAGGTGTCGGAGCTCGATACGCTGGGCGCCGACCGGCCGGAACCCAAATGCAAGTTACGTTGAGGGAGAGTCGCTTGCCGAAATGGTATCTTTGCCCGGGTATCGCGCTCGCGGCCTGGCTCGCGGCGATGGCGCCCGCGTCGGCCTTCATCGCCTATGTCTCCAACGAGAAGAGCAACACGGTCACGGTGATCGACACCCAGAACTGGTCCGTCATCAAGACCATCAAGGTCGGCCAGCGCCCACGCGGCATCGAGTTTACCCGCGACGGCAAATTCGTGTTCGTCGCCGTCGGCGACGATGACAGCATCCAGGTGATCGACACAGCCAGGCAAGAGATCGTCGACACCCTGCCCTCCGGGCCGGACCCCGAACTGTTCGCACTCGATGCCGAGGGCAAGATCCTCTACGTCGCCAACGAGAACGACAACACGGTGACCATCATCGACGTCGAGAAGCGCGCCCGTCTCGGCGAGATCCAGGTCGGCGTCGAGCCCGAGGGCATGGCGATCAGCCCGGACGGCAAGATCCTGATCAACACGTCCGAGACCACCAACATGGCGCATTTCATCGACACCGCGACGCACCAGATCGTCGGCAACGTGCTGGTCGATGCAAGGCCGCGCTTCGTCGAGTTCAAGCACGACGGTTCGGAAGTCTGGATCTCGTCGGAGATCGGCGGCACCGTCTCGGTGATCGACCCAACCAAGCGCGTCGTGACCGACAAGATCAAGTTCGAGATCCCCGGCCTGCGCAGCGAGGCGATCCAGCCGGTCGGCATCGGCATGACGAAGGACGACAAGATCGCCTTCGTTGCGCTCGGCCCCGCCAACCGCATCGCGGTGGTGGATGCGACCAGCCACAAGGTCCTCAAATATCTGCTGGTGGGCCAGCGGGTCTGGCACATGGCGTTCACGCCCGACGAAAAATACCTGATGGTCACCAACGGCGTTTCGAACGACGTCTCGGTGATCGACGTCGCCGCGCAGAAAGTCATCAAAACCATCCAGGTCGGCGAACTGCCCTGGGGAATCACGATCGCACAGCCACGATGACAGCCGCCGACGCACGTTCCGCAGACCCCGGCAAGATCGGCTTCCGCGCCGAACCTGCGGCCGCGTCGGCTCTTGCCATCGACGGCGTCAGCCATGCCTATGGCGCGCGACGCGCACTCTCCGACATCGGCTTTTCTGTCGCGCCGGGGAGCTTCACCGCGCTGCTCGGCTTGAACGGCGCCGGCAAGAGCACGCTGTTCTCGCTGATCACCCGCCTGTTCGGCATCCAGCATGGAAAGATCGGCATATTCGGCCATGACATCGCGCGCACGCCCGGCGAGGCGCTGCGGCTGCTCGGCGTCGTGTTCCAGCCGCGCACGCTCGATCTCGACCTCTCGGTGACGCAGAACCTGCTCTATCACGCCGCCCTGCACGGCATCGGCCGCCGCGAGGCCCGCGCGCGCAGCGACGAGGTGCTGACGCGCATCGGTCTTCCCGACCGCGCGACCAGCAAGGTGCGCGACCTCTCCGGCGGCCAGATGCGCCGGCTGGAGATCGCCCGCGCCCTGCTGCACCATCCGCGCCTGCTGCTGCTCGACGAGGCCACCGTCGGCCTCGACGTCAAGGCGCGCGCCGACATCCTCGGCCATGTCCGCCGGCTCGTCGCCGAACAGGGCATCAGCGTGCTGTGGGCGACGCATCTGTTCGACGAGATCGGCACGGACGACGATCTCGTCGTGCTGCATCAGGGCAAGATCCTGGCCAAGGGCAAGGTGGCGGACGTCATCGCCGAGGCTGGCGGCAGCGACATCAACACGGCCTTCATGCGGCTCACCGGTGCCACCGGCGGGGGCGGCACACCATGACGTCCCTCACCGTCAGGCCAGAACGCAGCGGCTTTTCGCTCGCAGAATATTTCACCTGCCTCAACGGCATCGTCTGGCGCGAGGCGCTGCGCTTCCTGCACCAGCGCGAACGCTTCATCTCGGCGCTGGTGCGGCCATTGGTATGGCTGTTCATCTTCGCCGCCGGCTTCCGCCAGGTGCTCGGCCTCTCCATCATCCCGCCCTACGAGACCTACATCCTCTACGAGGTCTACATCGCGCCCGGCCTGATGGCGATGATCCAGCTCTTCAACGGCATGCAGTCCTCGCTCTCGATGGTCTACGACCGCGAGATGGGCAACATGCGCACCCTGCTGGTGAGCCCGCTGCCGCGCTGGTACCTGCTGTGCTGCAAGCTGCTGGCGGGCAC
>JBEVEC010000260.1:0-7321 GCA_040512975.1 Tardiphaga sp. | reverse complement strand
CGCACCAAACGAAAAGGGGAGGCCGGTTTCCCGCCTCCCCTCTGGAGCCCAAGTCTGGCGCTCCGCCGGTTCAACAGGACCCGGCGGACTCCAATGTGTCCACCGTCTATTCGGCCGCGGCTTCGGTAATCGGAAGTACCGACACGAAGGTGCGGCCGTTGGCTTTGGCCGTAAACGCGACGCGGCCTTCGACCTTGGCGAACAGCGTATGGTCTGTGCCCATGCCGACATTAAGGCCGGGATGCCAGGTGGTGCCGCGCTGACGCGCAATGATATTGCCGGGAATCACGCGCTCGCCGCCGTAAGCCTTCACGCCGAGGCGCTTGCCAGCCGAATCACGGCCGTTACGCGATGAACCGCCTGCTTTTTTATGAGCCATAGCCCGTCTCCGATCTCGATAGAGTGTAGATCAATTCCCTGACGGAATTGTCTCACGAAATGTCAACTTCGCGGCGACAACGCGCCGCGCGGCGATCTGTTACGCGGCGTCTTCGGCCGGAGCGGTCTCGACGACCTTCTTCTCGCGCTTGGGGCGCGGTCCAAGCGTCGGCGCCTTGCCGTCGGCCAGGATCTCGGAGATGCGCACCAGCGTCAGCTCGTCACGGTAGCCACGCTTGCGCTTGGAGTTCTTGCGGCGGCGCTTCTTGAAAGAGATCACCTTGGGGCCGCGCTTGTGGTCGAGCACTTCGACCGCCACCGACGCACCGCTCACCAGCGGCAGACCGAGGACCGGCGAATCGCCGCCCAGCACCAGCACTTCACCCAGCTGCACGATCGTTCCGACATCGCCGGCGATCTTGCCAATCTCGAGCACATCATCCGGAACGACGCGGTATTGCCGGCCGCCGGTTTTGATGACTGCGAACATCGTTATATTCCTTCGTGTTCGATCCCGTCCTCGGATGCATCCGGGACGGCTTCTTGTTCAGTCGATAAGGGTTTGAATTTCTGCGCTTCCGGTCGACGTTGCGACCCCACGCAAAAACGATCGGCGCGAGCAAAGCTTGCGCCGAAGGGTGCTTTATAGAGTGTGAAAGAGGGGAGTCAAGAAAAACGGCCGCAAAATCAGCATTTCGGGTCACCCGAGCAGCCACTTAGGACGCCAGGCTGCGCATTTCCTTGATCAGGTCTGACTTGCCCTCGAAGCCGATGCCCGGCAATTCCGGCATGGTGATGTGGCCGTCGACCACCTTCACCCCGTCCGGGAAGCCGCCGTAGGGCTGGAACAGGTCGGGATAGGACTCGTTGCCGCCCAGACCCAGGCCGGCCGCGATGTTGAGCGACATCTGGTGGCCGCCGTGGGGGATGCAGCGGCGCCACGACCAGCCATAGGCCTTCAGCATCTCCAGGGTGCGGAGATATTCGACCAGGCCGTAGCTCAGCGCGCAGTCGAACTGCAGCCAGTCGCGGTCGGAGCGCATCCCGCCGTAGCGGATCAGGTTGCGGGCGTCCTGCATCGAGAACAGGTTCTCGCCGGTGGCCATCGGGCCGGGATAATGCTCGGCGAGCTTGGCCTGCAGCTCATAATCCAGCGGGTCGCCGGCTTCTTCGTACCAGAACAGGTCGTAGTCGCGCAGCGCCTTGGCATAGGCCACCGCGGTGTCGAGATCGAAACGGCCATTGGCGTCGACGGCGAGCTTGGCGCCCTTCGGCAGCAGTTTCAGCACGTGCTCGATGCGCTTGCAGTCGTCGGCCAGCGGCGCGCCGCCGATCTTCATCTTTACGACGTTGTAGCCGCG
Source organism: Tardiphaga sp. (assembly GCA_040512975.1). Taxonomy (GTDB): domain Bacteria; phylum Pseudomonadota; class Alphaproteobacteria; order Rhizobiales; family Xanthobacteraceae; genus Tardiphaga. The sequence continues at coordinate 5,582 of JBEVEC010000260.1, read as the reverse complement.
CTCGAGATAGCCGTTCATCTCGGTGGCCAGACCTTCGAGGCCCTTGCCGGGGTAGTAGTAACCGCCGGCGGCATAGACGAACACCTTGGGATCGGCCGTGGTGCCGTAGCGCTCGGCGAGCAGGCGGAACAGCGGCTTGCCGGCGATCTTGGCGACCGCGTCCCACACCGCCATGTCGATGGTGCCGATCGCGACCGAGCGCTCGCCGTGGCCACCGGGCTTCTCGTTGGTGAACATCGTCGCCCACACCTTGTGCGGATCGATGTTGTCGCCGGTGGAATCGGTCAGGCTGTCCGGCCTGGCCTCGAGGATGCGCGGCGCAAAGCGCTCGCGGATCAGGCCGCCCTGGCCGTAGCGGCCGTTGGAGTTGAACCCGTAGCCGATCACCGGCTTGCCGTCGCGGATCACGTCGGTGACCACGGCAACCAGGCTCAGGGTCATTTTCGAGAAATCGATGAAGGCGTTGGCGATAGGGGAGGCGATCGGGGCGGTGCGCTCCCGGATGTCGACGATGCGCATGGGCGGATGTCCTGTGGGCGGTGAAACGGTCGCGATCTGCATACGCCCGGATGAGCCATCTCTGAAATGGCCATTTTTCACATCTGGCGTTCCGGTTTAAGATGGCTGTATGCAAAGCTTTGATCCAACCTCCCTGCGCCTGTTCGTGGCCGTCTGCGAAGAACGCAACATCGCCAACGCCGCCCGGCGCGAGGCCATCGTGCCGTCGGCCGTCTCCAAACGCATCAGCCAGATGGAGCTTGAGGCCGGCGTCATCTTGCTGGAGCGCGGCCGGCGCGGCGTCAGCGTAACGGCGGCGGGCGAGGTTCTGTGGCGCTACGCGCGGGAGTCGCTGCAACTGCTCGACCGCATGCAGGCCGAACTCGGCGCCTTTGCCGACGGCGTTCAGGGACATGTGCGGGTGTTCGCGTCGAAATCGGCGATGGCGCAGGTGCTGCCCGAGGACGTCAGCGGTTTCGCTAAACGCTACCGCGACGTCCGCGTCAGCCTGGAGGAGCGCGAGATCTGGGAGGTGGTGCGCGGCGTCGAGGAAGGCCGGGCCGACATCGGCGTGTGCTGGGACGCGGTCGACCTGCGCGGGTTGAAGACGTCTCCGTATCACCGCGACCGGCTTGCCGTGGTCGTCGACCCCGATCATCCGCTGGCGACCAGGGACGTGGTGTCGTTCGAGGACACCATCGACTACGAGCATGTCGACATCGTCGCGCGCAGCATCATGCAGGCCACCCAGCGCAGCGCGGCGGCGGCGGCCGGCAAGCACATGCGCTACCGCATCCAGGTCTCCACCGTCGACGCCGCCTATCGTATCGTCGCTGCTCAACTCGCCGTCGCCATCGTGCCGCAGGAAGAAGCACGCACGGTCGAGCTGACGCTGGGATTGAAAGTCATCCCGCTCAGCAACGGCTGGGCGCAACGGCAGTTCGTCATCGCGGTGCGCGACAAGGGGCTCAGCCTGCCGGCGCAGCTTCTGCTCGAAAGCCTGCAGAGTGGCGCCGACGCGATATCGGACGACAGCCGGAACGACGAGGCCGCGAGCTAGCTCGGCTTGTCATTGTTGATCTTCACCTTCTGCCCGTCATGCACGGTGGTCGGCGGGTTCAGCACGACCTGCTGCTTCTCATCCAGTCCGCTGGACAGCTCGATGGTCTGGCCAAGGTCGCGATAGACGTTCACCGGCTTCAGCCGGATCGTGTCGTCCTCGACGGTGGCGACGCGCAGGCCCTGCTGGTTGAAGATCAGGGCTTCGGACGGGATCTGCACATTGGGATGCTCGCGCGGCACGTCGATCTCGACATTGACGAAGATGCCGGCGCGCAAGGCGTGGTCCGGGTTCTGGACGTCGACCTGGATCGCCAGCGTGCGGCTCGCTGCCTGCAGGGCACGGGCATTGCGCGCCACGGTGCCGGTGAAGCTGCGGTTCGGCAGTTCGAACACATTGACCTTGGCCTGCAATCCGTCGCGGATGCCGGCGGCCATCGTCTGCGGCACGTTGACGGTGACCCGGACGACATTGTCCTGCACGATCGAGAACATCGCCGTGCCGGTGCCGGAATCCGCGTTGACGAGATCGCCGACGTCGACGTTGCGCGCGCTGACCACGCCGTCGAACGGCGCGCGCACCTCCTCGAAGGCCGTCAACGTGCGCAGGCGGTTGACCGTCGCCTTCTGCGCCTCGACATTGGCTTGCGCGACCTTCACCGCGGCATTGGCGGACTCCACATTGGCCTGCTGGCTCGACACGTTGGCCTGCTGGTTGTCGCGGTTCTGGATGGTTTCGAATCCCTTTTCGGCCAGCGATCCGATGCGGGCATAGGTGACGTTGCCGAGCTTCAGGTTGGCCTGCGCGAGGCTGACCTGCGCGGTGGCCTGATCGACCGCGGCGGTGACCTGACCTAGCTGGGCAATGGCCTGGTCGAGCTGGCGATCGAGATCCGGTGACGCGATCCGCGCCAGCAGGTCGCCCTTCTTCACCTCGCTGCCGATATCCACCTTGCGCTCGGCGATGTAGCCGGTGGCGCGTGCGAAGATGCTGGCCTGGTCAAAACCCTGGGTCTGGCCAGGCAGGGTGATCTTGATGGGATCGTTCAGCAGCTTCGGCGCGCCGGTCCGCACGGTGGGCACCTCGTTGGTGATCTGGTCCTGGGTTTCCTTGGCGGCGGCGTCGGTGCGCCAGTGCCCGAAGGCGCCGATCCCCAGCAACACGATCACGCTCGCCGCGACCAGCCAGAACAGTTTTGCCGACGGCGGCGCGGGCGGCGGTTTCTGCTCGTCGTTCTGCTTCCGGTCCGAGCTCTGCTCAGGCTTTTGCTCATGCTCATGCTGCGGCTCCCGCCGCTGCTCCTGCCTTAGCTCGGCATGCTCCGGCGCGGGCTGTTCCGAAGTCCGGTCCGACACGTCGAAATGCGGGGCGTCGTTCATATGTAATCCTTCACCGGCTGGACGTCGCGTGATCTGAAAATCGTATAGAGCAGCGGCACGAACAGCAGGGTCGAACAGGTGCCGACCAGGATGCCGCCGAGCACCGCGCGCGCCAGCGCCGCGTTCTGTTCGCTGCCTTCGCCGATCCCGAGCGCCATCGGGATCAGGCCGACGAACATCGACGCCGCCGTCATCAGCACCGGCCGCAGCCGGGTTTCACCGGCCTTGATGGCGGCATCGATGGCGCTGCAATTGGTCGCCTCGCGATGCTCGCGCGCAAAGGTCACCAGCAGGATCGAATTGGCGCTGGCGATGCCGACGCTCATGATGGCGCCGAACAGCGAGGGAATGGAGAACGACGTCTGGGTGATGAACAGGCTCATGACGATGCCGCAGAAGGCCAGCGGCAATGCCGCGAGCACGACGAACGGATCGCCCCAGCTCTGGAAGTTCATCGCCATCAGGAGATAGACCGCCACCAGCGCGATGCCGAGACCCAATCCGAGATTGCTGAACGCCGCATGCATGTCGGCGATCTGGCCGAGCACCGAGATCTTGTCGGGGGCCGGCAGGTTCTTCTGCTCGTCCTGCATGATCGTCGAGATCTCGCTGGCGACGGAGCCGAGGTCGCGGTTCTGCACGCTGGCGAACACGTCGTATTTCGGCTGAGTGTTGACGTGGTTGACGACGGTCTGCTCGGATTGCCGGTGCAGCTTGGCGATGTTGTCGAACAGCGTCACCACGCCGGTGGTGCCGGCCGTGGCCGACGACACGAACAGCGGCGTGCTGCCGACATCCGCCAGCGACGTGTTGCGGTATTCCGGCGTCTGGATCCAGAGCTGGTAGGGGATACCGGTTTTCGGATCGGACCAGAAATTCGGCGTCACCTGGAAGCTGCCGGCGAGTGAGATATTCAGCGCGTCGGCGACCTGCTGCTCGGTGACGCCGATCTCCTGCGCCATCTGGCGGTCGACGTCGGCGAAGAATTCCGGCGCGTCGGTGATCTGCTGGATATGCACGTCCACCGCGCCGCGCACAGCGCGTAGCCTGGTCTCGATGTGCTTGGCGACCTCGAGATCCTTGGCGGCATTGCGGCCGGTGACCTGCACGTCGATCGGCGTGATCGTGCCGAAATCGAGGATCTGGGTGATGATGTCCGCCGGCTGGAAGTAGAACAACACGTCGGGGAAGGCGCCGGGCAGGATCTGCCGCAGTTTGGCGCGGTAGCCGTCGGTGGAGGCATGGCCCGGCTTCAGCGAGATCAAGATCTGGCCGTCATTGTTGGCGACAAAGGATCCGTCGCTGAAGGCGAAATTGTAGTTGCTGGCGGGCAGGCCGATATTGTCGAGGACGAGGCTGAGATCCTTGGCGGGAATGGTCTGCCGGATCCTGCTCTCGATCGCCGCAAACGTCTGCGCCGCCGTCTCGATGCGCTCGCCGGACCGCGTGCGGACATGCAGGGTCAATTCGCCGGCGTCGATCTGCGGGAAGTAGTCCTCACCGACAAAGGGGAATAGCACCGCGGCGAGCACGACGATCACGCCGACCACGCCGAAGGCCAGCACGCGCCGCGCCAGAATGACGTGCAGCAGGCCGATATAGCCACGATGGAAGCGCGCAAAGCCGCGTTCGAAGCCGGCGTGGAAACGGGCGAAGAAGCCGAGCTTCCTGGCGGGCTTGTCCGCCGCCGGCTGTGTTGCATCATCGTGCGGATGATCGCCGTCGTTTTTCTCGTGCGATCCGAAGCGCCGCTCGTGCTCGCGCCGCACCAGCACGTCGATGAAGATCGGGACCACGGTGCGCGACAGCAGGTAGGAGGCCAGCATCGCGAACACCACGGCCAGCGCCTGCGGCGTGAACAGGAATTTCGGCGTGTCGGTGAGGAACAGCACCGAGACGAAGGCGGCGCAGATCGCCAGCGTCGAGATCAGCGCCGGCTTGGCGATGCCGGCGGCGCCCTCGGCGACGGATTCCTTGAACGGCTTCCCTTCCTCCATCAGGCGATAGGTGTTCTCGATCGCCACCGTGGCGTCGTCAACCAGAATGCCGACGGCGAGCGCGAGGCCGCCGAGTGTCATGATGTTGATGGTGTGGCCGAGCAGCGCGAGCACGGAGAGCGACGTCAGGATCGACAGCGGGATCGAGATCAGCACCACCAGCGTGGAGCGCCATGATCCCAGGAACAGCAGGATCATTAGCCCGGTCAGGCCCGCGGCGATCGCCGCTTCCCGCACCACGTCCATGATCGCGCCGGACACGAACACCGACTGATCGAACAGCAGGTCGATCTTGGTGCCCTTGGGCGCCGCCTCCTGGATCTGTGGCAGAAAGTTTTTAACGGTGTTGACCACCGACAGCGTCGAGGCCTCGCCGTTCTTGAGGATGGTCAGCAGCACCGAGGCCTTGCCGTCGGCACGCACAAGATTTTGCTGCGGCGGTGAACCGTCGCGCACATAGGCGACGTCGCGCACCAGGATCGGCGAGCCGTCGACCACCTTGATCGGCAAGGCGTTGAGCGCGGAAATGGCCTCGGGCGCGGAATTCAGCCGGATCGGATATTGCGAGTTGCCGATCTTCGCCTGTCCCGACGGCACCGTAAGATTTTGCGACGACATCGCGTTGGCTACATCCAGCGGCGTCAGGCC
>JBEVEC010000265.1:0-22143 GCA_040512975.1 Tardiphaga sp. | reverse complement strand
GGCACCTGCCTGCTCCTGCTGGTGACAAATTTCGCCGCGCAGGCGGTGTTCGCGCCCAAGCCCGTCGAAAAGCCCGGCTACGAGATCGCCGTCAAGGAAGTGGCCACAGGCGACGCCAAGGCGGCCGCCGCGCCGTCGGAGCCGATCGAAAAGCTTCTGCAGACTGCCTCGGTCGAAAAGGGCGCCGCCGCCGCCAAGAAATGCGGCGCATGCCATACCTTCGAGAAGGGCGGTCCGAATCGCGTCGGCCCGAACCTCTATGGCGTGGTCAACGACCATGTCGGCGAGGGCCGCAACGGCTTCAACTTCTCCGCCGCCATGAAGGCCAAGGGCGGCACCTGGACGTTCGACGATCTCAACAAGTTCATCAACAATCCGAAGGGCACCGTGCCGGGCACGGCGATGGGCTTTGCCGGCATCCAGAAGGACAGCGAGCGCGCCGACGTGATCGCCTATCTGGCGAGCCTGGCCGACACCCCGGTGCCGCTGCCCACCGCCGCCAAATAGCGGCCGCTCCAGCTTCATCTGCGATCAATGTGACGGCCAGGGTTTTCCCTGGCCGTTGTCGTTTGCGGCATTACGAAAGCTTAAGCGGGACGTTTGGCCGCAAGGCGCTAGGCTGTGCCACGCCGGGCGGGTGGTTATCCTGCAGCAAACGCGGCATAATCGGTCGAATCCTCGCCTTATATTGCGCCTCTAGTCGGGCGCTCCGGATCACAGGAATTCAGCATTTTGGCCATCTCCCGACGACGCCTGCTCCAGACCAGCGCCTTTGCTGCGATCGCCCCCGCCATCGGCGGCACCACCGTCCTGTCGGCCGTCGGAGCCCGGGCCGAGGCCGCCGCGCCGGAATGGCGCCATGCGCTGTCGCTGTTCGGCAACGTCAAATACCCCGCCGGCTTCAAGCGCTATGATTACGTCAATCCAGACGCGCCCAAGGGCGGCACAGCGCGGCAGATCGCGATCGGCACCTTCGACAATTTCAATCTCGCGGTCGCCGGCGTCAAAGGCGCGCTCGCACCCGCGGTGGCCTATCTCTACGAAACCCTGATGGTGCAGTCGCTCGACGAGGTCGGCACCGAATACGGCCTGCTCGCCGAGGCCGCGCAGCATCCCGACGATCATTCCTGGGTCACCTATCGGCTCCGCAAGGAAGCGAAGTGGCACGACGGCAAGCCGATCACACCCGAGGACGTCATCTTCTCGATGGAGATGCTGCGCAAATACAGCCCGCGCAGCGCCGGCTACTATCGCCACGTCGCCAAGGTCGAGAAGGTCGGCGACTACGAGATCAAGTTCACCTTCGATGCGCCCGGCAACCGCGAACTGCCGACCATCGTCGGCGAATTGACGGTGCTGCCGAAGCATTGGTGGGAAGGCACCGACAGCGAGGGCCGCAAGCGCGACATCTCGCAGACCACGCTGGAAAAGCCGCTCGGCTCCGGCCCCTACCGCATCAAGGAATTCGTGCCGGGGCGGTCCGTGTATCTGGAGCGCGTCAAGGACTATTGGGGCGCAGCGATGCCGACCCGGGTCGGCCAGGACAATTTCGACGAACTGCGCTTCGAGTTTTTCCGCGACAATCTGGTGGCGCTGGAGGCTTTCAAGGCCGACCAGGCCGACTGGATCGCCGAGAACTCGGCCAAGCAGTGGGCGACAGCCTATGATTTTCCGGCGGCCAACGAAAAGCGCGTCGTCAAGGAGGAATTCCCGAACCGCAATTCTGGCGTGATGCAAGGCTTTGTGCTCAATCTTCGCCGCGACATGTTCAAGGACGCGCGCGTGCGCCGCGCCTTCAACTACGCATTCGACTTCGAGGAAATGAACAAGCAATTGTTCTACGGCCAGTACACGCGCGTCGGCAGCTACTTCCAGGGCGCCGACGAGTTGATGGCGACCGGGCTGCCGGAAGGGCCGGAGCTGCAGGTCCTCGAAACCGTGCGCGACAAGGTCCCGGCCGAGGTGTTCACAACGCCGTACAGCAATCCCGTCGGCGGCAATCCGGAGGCGGTGCGCGGCAATCTGCGCGAGGCGGCGCGGCTGCTGAAGGAAGCCGGCTTCGAGATCCGCGAGCGCAAGCTGGTCGATCCCGCGGGCAAGCAGGTCAGCGTCGAGATCCTGGTGCAGGATCCGTCGTCGGAGCGCATCGCGCTGTTCTACAAGCCGTCGCTCGAACGCATCGGCGTGACCGCGTCGATCCGCGTCGTCGACAACGCGCAGTACCAGAACCGCGTCCGCTCCTTCGACTACGACATGATCACCGACCTGTTTCCGGAATCGCTGTCGCCCGGCAACGAGCAGCGCGACTATTGGGGATCGGCCGCCGCCGATCAGCCCGGCTCGAACAATTCCATCGGCATCAAGAACCCGGCGGTCGATGCGCTGATCGACAAGATCATCTATTCCACCGATCGCGCCTCGCTGATCGCGGCGACCAAGGCGCTCGATCGCGTGCTGCTGTGGAACTTCTATGTGGTGCCGCAATTCACCTACGGTTTCTCGCGCTACGCGCGGTGGGATCGTTTCAGCCACGCCGACCTGCCGAAATACGGCCGGTCGGGCCTGCCGTCGCTGTGGTGGTACGACGCCGAGAAGGCGGCGAAGATCGGCAAGCGCTCTTGAGAAGGCATTCGCGCATGGCGCAGTTCAGCCGCCGGCAGGCGCTCGGTGTCGGGATCGGCGCCGTCGCCGCGTCGCGTTTCAGCCCGGCGCTTGCCGAGGGCGACGCGCCCGCGCCGGCTGCGCACGGCATGTCGGCCTTCGGCGACCTGAAATATCCTGCCGACTTTCCGCAGTTCGACTACGTGAACGTCAAGGCGCCGAAGGGCGGCGTGTTCTCGACCATCCCCTCCGCCCGTGCCTTCAACCAGTCGTACCAGACCTTCAACTCGCTGAACGCCTTCGTGCTGCGGGGCGACGGCGCGCAGGGCATGGGGATGACCTTCACCACGCTGATGTCCCGCGCCGGTGACGAGCCCGATGCGATGTACGGCCTCGCAGCGAAGTCGGTGCAGATTTCCGCCGACGGTCTGACCTATCGTTTCACGATGCGCCCCGAGGCACGCTTCCACGACGGCAGCAAGCTGACCGCGCGCGACGCCGCGTTCTCGCTGACCATTTTGAAGGACAAGGGCCACCCCATCATCACGCAGCAGATGCGCGACATGGTGAAGGCCGAGGCCATCGACGACACCACGCTGGTTGTCACCTTCGCCGACAAGCGCGGCCGCGACGTGCCGCTGTTCGTCGCCGGCATGCCGATCTTCTCGCAGGCCTACTACACCGCGCACACCTTCGACGAATCCTCGCTCGACATCCCGCTCGGCAGTGGCCCCTACAAGGTCGGCCGCTTCGAGGTCGGGCGCTACATCGAGTTCGATCGCGTTGCGGACTGGTGGGGCGCCGACCTGCCGGTGTGCCGCGGCAGCTACAATTTCGACACCCTGCGCTTCGATTTCTATCGCGACCGCGACGTCGCCTTCGAGGGTTTTACCGGCCGCAATTACCTGTTCCGCGAGGAGTTCACCTCGCGCATCTGGAACACGCGCTACGATTTCCCCGCCATCAAGGATGGCCGCGTCAAGCAGGAGATGATGCCGGACGACACGCCGTCCGGCGCGCAGGGCTGGTTTCTCAACACCCGCCGCGACAAGTTCAAGGACCCGCGCGTGCGCGAGGCGCTGGGGTGCGCGTTCGATTTCGAATGGACCAACAAGACCATCATGTATGGCGCCTATGTGCGCACGGTGTCGCCGTTCCAGAATTCCGACATGATGGCGACGGGAATGCCGTCGCCGGAAGAACTCGCGTTTCTCGAGCCGTTCCGCGGCAAGGTGCCGGACGAGGTGTTCGGCATGCCCTATTTGCCGCCGACCTCCGACGGCTCCGGGCAGGACCGCACGCTGCTGCGCAAGGCCGCGCAGATGCTCAACGACGCCGGTTGCGTCATCAAGGACCGCAAGCGCCTGACGGCGCAGGGCGAGCCTTTCACGATGGAATTCCTGCTCGATGAGCCGAGCTTCCAGGCGCACCACATGCCCTATATCAAGAACCTCGGAACGCTCGGCATCGAGGCCACGGTGCGCTTGGTCGACCCCGTGCAGGCGCGCGCCCGGCGCGACGATTTCGACTTCGATGCGGCCATCGAGCGCTTCAGCTTCTCGACGGTGCCTGGCGACTCGCTGCGTTCGTTCTTCTCGGTTCAGTCCGCCACCACCAAGGGCTCCAACAATCTCTCCGGCATCTCCGATCCCGTGGTCGACGCGCTGATGAACGCGGTCATCGCCGCCGATACCCGGCCCAAGCTCGTGTTCGCGGCGCGCGCGCTGGACCGCGTGATCCGCGCCGGGCGCTACTGGGTGCCGCAATGGTACGCCGCGTCACACCGGCTGGCTTATTGGGACGTGTTCGGCCATCCCGCCAATCTGCCGAAATATATCGGCACCGGCGCCCCCGATCTGTGGTGGGCGACCGCGAAACCTTCGACCGAGCAGGCCAAATAGCATGGGCGCATATATCGCACGGCGCGTGCTGCTGATGTTTCCCACACTGCTGGGCATCCTGTTCGTCTCCTTCGTGGTGGTGCAGTTTGCGCCGGGCGGCCCGGTGGAGCGCGTCATCGCGCAGCTCAACGGCGCCGACACCGGCGCCTCGCGCGTGTCCGGCTCGTCCGGCGGTGATTTCGGCAACCGCGCCCAGCCCGGCGCCACCGGCGACGCCGTCAATTCGAAATACCGCGGCGCGCAGGGCCTGGATCCGGCCTTCCTCAAGAGCCTCGAGAAGCAGTTCGGCTTCGACAAGCCGGCGCCGGAGCGCTTTGCGCTGATGCTTTGGAATTTCGCCCGCTTCGATTTCGGCAAGAGCTATTTCCGCGACACCACGGTGCTGCAACTGATCAAGGAGAAGCTGCCGGTGTCGATGTCGCTCGGCATCTGGATGACGCTGCTGAGCTATATGATCTCGATCCCGCTCGGCATCCGCAAGGCGGTGGAGGACGGCTCGAAATTCGACACCTGGACCTCCGCGATCATCATCGTCGGCTTCGCCATCCCGGGCTTCCTGTTCGCGATCCTGCTGATCATCCTGTTCGCCGGCGGCTCGTTCTGGAGCGTCTTTCCGCTGCGTGGCCTGACCTCGGACGGCTGGAGCGATTTTCCGTGGTACTGGAAGATCCTCGACTACTTCTGGCACATCACGCTGCCGCTGGTGTCGATGGCGCTCGGCGCCTTTGCCACCACGACTCTGCTGACCAAGAACTCGTTCCTCGACGAGATCCGCAAGCAATATGTCATGACCGCGCGCGCCAAGGGCTGCACCGAGCGGCAGGTGCTGTACGGCCACGTGTTCCGCAACGCCATGCTGATCGTGATCGCCGGCTTTCCCGGCGTCTTCATCCACGCCTTCTTCTCCGGTTCGCTCTTGATCGAAACCATCTTCTCCCTCGACGGCCTCGGCCTGCTCGGCTTCGAGAGCGTGCTCAATCGTGACTATCCCGTGGTGTTCGGCACGCTGTTCATCTTTTCGCTTCTTGGCCTTGTGGTGAACCTGCTGTCCGATCTGGCTTACATGTGGGTCGATCCGCGGATCGACTTCGAGGCGCGGAACGTCTGATGACCATCACCGCACCCGTTCCCGTCGAGACCACCGTGCAGTCGCCGCTCGGCGAGGCCGTGCCGCCGTCGCGCCGCCCGCTCGGCATGTCGCCGCTCAACCAGCGCCGCTGGCAGAACTTCAAGGCGCACCGCCGCGGCTACTGGTCGCTGTGGCTGTTCCTGATCCTGTTCTTCGTCTCGCTGTTCGCCGAGGTCATCGCCAACGACCGGCCGTTTTACGTGTCCTTCGACGGCAAGAGCTATTTCCCCGCCTTCGTGTCCTATTCGGAGACGACGTTCGGCGGCGATTTTGAGACCGCCGCGGACTACCGCGATCCCTATCTGCAGAAGCTGATCGCCGACAAGGGCGGCCACGTCTTCTGGCCGCTGATCCGCTATTCCTACGACACCCACAATCTAGACCTGCCGACCCCGGCGCCGTCGAAGCCGACCTGGATGCTGACCGAAAAGGAGTGTCAGCCGGTGGTCGAGAAGAAGGGACTGAAGGGCTGCCGTGATCTCGAATACAACTGGCTCGGCACCGACGACCAGGGGCGCGACGTCGTCGCCCGCCTGATCTACGGTTTCCGCATCTCGGTGCTGTTCGGCCTTGCCCTGACCATTATCTCCTCCGTGATCGGCATCGCCGCCGGCGGCGTGCAGGGCTATTTCGGCGGCTGGATCGATCTCGGCTTCCAGCGCTTCATCGAGATCTGGAGCGCGATCCCGTCACTCTATCTTCTGCTGATCCTGTCCTCGGTGCTGGTGCCCGGCTTCTTCGTGCTGCTCGGCATTCTCTTGCTGTTCTCATGGGTCTCGCTGGTCGGTCTCGTCCGCGCCGAATTCCTCCGCGGCCGCAATTTCGAATACATCACCGCGGCCCGCGCGCTCGGCGTCTCCAACAAGACCATCATGATCCGGCATTTGCTGCCCAACGCCATGGTGGCCACCATGACCTTCCTGCCGTTCATCGTCTCGTCTTCGGTGATGACCCTGACAGCCCTCGACTTCCTCGGCTTCGGCTTGCCGCCGGGCTCGCCGTCGCTCGGCGAACTGCTGTCGCAGGGCAAGGCCAACGTCCAGGCCCCCTGGCTCGGCTTCACCGGCTTCTTCGCGGTGGCGATCATGCTGTCGCTGCTGATCTTCATCGGCGAAGCCGTCCGCGACGCTTTCGATCCGCGCAAGACGTTCAGGTAGGACCGCAGCATGGACGCCATCAACCAACCCTTGCTCGACGTGCGCGATCTCTCCGTCGCATTTCACCGCGGCGGCGATACCACCATCGCTGTGGATCACGTCTCGTTTGCCATCAACCGCGGCGAATGCGTTGCGCTGGTCGGCGAATCCGGCTCGGGCAAATCCGTCAGCGCGCTGTCGATCCTGCGGCTGTTGCCATACCCCAACGCGTCGCATCCATCGGGGCAGATCCGCTTCAAGGGCCACGAGCTTCTCGGCATGTCGGAGCGCGAAATCCGCGGCATCCGCGGCAACGACATCTCGATCATCTTCCAGGAGCCGATGACCTCGCTCAACCCGCTGCACACCATCGGTGCGCAGATCGGCGAGATCCTGCAATTGCACAGCGGCATGCGCGGCGGCAAGGCACGGGCGCGGACGCTGGAATTGCTGACCCAGGTCGGCATCCCCGATCCGGAGACGCGGCTCGCCAGCTATCCGCATCAGCTGTCCGGCGGGCAGCGCCAGCGCGGCATGATCGCGATGGCGCTGGCCAATGAGCCGGACCTCTTGATCGCCGACGAGCCGACCACGGCCCTTGACGTCACCGTGCAGGCGCAGATTTTGGCGCTGCTGGCGGACATCCGCCAGCGTCTCGGCATGAGCCTGCTGTTCATCACCCATGACCTCGGCATCGTCCGCCGCATCGCCGACACCGTCTGCGTGATGAACAACGGCAAGATCGTCGAGCATGGACCGGTCGAGCGGGTCTTCACCTCGCCCGAACATCCCTATACGCGCGCGCTTCTGGCCGCCGAGCCGAAGCCCGATCCGGCGCCGCCGCGCCCGGAGGCGCCGGTGGTGATGTCGGCCGACGACCTCAAGGTCTGGTTTCCCATCAAGCGCGGGTTGCTGCGCAAGACCGTCGGCCACATCAAGGCCGTCGACGGTGTCAGCCTCGCGGTGCGCCAGGGCGAGACCCTGGGCGTGGTCGGCGAGTCCGGCTCCGGCAAGACCACGCTCGGTCTGGCGCTGCTGCGGCTGATCTCGTCGGAAGGGCCGATCGTGTTTCTCGGCAAGGACATCCAGGGCCTGCAGTTCAAGGACATGCGGCCTATCCGGCGCGACATGCAGATCGTGTTTCAGGATCCGTTCGGCGCGCTGTCGCCGCGCATGTCGGTCGGCGACATCATCGCCGAGGGCCTTAGCGTGCATCAGCCGTCGCTGTCGTCGGACGATCGCGAGGCGCGGGTGGTGCGCGCATTGACCGACGTCGGCCTCGACCCGGCGACACGCTTTCGCTATCCGCATGAATTCTCCGGCGGCCAGCGCCAGCGTATCTCGATCGCGCGCGCCGCCGTGCTGGAGCCGAGTTTCGTGGTGCTGGACGAGCCGACCAGCGCGCTCGACATGCTGTTCCAGGCGCAGATGGTTGATCTCCTGCGCGAGCTGCAGCGCAAGCGCGACCTGACCTACATGTTCATCTCCCACGACCTGCGCGTCGTCGCGTCGCTGGCGAGCCATCTCATCGTGATGCGCCACGGCAAGGTGGTGGAGGAGGGGGCTGCCGCCGAATTGTTCAAGAATCCGAAGACCGATTACACCCGCGCACTGTTCGCCGCGGCGTTCCGGCTTGAAACCGCGCCCGGCGACGCGGCGGCGCAGTGACGCCATGACCGACGTCGACCGCAACAAGCCCGTCATTGCCGACCGAGCCGCCGACGTAAAGCTTTCCGCACCGACGGTGATTGCGCGAGGCTACAAGACCCTCGAGCGCTATGACGTGGCGATCAATCAGGAAGACGATGCCGCGCTCCGCCAGCAGCGCGACGTGTTGCGGGCGGGGCGTGTGGCGGCCGTTCTGCCGATTGATCTGGCGCGCGGCGAGATCGTGCTGATGCACCAGTTTCGCCTTGCCGGCCATCTGGCGACCGGGCGCGGCGACATGGTCGAGATCGTCGCCGGTCGCGTCGATGGCGACGAAAGCGCGATGGCGGCGGCGGCCCGCGAATGCTTCGAGGAAATCGGCGTGCAGCCGGAACGTCTCGTCGAGCTGTTCAGCGTGCTGCCGACGCCGGGGTTGACCGACGAACTCGTCACCTTCTTTCTCGGCTTCATCGACAGTGCCAAAGTGGTGTCGCGCGGCGGTCTTGCCGAGGAGACCGAGGACGTCCGGCCCTTCGTGGTGCCGATCAACGCGGCCCTTGCCGCGCTCGATGAAGGTGCCGTCTTCAACGGCCTGATGATCAGCGCGCTGCAATGGCTGGCGCTGCACCGGCCATCGCTGCAGGCCTGGTACGACAAGGCTAGTCCAGCCGCCTGATGCTCGTCACGTCGCTGCCCGCGGCCTTGATGCGCGCGATGGCATCCTGCGTGTTCTCGATCGCGGTGGCCATGTGATGGGCGTTGGCGTGAACGATCGTCTCGGCGTCGCGCACGATGGCGACATGGCCTTTCCAGAAGATCAGGTCGCCGCGTTTCAACCGCCCGTGTTCGTTATTGCCCAAGGCGCGTCCCAGCGCCGCTTCCTGCATGTCGCTGTCGCGCGGGCACGGCGTTCCGGCGGCCCCGAGCGCGACCTGCACTAACCCGGAGCAATCGATGCCGAGGCTGCTCTTGCCGCCCCAGAGATAGGGCGTGCCGACGAACCGTTCGGCGACCGTCACTAAATCGGCTTCGACGATGTCGATCGCGGCGACGTGCTGTTTCGGAACATAGTGGCCCGTGCTGGTCACCACGAAGGCGTCGGTCATTTTCACCACGGCAAGGCGGGCGCCCAGCGACAGCGTGTCCATCGGCGGCAGTTTGATCGACGGCCCGGGAAACAGGAAGGTGCGCAGCGCGGTCACCTTGTGGGTCGGCGCGGGACCGGGCGGATAGAGTGCGAGATCCGACAGCCAGCCCACATAGCCGTCACCGTGAAGCTGTCCCCAGGCCCAGCCGTCCTCGTTGCGGTCATAGATCGTGACGCGCTCGCCGCGCAGCGCCTGGGTTTCGAGCATCGCGCCGGCAAACGGATCGCGCCGCACCGAGGTGACGCCGTCGGCAATTTCGAGCTCGGTGCCGTCGACGAAGCGTTCGGCCTCGACCTTGCCTTCGAGATGTCTTGCCGCGAGATCGGGCCGTGCCGGCGTCAGACGCTTATCCATAGCGCTGGCTCAGCAGCGCATAGATCGCGCGCGCCGCCTGGCATTCGCCGCCTTCGGGCCGCGCAGGTTTTGCGGAAGGCGTCCAGCCGTAGATGTCCACATGCAGCCAGCTTTTGGCGGCGTCGACGAAGCGCTGCAGGAACAGCGCGCAGGTGATCGAGCCCGCAAAGCCGCCGGAGGGCGCGTTGTTGATGTCGGCCACCTTGGAGTCGAGCCACGCGTCATACGGCGCCCACAGCGGCAGCCGCCACAACGGATCGTTCTGCTCCGTCGCACAGCGAGCAATGTCCTGGGCAAGCGTCTCGTCGTCGGTGTAGTAGGGCGGCAGCTCCGGGCCGAGCGCCACGCGCGCCGCACCCGTGAGTGTGCCGAGATCGACCAGCAGCTCCGGCTTTCCCTCGTCGGCATAGGCCAGCGCATCGGCCAGCACGAGCCGGCCCTCCGCGTCAGTGTTGCCGATCTCCACCGTCGGCCCCTTGCGCGATTTGAAAATGTCGAGCGGGCGAAAGGCATTGCCGGCGACGGCGTTCTCGACCGCGGGGATGAGCACGCGCAGCCGAACTTTCAGGCCGGCGTCCATCACCATCAATGCCAGCGCCAGCACATTGGCGGCGCCGCCCATGTCCTTCTTCATGATCAGCATGCCGCTTGACGGCTTGAGGTCGAGGCCGCCGGTGTCGAAGCACACGCCCTTGCCGACCAGCGTCACCTTGGGATGCGCGGGGTCGCCCCAGGTAAGATCGATCAGCCGCGGCGCGCGGGGCGATGCCATGCCGACGGCGTGGATCAGCGGGAAGTTCTGCGCCACCAGCTCGTCGCCGGTGATGCAGGTGAAGTCTGCGCCGAAGCGCGCGGCGAGATCCTGTGCGGCTTTGGCGAGTTCCTCCGGCCCCATGTCGTTGGACGGCGTGTTGATCAGGTCGCGCGCAAGCACCGCGGCTTCCGCCATGCGGCCGATGTCGGCGATGTCGACATCGCCGGGCGGCACCAGCCGGACGTCCGGCGCCTCGTTCTTGCGATAGCGGCCAAAGCGGTAGCTGCCGAGCGCAAAGGCCAGCACCGCAAGGCGCGTGTCGTGCGGGGCATTGGCAAAGCGATAGACGCCGGGCGGCAGCAGGCCGGGCAAGGCGCCGGCACGAAACGGGTCGCGCGTTCGCGCCCCATCGTCCTCGAGCCCGAACAGCACGCCGGCAATCGCGCCGTCGTCCGAGGGCAGCACCAGCAGGCCGCCCGGCTTGGCGGCGAAATTGCTGGCCGTCGCGAAAGCCCGCGCACGCGCCGGCAAGGCGGCGCTGATGTCGCCCCAGGTGGATTTGGTGACGAAGGTGATCGGGATCGCTGACGGTGCGTCGGTCAGGAAGGCGGAATGCATCGGCGGGTCTCGCAAGAAGATGACATGCAGTGAGGTCAAGGGCCGGCGGTCGTCAAGGGATCATCGGGGTGGCGGCGCGTAGCCGAGAACCGATTAACCGGCCATTAGGGTTAACACTCTATTGCTCGGGTATCGAACGTTCCTTCGCTCCCATTTTGAATCAGAGTGCCATGCGTCAGTCCTCATGTCTTGCTCGGTTTCTCACGACGGCGGCGGTTGCGGCGATGCTGGGCAGCACCCTTGCCGGCTGCAAGACGACGGGGATGTCGGACATCACCGGTTCCGTCGGCGGTCGCTCGGACACCGCGCTCGACGCCGATCCCGTGAAGGCCGTCGAGGTCTACGGCGAACGCTACCGCGCCAATCCGAAGAACGCTGACGTCGCGCTCCGTTACGGACAGGCGCTGCGCGCCACCGGCCAGCGTCCGCAGGCCGTCGCCGTGTTCGAGCAGGCCACATTGAACATCCCCGGCAACAAGGCGCTGCTGGCCGGCTACGGCCGCGCGCTGGCCGACACCGGCAGTTTCCAGCGCGCCTTCGACGTGCTGACCAGCGCCCATTCGCCGGCCAATCCGGACTGGCGCATCCTGTCGGTACAGGGCGCGGTGCTGGACCAGATGGGACGCCATGACGAGGCCCGCGGCTATTATGCCAGCGCCCTGAAGATCCGCCCCGAAGAGCCTTCGGTGCTGTCCAATCTCGGCCTGTCCTACATGCTCTCGAAGGATCTGCCGAAGGCCGAGGCGACGCTGCGGCGCGCCTATAGCGGCGGCAATGTCGATCCGCGGGTGCGGCAGAATCTCGGCCTGGTGGTCGGGCTGCAGGGCCGCTTCAGCGAGGCCGAGGCCATCGTCGGCTCAGACCTGCCGGCCGACGAGGCCGCAGCGAACGTGGCCTATCTCAAGCGGATGCTGAGCAACAAGCAGACGCCGCCTCTGGGCGCGCAGATCGACGACCAGCGCAGCCGTTCGTAAGAAACTTCGTAGCCCGTATGAGCGCAGCGATATGCGGGGAAGCCGTCCCGCATATCGCTGCGCTCATACGGGCTACTTCCGTTACTGCATCGCTGCGACCTTGATGCCGGTCGGTCCGAGAATGACCACGAACAGCACCGGCAGGAAGAACAGGATCATCGGCACCGTCAGCTTCGGCGGCAGCGCCGCGGCCTTCTTCTCCGCTTCGGTCATGCGCATGTCGCGATTTTCCTGCGCCATCACGCGCAGGCTCTGGCCGAGCGGCGTGCCGTAACGCTCCGACTGCATCAGTGCCAGACAGACCGACTTGACGCCTTCCAGGCCGGTGCGCTTGGCGAGGTTTTCATAGGCCACCTTGCGGTCCTGCAGATAGGACAGCTCCGCGGTGGTCAGCGTGAATTCCTCGGCCAGCGCCACCGACTGCGTCGCGATCTCGATCGAAACGCGCCGGAACGCGACTTCGATCGACATGCCGGACTCGATGCAGATCAGCAGCAGGTCGAGCGCGTCGGGGAAGGCGCGACGGATCGAGAGCTGGCGCTTGCTGATGGCGTTCTTCAAGAACATCATCGGCGCCTGCATGCCGGCGAATGCGGCACCGAGGCACATCCCGATCTTGACCGGCATCGACTTCTCCATGTGGGAGATGACGAACACATACAGAATGGCGACCACCAGGAACACGATCGGGGTGACGGCGCGGAAGAACAGGAACGTGATGTAGGGCGCCTGGCCGCGGTAGCCCGCCATCAGCAGCTTGTCGAGCGCCGCTTCCTGAGCCAGCCACTTGCTCAGGTTGAAGTCGGTGACGACCTTCGACACCAGCTGCCTGGGCGACTGACGCAGCGAGACCTTGTCGCCCTTGGACAGCCGGTCGCGCTCGCGCTGCCGCAGCCGTTCGCGTTCGCTGGCGACGGCCTTCATGCGCTTGGACAGGCCGTCGCCGGCGAGCAGCGGCGACAGCAGGCTGTAGGCCGTCGCCGCCACCGCGATGGCCGCCAGCAGCATCGTCATGAAGCGGGGGTCGTGGATCTTGGCGATAAGGAAATCAACCATGCTGCACCATCAAAAGTCGAAATTAATCATTTTCTTCATGACGAAGATGCCGCACGACATCCAGATCAGACAGCCGAGCAGCATCAGCTGTCCGGTCGGATGGGTCCAAAGCAGCGAGATGTAGTCCGGCGTGCTCATGTAGACGAGCAGCATCACGATCGGCGGCAGCGAGCCGATGATGCCGGCCGAGGCCTTGGCTTCCATCGACATGGCCTGGATCTTCTCGGCCATCTTCTTGCGGTCGCGCAGCACCTTGGAGAGGTTGCCCAGCGCTTCCGACAGGTTGCCGCCGGACTTCTGCTGGATCGCGACCACGATGCCGAAGAAGTTGGCCTCCGGCACCGGCATGCGTTCGTACAGGCGCGTGCAGGCCTCGCCGAGCGGCATGCCGATGGTCTGCGTCTCGATGATTGCGAGGAATTCGCTGCGCAGCGGCTCGGTGGCATCGGCCGCAACCACCTTGATCGAATCGAACAGCGGCAGGCCGGCCTTGATGCCGCGGACGATGACGTCGACGGCGTCGGGCAGCGCCTTGAGGAACGCCTTTTCGCGGCGCTTCTTGAGGAAGTTGAGCATCCAGCGCGGCAGGCCGAAACCGGCAGCGAAAGCGAGGCCGAGCCCGGCCAGCAGACCGCCGCCGAACACCACGGCGCCGAGAAAGGCCGCGCCGCCGAGCGCGGCGGAGATCACCATGAATTTCCGGTCGCTCCAGTCAAGGCCGGCCTGCGAGATGCGGATCGCGAGCGCGACCTTCTTCTGCTTCTGGCGGCGCGCCTCGACTTCCTTCAGCGATCCCTCGACCTGCTCGCGCCGCGAGCGCTGGGCGCGGTCGACTTGCCGGGTCACCGGCTCCGACCGCGTCAGCGAGGCGCGACGCGCCTCGGCCTTTTTCTCGCCGGACAGCGACGGATAGACGAAGACCCACGCCAGCCCGCCGACGGCGACGAAGGCCATGAACGCCATCGAGAGTGCCTGCATGCTCATGACCGGCTCCTCAGGTTGCCGTGATGACTTCGGCGGCGTCCAGCGCCGCGGCGAGCCGCTTCTCCTCGCCGTAATAGCGCGCACGATCCCAGAACCGCGGCCGGCCGATGCCGGTGGAACGGTGGCGGCCGATGATGTTGCCGTTGGCGTCCTCGCCGACCATGTCGTAGAGGAACACGTCCTGGGTGATGATGGTGTCGCCTTCCATGCCCATCACCTCGGTGATGTGCGTGATGCGGCGCGAGCCGTCGCGCAGGCGCGCGGCCTGCACGATGACGTCGATGGAGGCGCAGATCATCTCGCGGATGGTGCGCGAGGGCAGCGAGAAGCCGCCCATGGTGATCATGGATTCGCAACGCGACAAGGCTTCGCGCGGGTTGTTGGCGTGCAGCGTGCCCATCGAGCCGTCATGGCCGGTGTTCATGGCCTGCAAGAGATCGAACGCCTCGGGTCCGCGGACTTCGCCGACGATGATGCGTTCGGGACGCATACGCAGGCAGTTGCGCACCAGCTCGCGCATGGTGATCTGGCCTTCGCCCTCGATGTTCGGCGGCCGGGTTTCCAGGCGCACCACATGCGGCTGCTGCAGCTGCAATTCGGCGGCGTCCTCGCAGGTGATGATGCGCTCGTCTTCGTCGATATAGTTGGTCAAACAGTTCAGCAGCGTGGTCTTGCCGGAACCGGTGCCGCCGGAGATCAGCACGTTGGCGCGGCAGCGGCCGATGATCTGCAGGATCTGCGCGCCCTCCGGCGAGATCGCGCCGAATTTGACCAGCTGATCGAGGGTCAGCTTGTCCTTCTTGAACTTACGAATGGTGAGCGCGGGGCCGTCGATCGCCAGCGGCGGGACGATGGCGTTGACGCGCGAGCCGTCGGCGAGGCGGGCGTCGCAGATCGGCGAGGATTCGTCGACGCGGCGGCCGACCTGGCTGACGATGCGCTGGCAGATATTGAGCAGCTGCTGGTTGTCGCGGAAGCGGATGCCGGTCTTCTGGATGCGGCCGGCGACTTCGATGAACACCGCGCCGGCGCCGTTGACCATGATGTCGGCGATGTCGTCGCGCGCCAGCAACGGCTCCAGCGGGCCGTAGCCGAGCACGTCGTTGCAGATGTCGTCGAGCAGTTCTTCCTGCTCGGAGATCGACATCACGATGTTCTTGATCGCGATGATCTCGTTGACGATGTCGCGGATTTCCTCGCGCGCGGACTCGCCGTCAAGCTTGGCGAGCTGCGCCAGATCGATCGCCTCGATCAGGGCGCCGAAGATCGTCGCCTTGACCTGGTAGTAATTCTCCGAGCGCCGCTCGGCCGTCGCCGGAGCAGGTGCGGCCCGCGCGGGCGTGATCGACGGCGAAGCCACCACGGGCATTGTCGAAGGCGCCGCAGCCGCCGGCGCGTCAGACGCGCCGGGCGGCCGCAGGCTTCGGACTTCGGTATCGGATCCACTACGCTTACCAAACACGACGCTACTCCTTGCGGTGGATTACTTCGACCGCAACTTTTCCAGTAAGGGCCCCAGGAAAGATGTTCTGGGCTTTTTGGTCTCGCCGCGGCCCGTGAGCCGCTGCGCAATCTGCAGGAAGATTTCCGTGGTGCGATGCCCGGCGGCGACTTCCGCGATCATCTGGCCGTTATTCGCGGCGGCACCGAACATCTGGGGATCGAACGGGATGGTCGCAATCGGCGGGCACTCGATCGCCTTGGCGAATTCGTTGGCGCTGATCTCCGGACGCTTCGGAACACCGACCTGGTTCAGACAGTAAAGCGGCGCACGATCATTGGGGCGCGCCGCCTTGATCAGGTCGTACATGTTCTTGGTGTTGCGCAGATTCGCGAGATCGGGTGCTGCCACGATCAGGATGTCATCGGCGCCGATCAGCGCGCGCTTGGTCCAGCCCGACCACTGATGCGGCACGTCCAGCACGATGCACGGCATCGTCGAACGCAGCGTATCGAAGATCGAGTCGAACGCTTCGGTGCCGAAATCATAAACGCGCTCCAGCGTCGCCGGTGCCGCCAGAAGGCTGAGGTGGTCGGTGCATTTGGACAGCAGGCGGTCGATGAAGGCGGTGTCGATGCGGTCGGGCGAGAACACCGCATCCGCAATGCCCTGCGGCGGATCCTGGTTGTAATCCAGCCCGGCGGTGCCGAAGGCGAGATCGAGGTCGGCCACCACGGCATCGAGCGCGAGATCGCGCGCGATCGCCCAGGCCACGTTATGGGCGATCGTCGACGCGCCGACGCCGCCCTTGGCGCCGACCACGGCGATGATCCGGCCGACGGCCTTGGCCTCCGGTGCCGAGAACAGACCGCAGATCGAGCGCACCACGTCGATGGGCGTCACCGGCGCGATCACGTAGTCGCTGACGCCGCGGCGGACCAGCTCGCGGTACAGCGTGACGTCGTTGACCTTGCCGATCACCACGACGCGGGTGCCGGAGTCGCAGACGGTCGCCAGATGATCGAGGCCGGCGAGGATGTCGCCGCGCGGTTCGGTTTCCAGGATGATCACGTTCGGCGTCGGCGCCGTCCGATAGGCCTCGATGGCCGCCGCCATGCCGCCCATCTGGATCTTCAGATGCGCCTTGCCGAGCCGGCGGTCCTCGCCGGCGGCCTGCACGGCAGAGGCGGTTTCCACCGTCTCGCAGAACGCCTGCACCGACACCCGCGGTGCCGGCGCGATATGTTCGTCGGCCGTCGGGTTTGCGACGTCGGGTTGCTCGTCTGCGGTCTTTTGCGCGTAGCTGATCATTTGCCCAGGTCGCTGAGTTTGGCCTTGTCGGCTTCAGGATAGGTCGTCGCCGTTGTCGTTCCCTTGCGGAATTTCTCGAAGGTGGCGGTACGGCGGGCGGTATAGACGGCAGATTCCGGACGCGGCTGCACGAGGTCGGCGGGGTTGTCGACCATCGCGGCGAGGTTGTGCTGGGAGGCGCAGCCGAGGTTGTAATAGGGTTTGTTTTCGAGCCAGCTCTTGTTCTTGTAGGAGGGGCCAAGATCCTCGGGCCAGGTGCCGCACGGGCCGGCATCGGCCACGATGCGCGGATAGGTCAGACGGATGGTCGCGAACTGGCGCGGATCCGTTGGGCGATATTTGCGCATGATCAGGCCGCGCGGAGGAATGCCGGAGGCCGCGAGTAACGACTGGACGTCACGTGCCGAATCCGCCGCGGCGCGGGCGTTCGGCGTATCCACCGGAATCTCCGCGACGATGCTGCCGGTGCCGTCGCGAAGCCAGGTCTGGGCCAGCGCGCCGACATCGGCGCGCTGCGACGCCGACAGTCCGCCGCGCTGCGAGCCGACGAAGATCTCGACCGTGCGGTTGGACTCCTGCACCACGATCGGGTGACGCAGGCGATAATCGTTGGGAACGCTTGCGGTGACCTCGCGCTCGGCGGCGGTCGTGCAGGCGCCCATCGCGACCGACACGCCGAACAGCGCGACGAGGGCGCCGAGGCGTCGGCCGAGGGAAGCGGGTTGCTGGTTGGTCATCGTGATAATCCTGTCCCGCCTTAGTCCGTGATGAAGCCGTAAGTGCCGCGATAGGGCTTGCCGGCGACCTTCTCGGGCCGGCCGGGCGCGCCGTAGATGCGGTTGACGCTGCCGATCAGGTCGGCCTGCGGATCGGAGGTTTCCGTGAAGCCGTCGTCCGGGCGCGACAGGTCCTTTTGGGCCACGGCGCGCACCACATAGGGCGTCACCAGCACCATCAATTCACTGTTGCGGTTGACGTAGTCGCGGCTGCGGAACAGCGAGCCGAGCACCGGGAGCTGCGCCAAGCCGGGCAGCCCGCTGATCGCCTGCTTGGTCTGTTCCTGGATCAGGCCGGCCATCGCCATCGAACCACCCGAGGGAATTTCCAGGGTGGTTTCGGCGCGGCGGGTCTTGATCGAGGGAACCGTCAGCGAATTGGTCGAAGTCGCGCTCGAGGCCTGGGTGACGGTCAGCGAGTTGTCGTTCGACAATTCGGAGACTTCGGTCATGACCCGCAGGCTGATGCGGCCTTCGGACATCACCACCGGCGTGAAGTTCAGCGAGATGCCGAACTTCTTGAACGAGATCTGCGTCGTACAGACATGGGTGACCGGGTCGCAGGAATAGCCGGCGGGGATCGGGAATTCGCCGCCCGCCAGGAAGGTCGCCGACTCGCCCGAGATCGCGGTCAGGTTCGGTTCGGCCAGCGTGCGGACCACGCCCGCGGATTCCATCGCGCGCAGCGTGGCGGTGACCGACGGCGTCGAGCCGAACGATCCGGAAATGGAATTGCTGCCGACCAGCGAACGGCCATAGGCGGTGAACGGATTCGAATTGTTGAAGTTCACGACCGAGGTACCGTAGGTCATCGAGCCGGAGAGATCGACGCCGAGCTGCTTGACGATGTCGCGCTGGACTTCGGCAACCGTGACCTTGAGCATCACTTGGTC
The DNA here is from genome assembly GCA_040512975.1 of Tardiphaga sp. Classification (GTDB taxonomy): domain Bacteria; phylum Pseudomonadota; class Alphaproteobacteria; order Rhizobiales; family Xanthobacteraceae; genus Tardiphaga. The sequence continues at coordinate 3,420 of JBEVEC010000265.1, read as the reverse complement.
GCGGCCGCGCACCACGATGCTGTTGACGACCTTGTCGGCGCTGCCGGCCAGCCGCGCGGCGATGTCGCCGGCCTGCTGCGCCTCGAGGGGACTCGACACCGATCCGGTCAGCATCACGCCGTCGCCGACGCCTTCGATCTTGATGTCCGAATTGGGCAGCGTCTGCTTGAGCGCTGCGCGCACGCCGTTGAGATCGCGGGTCACCGCGATGTCGTAGGCGGCGATCTGCTGGCCGTTGCCGTCGAAGAACACGATGTTGGTCTGCCCGACGGTGCCGCCGATGATGTAGGCGCGCTGCGCCGAGCGAACCACCGCATTGGCGATCTTCGGATCGGCCACCAGGACGTCCTTGATGTCGCGCGGCAGGTCGATGACGATGGACTTGCCGATCCCGAGCGCGAGAAAGCGGCCGTTGGACGGCGCGCCGTACTGGCCTTCGGACGCCATCGGCGCGAGCCGTGCATCGGCAGCGAGCACCGGGGTTAATGCCGGGTTAACGGTCAGGGCCGCCACTGCCGTGAATGACAGCGCGCGAACCATCAGGGTCCGCATCGGTCCGATTGTGATGCCGTTCATGGCCTGCGTCCTCATGATCACTTCTGGATCGTCGCGGGCGTCGGCACGCCGTAACGAATGATATTGATGCTGTCGCGCTTGCCGTTATTGGCTTCGTCGACCTTGGGTTCGACCACATTGACGTCGACAAGCGCGCGCAGCGCGAGCGACAGCGTGCCGCTCTGGCGGGCGCGGGCGAGCAGTTCGGCCTGTTCGGGCTTCAATTCCAGGGTTGCGGTCTTGCCGACCACGGTGTTCTGGCCGTCCTTCTCGCGCGGCGCCTGGTCGATGGCGAGCACGCGGATGTTGCTGAGGATGATTTCCGAATTGACGACTTCGAGGCCGCCGCGGTCGGCGCCGCGCTCGCGCTTCGACAGGATCACGTCGACGCGGTCGTTCGGCAGGATGAAGCCGCCGGCGCCGGTCTCCGGCGAAATTTCGGTGGACACGGCGCGCATGCCGGCGGGCAGCACGGCGGCCATGAAGCCGGCGCCGTTGGCGCGCACCAGCTTCGGCTCGCGGATCGGCTCGCCGGCGATGAAGGGCGAGCGCGCGATCGAGCCGGCGATCTGTGTCGTGGCGTCGGGCCGGTCGTTGCGGCGGATGACGCTGGCGCCCGCGGCGGACGTCGGCCAGGACTGCCACTGCACGTCGTCGGCGCCGAGGGTCTGGCCCATGGCGATGTCGGCTTTGGCGACGAGGACGTCCGAGGTGGGAAGCTGGGCGACCTGCGGTGCCGGCGCGGGCTCGTTCGCACCGCTTGCGAGGTAAAGCGCCACGCTGCCGGCGCCAAGCGCAATCGCCAAAACGACAATGCGTGCGGTATTCATACGCTTCACTTTCCACATTACGCTGCGACGGACGCTGTCGTCGCTGTAACGGGAGTTGATCAGCTATTCGTCAAAGCATGGTTAATGAGCGGTATCTAAATCGAGTTAACGGGAATTGACGATGATCAAAGCAACGCAAGACGCGTGAGGTCGACGACCTTCAACCACTCCGTTTCCGGATAGACGAACAACGCACCGAGGGCGAGCGCGACCCCGTAGGGAATACCGGACTCCTTGTGATGCAGCCGAAGCAGCCAGCCTTGGTTGCCCAGCCCGTAGGGCAGAGGCCACTGCCGGAACTGCAGCAGCAGCAGTGTCAACGCACCGCCGAACAGCGAAGCGTAGACCAGGTAGTCCAGCAAGTGGCCGAAGCCGAACCACAAGCCCGCGGCCGCGGCGAGCTTGGCGTCGCCGCCACCGATCCAGCCGAAGGCGAAACAGGCGAACGCGACCACCAGCACGGCCAGCCCCGCGCCGACATGCATGCCGAGATCGTGCAGGCCCATGCCGCTGAAGGCTGCGAGCACGGCGAAGCCGGCCACCATGACCAGCGAGATCCGGTTGGAGATCGTCATCGTGAAGAGATCGCTGATCGCCGCGAAGGCCATCAGGCCGGGAAAAAGCGTGAGGCGGATGATATCGAGGATCATGACTTCGGGCCCGGTGCGGCGACTGCGGCGAGGCTAGCCGGCAGAAATGAACAATCGGAAAACAACAATTCGTTTACCAAGCCACCGCAATGCGGGCCGCGAGGAGGGCGACGGCGATCAGCAGGGCAACGCAGACCAGGCCGGCAGGTTCGCGCAGTGCGATCTGCAACTCGTCGATCAGCGGGCGGCGGGCGGCGGGCTGTCTCATACGCTAGTCACTCTTCGAACAACGCAGATATCATCAGAAACAAAAAAGGCTCCGGAGGTCCGGAGCCTTTGATGCCAGTGCGACCGTCGCTTACTTCAGCGAGGTGTTGATCGCGCCGAACTTGGTGTTCAGCGAGGTGCCGAGGCCGTTAACGGCGGCAATGATGGCCAGCGAGATGCCGGCGGCGATCAGGCCGTATTCGATGGCGGTTGCACCGGACTCGTCCTTCAGGAAACGCGAAACAAGCTTCGTCATAATATAAAACTCCAGTTGAGCACGTGGCTGTCAATCTTCATGCCTGGTCTCCCCGGCGTTCTCAGCACCGTGACCATGGGCTCACACTACGAGTTTGGAATTGCAGGGCGGTTAATTCGATCAAGGAAAGTCCGCGGCATTTGTCTCTTGTTGCGCACGGTAAATGTCTACTTAAAAGCGGCATTGAATGACGTGTGCGTGAACCCCTCAGCGGTCGTTGATCGATTTCACGGCTCCTTAAGCATAACCCGGTAAGGCTTGGTCATTCCCTGACGAGGTGTTTCAGAATGTCCACGTTACCATTCGACCTGATGCATATGTTCGGCGAGACCATCATGAAGGTCGTGCCCATCACACTCTTGATCGGCCTCGTGTTCACGGTACTCACGCATTTCTGGGCCTGCAATCCGGGCAAGCACTGGTGGCAGAAATCCGAAATCGTCACCGACGTCTGCTACTGGTTCTTCGTGCCCCTGATCACCCGCGTGGTCCGCATCGGCCTCCTGGTGCTCGGTGCGTCGTTCGTCTTCAATATCCATGACGCCGACGAGTTGATCGCCTTCTACGACAACGGCCATGGCCCCATCGCGCAGCTGCCGCTGTGGGTGCAGGCGGTGTTCTTCCTCGTCGTGTCCGACTTCCTGCTGTACTGGTTCCACCGCATGTATCATGGCGGCGGTTTCTGGAAGTATCACGCCATCCATCATTCCTCGGAAGAGGTGGAATGGATCTCGGCGGCGCGCTTTCATCCGGTGAACCTGTTCCTCGGCACCGTCGCCGTTGACGTGGTGCTGCTGATGGCGGGCGTCTCGCCCAACATCATGCTGTGGGTCGGGCCGTTCACGACCTTCCATTCGGCCTTCGTGCACGCCAACCTGAACTGGACCCTCGGCCCGTTCCGCTATGTGATCGCGACGCCGAT
>JBEVEC010000248.1:0-3507 GCA_040512975.1 Tardiphaga sp. | reverse complement strand
GCAAGGTCCGCAAGCTCGGCCGCGGCGACGTCATCGGCGGCTTCGCCGGCGCCACCGCGGACGCCTTCACGCTGTTCGAGCGGCTGGAGGCCAAGCTCGAGCAGTATCCGGGGCAATTGACCCGGGCTGCCGTGGAATTGGCCAAGGACTGGCGCACCGACCGCTATCTGCGCCGGCTCGAGGCCATGATGATCGTCGCCGACAAGGACGTCTCGCTTGTGCTGACCGGCACCGGCGACGTGCTGGAGCCTGAGGCCGGCGTGATGGCGATCGGTTCGGGTGGTAATTATGCGCTGGCGGCGGCGCGGGCGCTGGTCGACACCGACAAGGATGCGGAAGCCATCGTACGAAAATCGCTGGATATCGCGGCGGATATTTGCGTCTACACGAACCGCAACGTGACCATTGAGGCGCTTAGCGAATGACCGACTTTTCTCCCCGCGAAATCGTCTCCGAGCTCGATCGCTTCATCGTCGGCCAGCACGACGCCAAGCGCGCGGTGTCGATCGCGCTGCGCAACCGCTGGCGACGGCTGCAGCTCACGGGATCGCTGCGCGAAGAGGTGCTGCCAAAGAACATCCTGATGATCGGCCCCACCGGCGTCGGCAAGACCGAGATCGCGCGGCGCCTGGCCAAACTCGCCGGCGCGCCGTTCATCAAGGTCGAGGCCACCAAATTCACCGAGGTCGGCTATGTCGGTCGCGACGTCGAGCAGATCATCCGCGATTTGCTCGAAGTCGGCATCGCGCAGATCCGCGAGAAGAAGCGCAAGGATGTGCAGGCGCGGGCGCAGCAGGCGGCCGAAGACCGCGTGGTCGATGCGCTGGTGGGCGCCGGCGCCAGCGCTGCTACCAAGGATTCCTTCCGCAAGAAACTGCGCGCCGGCGAACTGAACGACAAGGAAATCGAGATCGAGGTGGCGTCATCCGGCAGTCCGTCGATGTTCGAGATTCCCGGCATGCCCGGCGCCCAGATGGGCGCGATCTCCATCGGCGACATTTTTGGCAAGATGGGCAAGGGCACCAAGACGCGGCGGCTGCGCGTCGAGGACGCCCACGAGCCGCTGGTGAACGAGGAGGCCGACAAGCTGCTCGATACCGATACGCTGGTGCAGGAAGCGATCTCGGTGGTCGAGAACAACGGCATCGTGTTTCTCGATGAGATCGACAAGATCTGCGTACGCGACGGTCGCAGCGGCGGCGAGGTGTCGCGCGAGGGCGTGCAGCGCGACCTGCTGCCGCTGATCGAGGGCACCACCGTGTCCACCAAGCACGGCGCGGTGAAGACCGACCACATCCTGTTCATCGCGTCGGGCGCCTTCCACATCGCCAAGCCGAGCGACCTGCTGCCGGAATTGCAGGGCCGCTTGCCGATCCGCGTCGAACTCAATGCGCTGACCCGTGACGACATGCGGCGGATTCTGACGGAGCCCGAGGCATCACTGATCAAGCAATATGTCGCGCTGCTGCAGACCGAGGGCGTCACGCTGGAATTCGGCGATGCGGCAATCGACGCCTTGGCCGATGTTGCGGTGGCTGTGAATTCCAGCGTCGAGAACATCGGCGCGCGGCGGCTGCAGACGGTGATGGAGCGCGTGCTCGACGAAATCTCGTTCACGGCGCCGGATCGCAACGGCGAGACGATCCATGTCGATGCGGGCTATGTGCAGAAACATGTCGGGGATCTCGCGAAGAACGCGGATCTGAGCCGGTTTATTTTGTAGCGCCACAAAGAGCTGTCATCACCCGCGAAAGCGGGTGATCCGGTATCCCAGAGCGCCCCTGTTCATCACTTATGCCCTGGAATACTGGGTCACCCGCTTTCGCGGGTGATAACAGTTTTGGATGGGGAGGGGCTTTGCTCTACCGCATCCGCCTTACCCGCACATAAAGCGCACCCGCGCCGCCGTGGCCGACACTCGCTTCCTCGAAGCCCACCACCAGCGAACGAAACTCCGGCAAGCCCAGCCACAGCGGAACCTGACGACGCAGAATGCCGCGTTCGGATTCAGGACCGGTGGTGCGGCCTTTGCCGGTGATGATCAACACGAAGCTATGACCCTCACCGCTGGCGCGGCGCAGGAAGGCCGCGAGCGAGCGGTGTGCGCGTTCCTGCGTCATGCCGTGCAGGTCGAGCCGCGCGTCGATGTCCTTTTTGCCGCGCGACAGTTGCGAACGTTCGCGGCGGCCGAGCGGCGCCAGAGGTGGCGGCGCGGGCGCCGGCTTGAGCGCGGCCGGCGGCGGCACCGCGGGCTTTTTCGGCGCGGCGACTTTCAAAAGCGTGGGTGCAGCGGCGACGGCCTCGGCCTTCACGACGCGTTTCCTGCGCAGCGGTTTGACCTGCTTGGCGACATGGTCCCACAGCACGCGTTCGTCATCGCTGAGGGCGCGGTGGCGAGGACGAGGCGGATCGGGAATCTGCGGTGGACGTGACGGGCGTTTCATTGCCAGGGAAAACGAAACAGGGATTGCGGCTGCGATGGCTTTGCCGCCCGACGATACATGCGATGGCGGACCCTGGCACGCCGCGGTCTGGCTTCATGCCTTGCTTCGGCCTTCGGCTGCGGCTTTGCATCGGCCGTGACCTGCGGCGCCACGGTGGGTCGCGCTTCCGGCAACGGCACGGCGGCTGCCGGCGGTGATGCCGGCGCCGGCGTCGCGGCGGCAATCGTGGCGGGCTTCGGCGCAGGCAACGGCGTGATGGGCGCGGGCGTGGCCGGAGTGGCAACCTTGGCGTCGGCCACGCCATCCGCTTTCGCGGCAGGTCTGTCGGCAGCCTTTGGCGGCTCGACCTTCGCGGGTTCGCTCACCGGCATCTGCGGAAACAGTTTTGCAATTTTCTCCGACGGCCGCGCGTCGGGTAGCGGCATGGTGCGACCGCGGGCGGCGGGATCGAGGCTGTTTGGCACCAGCATCACGAAGCGCGCGGGATGGCGCATGCGGCCGGCGACCCGGCCGGCTTCGACGCCCGCGCCGAAATACAGGTCGGCGCGCGCCGGGCCGACGATGGCGGAACCGGTGTCCTGCGCCACCATCAGCCGGTGGAACGGCGTCTTCGACTGTTCGGACTCCACCGGCAATTCGCCTTCGATGAAGAACGGCGTGCCGTAGACGTGCAGCGCCTTGTCGACGGCGATGGAGCGCCCCGGCGTCAACGGCACGCCCTGCGCGCCGACGGCCTCGTCCTTGTCGGACAGTTGCACCTCATGGAAGAACACGAAGGCGCGGTTCTGTCGCCGCAGCTCGTTCGCGCCGTCCGGATTCTGCTCCATCCATTGGCGGATGCGCTGCATCGACATCTGGTCGCGCGGCACGAGACCGCGGTCGATCAGGATGCGGCCGACCGGCGTGTAGCGAAAACCGTTATGCGAATCGTAGTTGATGCGCAGCGTGTGGCCATAGGGCAGCGTGATTCGCGCCGAGCCTTGGATCTGCGCGAACAGGAGATCGGTCTGGCTCTTCAGCCAGGCGATCTCGAGGCCGCGGCCGGCGATGGCGCCGTCCTCGA
>JBEVEC010000227.1:0-16109 GCA_040512975.1 Tardiphaga sp. | reverse complement strand
GCGAGCCGGGCGGCGACACGCTTGATATTGCCCGCCAGGTGACCCCCGACCACTTCTACACGTCGGGCACGACCGTCGAGCCGATCCGCGACGTCATCGCCGACGTCAGCGATCCCAAACATTTCAAACTGGTGTCGGTGGTGCTGCGGCCGGGCGAGCCGGAAAGCGACGTGCATTTCGACGGGCTGCAGGACATTCCGCAGGTGCGGATGGTCTACCAACTGATGAGCCCGCGCTTCCCGGGGCGGGCCTACGAGCAACTGTTCGTCCATCTCGACTTCGACGTCATCGACCGGCTGCTCCCCGCTGCGCAGCGTCGCGAGGCGACCGCCAGCTTCCTGCACAAGGCGGACGCCCTGACGGGCCTGCGCGAGCGCAACGCCGCCGGCGCGGGCGTCGCGACCGCGGACTTCATCCAGGAAGCGATTGCAGGACGGCCGGTGCAGACCGCGAGCTGGAGCTCGTCACTGACCGGGCTCTGGGTGTTCGGCATGCTGAGCCGGTCCTACAATGCCGAGCGAACGCTGTCGGCCGTCGCCATCGAGCGCGACGGCGTGAAGATCGGCTATTATTCCAGCGCCTATGACACCCCGCTGTTTCGCACGGCCGTCGAGAACGCCGAAGGCGCCAGGCAGGCCGAGCTGCAGTCGGTGCTGACCGATCTCACGCCGCGCACCTACCGGGATGTCCGCCGTCACGATCCGGAGGCGCTGACCTTCAACCGCATGACCTGCGCCCAGTGCCACCAGATGGCCGGCCGCGACGGCGTGCACGTACTGCTCAACGACGGCTTGGACCGACGCATCGAGACGCCCTACAAGGCGACCGAATACGTCTTCCGCGAACTCGATCGCCAACTCAGCCGCATTCCGCATCTCGGTGAGGAACGGGCTTCGGTCATTGAAAAAGGCGCGGGAGCGGTTGTTGAATAATTGAAGAGAAACGCCTTCAGATCGAAAAGCTGGTCCCGCAGCCGCAGGAGGCGGTGGCGTTGGGATTGACCACACGGAAGGAGGCGCCGATCAGATCGTCGACGAAGTCGACCTCAGAGCCGGCCAGGAACGGCGCGGAGGAGGGGTCGACCAGCACCACGGCGCTGTCGCGCGCGATCACCATGTCGTCCTCGGCACGGGCGCGTTCGACGTCGAATTTGTACTGGAAGCCGGAGCAGCCGCCACCCTCGACGGAAATACGCAGCATGGCGCCGTCGCCTTCGGTCTTCAGGATCTCGCCGATCCGCCGGGCCGCGCGCTCGCTGATCGTCACCGGGGTTTCCGTTACAGCAGCTTCAGTCATTGTTACTCTCCGGGCCGGCTTCGCACCATTTGAATCCGCCGCTCCCCATAGTTAAGTGCGATGCACGCAAGAATCAATTGAATCAAGGACGTCCCCACGGTGTCGGTTGGAATGGCTGCCCCCCGCGCGCTCTATGCCTGCGATCCCGCGCGAAGCCGGGGGCGTCTGTTTGCGGAGCCCGCGAGCCGCACCCGCAGCGATTTTCGCCGGGATTGCGACCGTGTCATCCATTCGACGGCGTTCCGGCGGCTGAAACACAAGACCCAGGTGTTCGTGTTCCACGAGGGCGACCACTACCGTACCCGGCTGACCCATACGCTGGAGGTGGCGCAGATCGCCCGCGCCCTGGCGCGCCAGCTCGGGCTCGACGAGGACCTCACCGAGACGCTGGCGCTGGCCCATGACATCGGCCATCCGCCGTTCGGCCATGCCGGCGAGCGCGCGCTGGACGAATGCCTGAAGGACCACGGCGGCTTCGACCACAACGCCCAGACGCTGCGCGTGGTCACCGCGCTGGAGCATCGCTATCCCGCCTTCGACGGACTCAACCTGACCTGGGAGACGCTCGAAGGCATCGTCAAGCACAACGGCCCGCTGACCGACGCTGCAGGCGCCCCGCTCGAACGCTACGCGGCCGCCGGCGTGCCGCTCGGTATCGCCGAGTACAACACGGGTTTTGATCTTGAATTGGCGAGCCATGCCTCGCTGGAGGCCCAGGCTGCGGCGATTGCCGACGACATCGCCTATGATGCGCACGATATCGATGACGGCTTGCGGGCAGGGCTGTTTGCGATCGACGACCTCAAAGAGATGGCGCTGACGCGTGTGATGATCGACGAGATCGACGGGCGTTATCCAGGGCTCGACGAAAGCCGCCGCGGCGCCGAACTGGTGCGCGAACTGATCTCCTATCTGATCGGCGCCGTGAGCAGCGAGACCGAGGCGCGGCTTCGCGCATTGCAGCCCACATCCGCGGTGCAGGTCCGGCGCTGCGGCCGGCAGCTCGTTGCGTTCGGGGCTGAAGCCGCGGCAAACGAGGCGGCCATCAAGGCCTTTCTCTGGCAGCGGATGTATCGCCATGAGCGCGTGATGCGGGTGATGGTCGAGGCCGAATGCCTGGTCATGGACCTGTTCGCCCGCTACCAGCGCGCGCCGCAGGATCTGCCGCCGGACTGGCTGCCGCCCGGTGGCAGCCCGCCGGAATCCGACACCGACCATGCCCGGCGGATCGGCAATTTCATCGCCGGGATGACCGACCGCTATGCCATCACCGAGCATGTCCGGCTTTTTGACTCGACCCCGGAATTGCGTTAGGCCACTTACACTTAAGTGCCTATCAGCACTGGTAAATCGGCAATTTACGCGCTGCATGCCGATCGCCTGCAAAACTATCAATCGATCAACGACAACCATGCCGGACCGCTCCGGCGCAAGCTGGTTCCTGACGTGATGACCAATCCTGCCCCGACGCCGCACCTGTTCGCCACCGTGCTCACGCGCGTGCATGCCATCTGCAGCGCGCTGATCGCCGAAGGCACGCTGCCGGCCGGCATCGACCTGTCGCGCGTGGTGGTGGAGCCGACCAAGGACGCCGCCCATGGCGACATGGCGAGCAATGCCGCGATGGTGCTGGCGAAGGAAGCCAAGGCCAAGCCGCGCGATCTTGCGGAAGCGATCGCGGCGAGGCTGCGCGCGGACGATCTGGTGACGTCGGTGGCCATCGCCGGTCCCGGCTTCATCAATCTCACGCTGAAGACATCGGTCTGGGCCGATGCGCTGCGCGCGGTGCTGCGCGATGGCGACGGTTACGGCCAGAGCGCCGTCGGCGCCGGCGAGAAGGTCAATGTCGAATACGTCTCGGCAAACCCGACCGGCCCGATGCATGTCGGCCATTGCCGCGGCGCCGTGTTCGGCGATGCGCTGGCGAGCCTGCTGTCGACCGCGGGCTACGACGTCACGCGCGAATACTACATCAACGACGCCGGCGCGCAGGTCGACGTGCTCGCGCGCTCCGCATTCCTGCGCTACCGCGAGGCGCTCGGCGAAACCATCGGCGAGATTCCGGAAGGGCTCTATCCCGGCGACTATCTGGTGCCTGTCGGGCAGGCGCTCGCCGCTGAATTCGGCGACGCGCTGAAGGCCCGGCCCGAAGCGGAATGGCTGCCGATCGTGCGGCCGAAGGCCATTTCCACGATGATGGAGATGATCCGCAGCGATCTCGCCGCGCTCAACATCAGCCACGAGGTGTTCTTCTCGGAGCGTTCGCTGATCGACGGCGGCAGCGACATGGTCGCCGCCACCATCGACTTCCTGCGCGCCAAGGGCGACGTCTATGTCGGCCGACTGCCGCCGCCGAAGGGCAAGCCGGTCGACGACTACGAGGACCGCGAGCAGACCCTGTTCCGCGCCACGGCTTACGGCGACGACGTCGATCGCCCGCTGTTGAAGTCCGACGGCGGCTATACGTATTTCGCGTCCGACATCGCCTATCACAAGACCAAGTTCGACCGCGGCTTCCTCACCATGGTGGACGTCTGGGGCGCCGATCACGGCGGCTACATCAAGCGCGTGCAGGCGGCGATCAAGGCGGTCACTGACGGCCGTGGCGCGCTCGACGTCAAGATCGTGCAGCTCGTCAAATTGCTGCGCAACGGCGAGCCGGTGAAGATGTCGAAGCGCTCGGGCGACTTCGTCACCTTGCGCGAGGTGGTGGACGAGGTTGGCTCCGACGCCGTGCGGTTCATGATGCTGTTCCGCAAGAACGACGCGGTGCTGGATTTCGATCTCGCCAAGGTGATCGAGCAGTCCAAGGACAACCCTGTCTTCTACGTCCAGTACGGCCACGCCCGCGGACATTCGATCTTCCGCAACGCGCGCGAGCAACTGCTGTCCGACCTGCCCGGCGAGACCGGCGCCCGGATCGCCTACCTCGCGGACGCGCCCGTCGAGCGGCTCGACGACCCCGCAGAGCTCGGCCTGATGCGGCCGCTGGCGCTGTACCCGCGGATGATCGAATCTGCGGCGCTGGCCCATGAGCCGCACCGGATCGCCTTCTATCTCTATGATTTAGCCAGTGAATTTCACGCGCTCTGGACACGTGGGCGTGATGCGCCTCATTTACGCTTCATTATCACTAATGATGTTGAACTTACCAAAGCGCGGTTGGCACTTGTCCAAAGCGTCGTCTCGGTCCTGGCTTCCGGCCTCGCCGTTCTTGGTGTGACTGCTCCAGACGAGATGCGATAAAGAGGGGCGACCGTCCACATGGGGACTGTGGCGGTTCATATTTTTGCGGCTGTTTCGTTTTGACAAGCGGGTTGGCGGCTTTCCCGAAGGGGACGCGACATCACAATGGCTGATCGATACCAGAACCGACCTTTGCTTCCCGATACTGGCCGTGACCCGCGGGCCAAGGGCGAGGGTGATCCGCTCGCCGAACTGGCGCGGCTGATCGGCCAGACCGATCCGTTTGCCGCACGCCAGCCGCAGGCCGCAGCGCCGCGTCACGAAGAGCCGGCATATCGTGACGAGTCCGAATACGAAGAGCCTCTGGCTCCGCCCGCGCCGCCGTCCTGGATGCAGCGCGCGCACGTCCAGCCGCCGCAGCCGCAGCACTACGGGGACGAGCCCGCATCTCAACCTGCCGCGGAGCCCGATTACCGTCAGGCGCCTGACTTCGCCGCCGACCAAAACTATCCGTCGCGCGACCAGTTCGCCCGCGATCCCGAACGCTACGACGACGCGTTGTACGGGCACACCGAGGGCGCGCCCGATTATCCGCAGGACGACGCCTACGCCCACGAGCAATATGGCTACCAGGATGCCTATGCCGAGCCGGAAGAGGCGCCGAAACGCCGCGGCGGCATGGCGACGGTGGCCATCGTGCTGGCGCTCGCCGTGGTCGGCACGGGCGGTGCCTTCGCCTATCGCAGCTTCTTCGGTTCACATCGCAGTGGCGAGCCCCCGGTGATCAAGGCCGATCCCGGCCCGAACAAGATTGTGCCGCCGTCGGCGACCGCCTCCAGCGACCCCGGCAAGGCCATCCAGGACCGTCTGGGCGGCAATGCGCCGGAGCGCATGGTGTCGCGCGAAGAGCAGCCGGTGAACGTGCAGGACGCTACCAAGGCCGGCGGTCCCCGCGTCGTGTTTCCGCCGTTGAACCAGAACGCCAACCCGCCCGCCGCGGCGAGCGTCGCCCCCAGCGGCAAGCCGCTGGTCGGCAACGGCGCCATGCAGGGCGGGGGCGACGAGCCGCGCCGGGTCCGTACGGTCCCGGTCCGCGGTGACCAGGCCGACAGCAGCAACGCGACCCCTGCGTCGCGCCAGGCGCCTGCGCGCATCACCGCTCCGGCGACGCAGCCTGCCAATGCGCCGATGTCGCTGGCGCCGCAGTCGACGGCCACGGCCACCGCGCCGGCCCGCGTGGCTGCGATCAATCCAGCCCAGCAGGCGGCGACTGCAGCCGGCGGCGGCTACGTGGTGCAGATTTCGTCCCAGCGCAGCGAGAATGATGCCCAGGCCTCATTCAAGGCGCTGCAGACCAAATTCCCGTCCGTGCTGGGATCGCGCACGGCGCTGATCAAACGCGCTGACCTCGGCGAAAAGGGAACCTACTACAGGGCCATGGTTGGACCGTTCGGAACGCCGGATGAGGCCTCGCAATTCTGCGGGAACCTGAAATCTGCCGGCGGACAGTGCGTCGTCCAAAGGAATTAACGGCCGTTTCCTTGACCCTGGGCGGCCGCGAGGGCTAATCGGCCCCATGAGCACACGCGCCTTCATTACCGGTGTCTCCGGCCTGGAATTGACCGCTGAAGAGCGCGCCTTTTTGCGCGCCGAGCGGCCCTGGGGTTTCATCCTCTTCAAACGCAACATCGACAATCCCGCGCAAGTCGCGCGGCTTGTTGAGGAATTGCGCGGCACGACGGGGGATCTCGATGCCCCCGTCCTGATCGACCAGGAGGGCGGCCGGGTGCAACGTCTCGGTCCGCCGCATTGGCCGGTCTATCCGCCGGGGGCCGTATTCAGCACGCTTTACGATATTAAGCCCGAATTGGGCCTGCGGGCGGCCTGGCTCAGCTCACGGCTGATGGCCGCTGATCTGGTGGACCTCGGGATCACTGTGGATTGCCTGCCGCTGGCGGACGTTCCTGTGGCCGGCGCCGATGCGGTGATCGGCAACCGGGCCTATGGCACCGAGCCGGCCAAGGTTGCGATCATCGCCCGTGCGGTGACGGATGGTCTGGCCGACGGCGGCATCCTGCCCGTGCTCAAGCACATTCCCGGCCACGGCCGTGCCACTGCCGACTCGCATCTGCGGCTGCCGACCGTGGACACCTCCGCGGCCGAACTTGAAGCCAGCGATTTCGCAGCGTTCCGGCCGCTGGCCGACCTGCCGATGGCGATGACTGCGCATGTTGTGTTTAGCGCGCTGGATGCCGCCCAACCGGCAACGACATCTGCGACAATCATCGCTCAGGTGATTCGCGGCAGTATCGGGTTCCAGGGTTTGTTGATGAGTGATGACGTCTCGATGAACGCGCTGGCCGGATCGATCTCCGAGCGCACCCGCGCGATCGTCGCCGCGGGCTGCGACGTCGTCCTGCATTGCAACGGCAAGCTCGACGAGATGCGCGACGTGGTCGCGGAAACACCGATGCTGGAAAGGCAAGCGCTGGACCGCGCCAAGGCCGCCGTGGCGGTCCGCCGCCAGCCGCGGCCGTTCGATCGCGTTGCCGCATGGGCCGAACTGGACGCGCTGGTCGCACAAGCAGGAGCGGGCGCATGAGCGCTGAAATTCTGTCCTTCGAGACTGGTCTTCCGGCCGAAGTCGTCCCTAATAACGAGCCGTCGCTGGTCGTCGACGTCGAGGGCTATGAAGGCCCGCTCGACCTGCTGCTGGCGCGTGCCCGGCAGCAGAAGGTCGACCTGCACAAGATCTCGATCCTGGCGCTGGCCGACCAGTATCTGCAGTTCATCGAGGAAGCGCGAAAGATCCGTCTGGAGCTTGCCGCCGACTATCTGGTGATGGCGGCCTGGCTGGCTTTCCTGAAATCACGCCTGCTGCTGCCGGAAAAGACGGTGGAGGGCGAGGGCCCGAGCGCCGAGGACATGGCGACCGCGCTGGCCAACCGGCTGCGCCGGCTGGAGGCGATCCGCGAGGCCTCGAACCGGCTGATGACCCGGCCGCAACTCAACCGCGACATCTTTCCGCGCGGCATGCCGGAAGCGATCGCCGAGGTGAAGCAGTCCCGGTTCACGGCGACGCTGTACGATCTGCTGTCGGCCTATGCGACGCAGCGCCAGGCGCGCGTGCTGACCCGCGTCCACCTGGCGCGCCGTAGCGTGTGGTCGCTGGCCGAAGCCCGCGCCTCGCTGGAGCGGCTGGTGGGCATGGCCGAGGACTGGAGCCGGCTCGACGAATATCTGCTGGCCTATGTCGAGGACCCCACCCAGCGCGCCACCGTGATGGCGTCGAGCTTCGCCGCGGCGCTTGAACTGGTCCGCGAGGGCACCCTTGACCTCAGCCAGCAGTCGGCCTTCGCGCCTTTGTATTTCCGCAAGCACATCCCCCAGGCGGTGACTGCGGCGCCGGACGTTCCGGTCGAGTAAGTGGAAGGAGATCCAGACATGGCAAGTCAGTTGGCGAGCCTCGCCGAGAAACGTATCGACGCTGTCGAGGATCAGGTGACCGAGCAGCAGGACGCCACGCCGGCGACCCGGCCCGAGGAATTGCGCCTGCTGGAGGCGCTGCTGTTCGCTTCCGCTGAGCCGCTGGAGCAGTCGGCGCTCGCCAAGCGGATGCCGGAGGGCACCGACATCAAGGCCGCCCTGGCGCAGCTGCAGGCCGATTACGCCATGCGTGGCGTCAACCTGGTGCGGGTCGCCAGCAAGTGGACCTTCCGCACCGCCGGCGACCTTGCCTGGCTGATGACGCGAGAGACCACAGAAACGCGAAAACTGTCGCGTGCGGCGATCGAGGTTTTGGCGATCGTGGCCTATCACCAGCCGGTGACCCGCGCCGAGATCGAGGACATCCGCGGCGTCGTCACCTCCAAGGGCACCCTCGACGTGCTGCTGGAGACCGGCTGGATCCGTCCGCGCGGCCGTCGCAAGACTCCAGGCCGCCCGCTGACCTTCGGCACCACGGACAGCTTTCTGGCCCAGTTCAGCCTGGAGGCGCTCGGCGACTTGCCTGGCCTCGAGGAACTGAAGGGCACGGGCCTGCTGGATTCGCGCTTGCCGGCCGGCTTCAGCGTGCCCAACCCGTCGGACGATCCGCAGCTTCGCGAGGACGAGGACCCGCTGGAGGATGCCGAGCTGCATCTGGCGCTGTCGGCGCCAGACCCCGAATTTCCCGAGATCCAATCGCATTCGGCCGATTCTGCCGCTGTTGAAGCCGGACCCGATGCGGAGCCATTCGCCGAAGCCAAGGCGGAGTTGGCCGCTGCCTATGACGCGGACGCGGTCAGCGCCGGCGACAGTGACGTGATCGAAGCCGAGACGACCGACATCGAGGCCGAGGAAGCCGAGGAGGTGCTTGCTGCCGAGCAGGTCATCGCCGAGGACGGTGCTGCCGACGCCGATGCAGCCGACGCGAAAGACATCGAGACCGCTGCAGCCGCGCCTGATGAGCCCGGCGATGATGAGACCGTCGACGACGAGGACATCGATGAAGACGAACTCGACGATGCCGACGACGTCGATGAGGACGAGGCCGACGACGAAGCCGACGAGGACGAAGGCAAGTCGAAGGACTGAGCGGCTGGCTCGCCGACGGCGACGATTCGAGCGCGCGATGGCGCCTGAGTTCCGGGAATGCGCGCCGGTCGTCCGGCGGCATTAACTTTCGCGGCAATGCGCCGCGAATATCAGCGATTCCACCGGGGGTTAGGTCCTTGTTTTTGACACCCCCGCGGCCTACGTTCCGGTCAGATCGGGCCGGGCGACCGGCCACGTGTTTGGAGGATTAGCAGGATGGGTTCACTCAGCATTTGGCACTGGATCGTCGTGATCGCAGTGGTCCTGCTGTTGTTCGGGCGCGGCAAGATTTCCGACCTGATGGGCGACGTGGCGCAGGGCATCAAGGCTTTCAAGAAGGGCATGGCCGACGACGACGTGAAGCCGGCGGAAAAGCCGGTCGAGCCGGTGCGTTCGATCGACCAGCCGCCGCCGCCCGCCGCCACGCGCACGGATGTCGGCAGCAAGGCTGTCTAAGCAGGTCGCATCGTGCTGTTGAGGAGACGCGGGCCGTCCGGCCTGGCGTAAGCGGATTTATTCATGTTCGACATCGGGTGGAGTGAACTGGTCGTCATCGCGGTCGTCGCGCTGGTTGCCATCGGCCCGAAGGAGCTGCCCGGCGTGCTGCGCATGGTCGGGCAGTGGATGGGTAAGGCGCGCAAGATGGCCGGGGAATTCCAGGGCCAGTTCAACGAGGCGATGCGCGAGGCCGAGATGGCCGACGTCAAGCAGGCCTTCGACGACGTCCGCGAGGCGGCCTCCGGCTTCAGCAAGAACAACATCATGACCTCGCTGACCAAGGATGTCAGCGAAGCCATGACCATCGACAAGATCGAGAATATCGATACGCCGCCGGCGCTGCCGACGACACCCGAGCCCCCCACGGCAGAGACGCTGGCGGAGGCCGAGACGCACGCTCAGGAACAGGCGGTCGCGAACGAACCATTGGCTGTCACCAGTGAGGTTCAGCCGGCGCCGCTCAACATCACGCCACCGGCCCATGACGTCGCAGCGCCCGTCGAGGCAGCGCATGCCGAGCCGTTGAAGGACGCCAAAGCGTCATGAGCGCGGAAGATATCGAGGCCTCAAAGGCCCCTTTGATGGACCATTTGATCGAGCTGCGTTCGCGGCTGATCAAGGCGCTGTTGGCATTCGCCGTGGCCTTCATCTTTTGCTTCTTCTTCGCCAAGCAGATCTACAACGTGCTGGTCTGGCCGTTCGTCTGGGTGGCAGGCCCGGAAAACTCTAAATTCATCTACACCGCGCTGCTCGAATATTTCCTGACCCAGCTCAAGCTGGCGTTGTTCGGCGCCGGCTTCATCTCATTCCCGATCATCGCCTCGCAGATCTACAAATTCGTGGCGCCCGGCCTCTACAAGCACGAGAAGGGCGCGTTCCTGCCTTATCTCATCGCGACGCCGTTCTTCTTCGTGCTCGGCTCGCTGCTGGTCTATTTCCTGGTGCTGCCGATGCTGATCCGCTTCTCGCTGGGTATGCAGCAGGCCGGCAGCGCCGAGACCGCACAGATTCAACTGCTGCCCAAGGTCGGCGAATATCTGTCGCTGATGATGTCGCTGATCTTCGCCTTCGGCATCGCATTCCAGCTCCCGGTGATTCTAACATTGCTCGGCCGCATCGGCATCCTTACCGCGAAGCAGCTGCGCGAGAAGCGCCGCTGGTTCATCGTCATCGCCTTCGTCATCGCCGCCGTGCTGACGCCGCCTGATGTCATCAGCCAGGCCTCCCTCGCGATCCCGCTTTTGATTTTGTACGAAGGCTCGATCATCGCCGTGAGCTTGGTGGAGAAAAAAGCCGCAGCGGCAAAGGCGGCTGCAGCAACGGGCACGGACGTGACGCCGGCGGAGTAAAAGCATCCTGTAATATCCTGATACCTAAACTACCCTGAGTTGAGACGTTAAAGGCGGGGGAGGTATCGGTGGCGTTTGCATTTGATACGCTTGGCTACGCAAAGCGTCTTCGTGATGCAGGCGTGGTCGAAGGGCATGCAGAAGCTCATGCTGAGGCAGCGCGAGATTTTATCATGACCGAACTGGTGATAAAGACCGACCTCTATGCCGTGAAATCGGAACTGCTGGCAGCTAAATCAGAACTGATGGCAGCTATCGAGAAATCAGCGCTGCAGACAACTGTGCGTCTGGGCGGCATCGTGGCCGTCGGCATCGGCATTTTGGCAGCGCTTCAACGCATCCACTGAAGCGCGCGTGCGCCATTTCATGTTCCCAATTCTTGCCATCCGGGGTACTCAGAGCCTAATTCGCTCAGGAATCCCGCCATGCACGACATTAGAGCCATCCGCGACAATCCCGACGCCTTCGACGCTGCGCTGAAGCGGCGCGGACTCGCGGCAATGTCGGCGTCGTTGATGGCACTCGACGAGACCCGGCGGACAGCGATCCTCGCCTCGGAACAGGCGCAGGCGCGGCGTAATGCGGCATCCAAGGACATCGGCGAGGCCAAAAAAAGCAAGGACGACGCGCGCGCCAACGCGTTGATGGCGGAGGTCACCGAGCTCAAGACCACAATGCCGGCGATGGAAGCCGCGGTGAAGACTGCCGAGGAGCAGTTGAAAACCGCGCTCGCCGCGATCCCCAATCTGCCGCTCGACGAAGTCCCCGATGGCGTCGATGAGCACGGCAATGTCGAGCGTCACCGCTTCGGCGCCAAGCGCGACTACGCCTTTACGCCAAAGCCGCATTACGATCTCGGCGAGGCCATGGGCTTCATGGATTTCGAAGCCGCCGCAAAACTGTCGGGTGCACGTTTCGTTGTGCTCAAGAAGGGCCTTGCGCGGCTAGAGCGTGCGATCGGTCAGTTCATGATCGACCTGCATACGAACGAGCACGGCTATATGGAAGTGAACCCGCCGCTCCTCGTCAAGGACGAGGCAATGTTCGGCACCACGCAGCTGCCGAAATTCGAGGACGACCAGTTCTGGGTGACGGGCGACGGATTTCGCCTCGGCCTTATTCCTACCGCCGAAGTCCCGCTGACCAATCTGGTCCGCGAGTCGATCCTCGACGAAAAAGAGCTGCCGCTGCGCATGACGGCGCTGACGCCATGCTTCCGCGCCGAGGCTGGCGCGGCCGGCCGCGACACGCGCGGCATGATCAGGCAGCATCAGTTCACCAAGGTCGAACTGGTTTCGATCACCACGCCGGAAGAGTCGAAGAACGAGCACGAGCGCATGCTGTCCTGCGCCGAGGAAGTGCTGCGCCGGCTCGGGCTGCATTATCGTGTGATGACGCTGTGCACCGGCGACATGGGCTTTGCATCGCAGAAGACCTACGACATCGAGGTCTGGATGCCCGGTCAGGGCGAGGGCGGCGCCTATCGGGAGATTTCGTCCTGCTCGGTGTGCGGCGATTTCCAGGCGCGGCGGATGGATGCGCGGTCGCGCGGCCCGGACGGCAAGCCGCGCTTCGTACATACGCTCAACGGCTCCGGCACCGCCGTCGGCCGCGCGCTGATCGCGGTGATGGAGAACTATCAGCAGGCGGACGGATCGATCGCCGTGCCCGATGTGCTGCAGCCCTATATGGGCGGGCTCAAACTGATCGAAAAGGGCATGTGAGCGAATGCGGATTCTCTGCACCAACGACGACGGCATCCACGCGCCCGGCCTCCAGGTCATCGAACAGATCGCCAGGGAGCTGTCCGACGATGTCTGGGTCGTGGCGCCCGAGCTCGACCAGTCCGGCGTCTCGCATTCGCTGTCGCTGAACGACCCGCTGCGGCTGCGCGAGGTCGGCCCGCGGCACTTCGCGGTCAGGGGCACGCCGACCGATTGCGTCATCATGGGCGCGCGGCACATCCTCAAGGACAAGCAGCCGGACCTGGTGCTGTCCGGCGTCAACAAGGGCCGCAACGTTGCCGAGGACGTGGTCTATTCCGGCACCATTGCCGGCGCGCTGGAGGGCACCATCCTCGGCTTTCCGTCGGTGGCGCTGAGCCAGGAATTTTCGGTGGAGACGCGGCACTCGCCGTTGTGGGAAACGGCGCTGAAATTCGGCCCGGAGGTGCTGCGCAAAATCATCAAGGCCGGCGTGCCGAAGAACACCGTCATCAACGTCAACTTCCCGGCCTGCGTCGCTGCCGACGTGCAGGGCGTCCGCGTGACCCGGCAGGGCAAGCGCAACCAGGGTTTTCTGCGCATCGACGAGCGCCGTGACGGCCGTAACAATCCGTATTTCTGGATCGGCTTCGAGCGCAGCGCCGTTGTCGATACACCCGGCGAAGACACCGACCTCGCGGCGCTGGTGGCGCACTACGTCTCGGTCACGCCGCTGCGGCTCGACCGCACGGATGATGTGTTCGCGGGTGAGCTGACGAAGGCGATGGAGTAGGGCTGCGCTCGCGGCGCATCGTAAGTTCGAGCGAAGCGAGCTTTGAAGGACGGCGATTGATCGTCGGTCAATCGGACTTAGAGTTCAGGCAGACGCCAACCGGCGCTAAACCGCCACGCCCTTCAGCGTGGTCGCCAGCACCTGGGCCAGGGTTTCCATCTGGAACGGCTTCTGCAGCGTCGGGCGGTTGCGGAATTCTTCCGGCAGGCCCTGGGCGCCGTAACCGGTGGCGAAGATGAAGGGGCGGGCGCGGGATGCAATCACTTCGGCGACCGGCGAGATCACCTTGCCGTTGACGTTGACGTCAAGGATCGCGATGTCGAATTCGGTGGTACCGGCCAGACGAATGGCTTCGTTAATGTCGCCGGCTTCGGCGGCCACACTGTAGCCGAGTTCTTCCAGCATGTCCGCCACCATCATGCGGATCATGACTTCGTCTTCGACGAGGAAGACGGAGCCGCCCGGCTGGTTCGCTTCGGTCATGGACGGTTTCCTTGTCTGGTCGTCGGAACAAAATCGCAAATAACGTTGGCAGACGCAATCGCGTCGCTTTGCCATTTCCGTGACCCAAGCGCTACGGCACACGCGAGAAGAGTCGTTTCGAGGTAAACATCCGCGGCGATCAACGCCTTTTTTACCTCTTGGTTCCAGCTGCTGAAGCAGCAGCAATCAGATCAGCCAACATGACCGGCAGATTTGGTCTATACCGTCATCGGACCGTGCGGATCGAGGCGACCCAATGTTTCCGACTGGATATGCCTCCGAGCAGATGCGGTTTCAACTTGGCTTACGCCGCCGAGGCATCAGCGACCGCTTCGTGCTGCGAGCCATGGAGGACGTGCCGCGCGACGCGTTCGTCGAGCCTGCCGATCGCGATTTCGCCTGGCAGGACACCGCGCTTCCGATCCGTTGCGGCCAGACCATCAGCCAGCCGTTTGTGGTCGCCTATATGACCGAGCAGCTGCAGCTCGGTCCCAACCATCGCGTGCTCGAGATCGGCACGGGATCCGGCTACCAGGCCGCCATTCTGGCCAAGCTCGTCAGGGATGTGCTGAGCATCGAGCGCTACCGTGCGTTGGCGGACAGTGCGCGGGCGCGGCTTGAGCATCTCGAGCTGCACAATATCGAAGTCATGCACGGCGATGGATACGACCTGTCGCCAAATCTTGGATCGTTCGACCGCATCATCGTCACTGCGGCGATGGAGGAGGTGCCCGACAGCCTGATCGAGCGTCTCGAACCCGACGGTGTCCTCATGGCGCCGGTCGGGCCGCACAACGGCAAGCAGGCGCTGGTCCGGATCCACAAGACCGAGGGCGGCATCGAGCGCAAGGAGCTGGTCCACGTGCGCTTTGTCGCAGCACTGAAGGGGGTCGCGCGCGAACTCTGAAGCGCGGCTCGTCCGCCCTTTTCACGGCCTGTCACATCTTGGTCGCAGGGTTAAAGGCTTGGTAACGGAGAGCGTGTTTACTCAATTCAGTTATTAGTTGTGTATGAGTGAGTAACCAATGTCCAGCGTTGTCGAGTTGCTTTGCTCGCGCCGCGCTCCGCAGGTCGCGGTGCTGGCGCTGATGTCGGTCGGTTTCGCTGGTTGCAGCGCCGATATGTCGACACGCCTGTCGCAGGATTTCGGCTCCAGTCAGCCGGTGCAGTCCAGCGGTTTTGGCTGGCAGCGCGAAACCACCGGCTCGGTGTCGCAGGCCGCACCACGTGCGCCCGTCGAGCGTCGTGAACTTCCGCAGTATCAGCGTCCGGCCCCGTCGAGCCAGCCGTCCTACCAGTCACAGGAACTGCCGCCGCCGATCGCGGCGCCACAGTCCTACCCCGCCGTGCGCCCCGTGGCCGCAGCACCTGCGGCCATGCCGGCATCCGGCGGTGGCCGGGGCCTCGCGTCCTATTCGCCGCCCACTCATGCGCCGATCGACAGCACCGGCACGGTGGCGCCGAAGTCGATCGCTGCAACCAACGGCCTAGCGCGCAATGGCGGCACGTCGATCATCGTCGGCACCAGCGATACGCTGGACGGCCTGGCGAAACGCTACAATGTGTCGTCGGCCGCGATCCTGCAGGCCAACGGCTACAAGGGTCCGCGCGCGTTGTCGCCGGGCCAGTCGCTGATCATTCCGCGCCAGGGCACCGTGGCCGCTCCCGCCGTTGCGGCGGTGGCGCCGGCTCCCGCGCCCGCTCCCGTCAAGATGGCGGCCGCGACCACGCATGTGGTCAATCGCGGCGACACGCTGATGAGCATTTCGCGCGCCAACCACGTGCCCGTGGTTGAACTAGCGCGCGCCAACGGCCTGGCGCCGGCGGCGCAGCTCAAGCTCGGCAGCAAGATCACGGTGCCGGGCGCGGGCGCATCGCCCGCCATGGCCGCTGCGGCTCCCGTCGCCGCGCCGGCCCCGCTTGCCGCGGCACCCGTCGGTGCGGTGTCCACTGCGCCTGCCACCCGCGTCGCCGCCGCTGAACCGCAGCAGAAGGCACGTCTGGCCAGCGCCACGACGACGCCCGCCGACATCGCGCCGGAAGCGCCGACCAAGGCCGCCGAAGCCACCGGCGCGTTGCCGACCTTCCGCTGGCCGGTGCGCGGCCGCGTCGTCACCGGTTACGGTGCCAAGACCAATGGCAAGTCCAACGACGGCATCAATGTCGCGGTGCCGGAAGGCACGCCGATCAAGGCCGCCGAAGACGGCGTCGTCGCTTACTCCGGCA
>JBEVEC010000184.1:0-10007 GCA_040512975.1 Tardiphaga sp. | reverse complement strand
CGTCCTCTGACGGGACCGCCATGACCGCCAGCATCATCGATGGAAAGATCATCGCCGCCGAATTGCGCGGCCGCGTGGCCGCCGAGGTGGCGCGGGTGAAGAGCGCGCACGGCATCACGCCCGGGCTCGCGGTGGTGCTGGTCGGCAGCGATCCCGCCTCCGAGGTCTATGTCCGCAGCAAGCACAAGCAGACCCAGGAGGCCGGCATGGCCTCGTTCGAGCACGTGCTGCCCGCCGACGTCGCGCAGGCCGACCTGATCGCGCTGGTGAAGAAGCTCAACGCGGATCCCACGGTGCACGGCATCCTGGTGCAACTGCCGCTGCCGAAGGGGCTGGACACCGACGCCGTCGTCGACGCCATCGACCCCGCCAAGGACGTCGACGGGCTGCATCCGACCAATGCCGGCCGACTTGCCAGCGGCCTTCCGGCGCTGTCGCCCTGCACGCCGCTCGGCTGCATCATTCTCAGCAAGAGCGTGCATCCGTCGCTGGAGGGCATGAATGCCATCGTCATCGGCCGCTCCAACCTGGTCGGCCGGCCGCTGGTGCAATTGCTGCTCAACGAAAACGCCACCGTGACCATCGCCCATTCGCGCTCGCGCGACCTGGCGAAACTGTGCGCGCAGGCCGACCTGGTCTATGCGGCCGTCGGCAAGCCCGAGATGGTGCGCGGCGACTGGATCAAGCCCGGCGCTACGGTGATCGATGTCGGCATCAACCGGCTGCCGGGGGCCGAAGGCAGGATGCGCCTGGTCGGAGATGTCGCCTATCAGGAAGCGCTGAAGACCGCCGGCGCGATCACGCCGGTGCCCGGCGGCGTCGGCCAGATGACCGTGGCCTGTCTGCTGGTCAACACACTGCGCGCGGCCTGCGCGATCCACGGCATTGCCGCACCGGCGGTGTAGTTAAAAACCTCGCCCCACATGATGCTGTTATCACCCGGCGCGCGTAGCGTGACCGGGTGACCCAGTATTCCAGAGCGCTTGTGAGTCATCACGATCGCTCTGGAATACTAGGCCACCCGCTTTCGCGGGTGGTAACAGATGTGGTTGTGGCGCCGCTGCCGACTTAGAGCTTCGCAGCCGGGTCCTTGGCGGCCTTGGCGCGCTCCATGCCCTCGATGATCAACTTGTGCGCTTCGGCGGCGTCGGCCCAGCGCACCACCTTGACCCATTTGTTGGGCTCGAGATCCTTGTAGTGCTCGAAGAAGTGCTGGATCTGGTCGAGCGTGATCTGCGGCAGATCGTTGTAGTTCTTCACCTTGTCGTAGCGCTGCGTGAGCTTCGACGTCGGCACCGCGATGATCTTCTCGTCGAGGCCGCCTTCGTCTTCCATCAACAGCACGCCGACCGGGCGGCAGCTCATCACGGCGCCGGGCACGATGGCGCGGGTGTTGGCGACCAGCACGTCGCACGGATCGCCGTCGCCCGACAGCGTATGCGGGATGAATCCGTAGTTCCCCGGATAGCGCATCGGCGTGTAGAGGAAGCGGTCGACGAACAGCGCGCCGGAGTCCTTGTCCATTTCGTACTTGATCGGCTCGCCGCCGACCTGGACTTCGATCACGACATTGACTTCATGCGGCGCCTTGGCGCCAAGCGGTATTGCGTCAAGACGCATCGGAGTCTCCGGGACAACTGAGAAAAAGGTGGACAAGACGTAGCGGAGCAAGGCGTTCGATACAACGTCTGCGAAAGTTCAATCACGCGTTTGGTGAATGGCAGTACGCCGGCCGAACCATGACGCGATCGGGCCGCACGGTTCCTGCAATGCAGTAGGTGCGATGCGCCTCACAAAGGTTTCCGCAGGGCGCGGAACCCTCAATTGCTCCAGGCGAAGGCGACCTTGTCGAGGGACTTCGGCCCGAAGCGCTCCGAGGACCGCGCCACCATGCGACCGCCGAGGTTGCGGTAAAATTCGGTGGCGCCTTCGTTGTCGGACAGCGCCCAGATCACCATGCTCTTCAACCCGCTCTGCACCAGATCGCGCTTGGCGGCGGTGAACAGCCGGCGGCCGAAGCCGAGGCCCTGGAATTCCGGCCGAAGATACAACTCGTAGATCTCGCCTTCGAACTGCAGGCTGCGGGCGCGGTTGCGGCCGTAATTGGCATAGCCGGCGACCTTGTCGCCGAAGCACAGCACACTGACGCGGCTGCCCTTGCGGATCGCCGAATCCCACCATTGCGGCCCGCGGCGGTTGATCAGCTTTTCAAGTTCCGGCCCCGGGATCAGCCCTTGATAGGCTGCGCGCCAAGCTTCGTCATGGGTGGACGCCACCGCCGCCGCATCCGCAGCTTTGGCCGGCCGAACCTCGATCAGGGTTGTGCTCATGAGATGATCAAAGCAAGTCGGCGCGCTGTCTTCAAGATGCATCGTTAATTATGGGTTAACGTGTGGATTTTCCGCATCACTGCACGATGTTTCTGTCTCGAAAGGAGACAACTACGCACCGCCGGCACGCGCGGGTGGCGAATTGCGATGCGAGATATCGGGTTGCGAGTCGTGGGACGCGGTGAGAACCGAATGATAGCTGTTGTGATTCGCCGCGCCATTCTCAATGGACGGGAAGACGCGATCGACGTCGACCGGGATGCGTCGCCTCAATTCGATACCGTTTTGCCCGCAGACAGAGCGTCGTTGCCCGTCAAATTCGGGCACTGGATTCCGTATCATGGACAATGCAAGCGCCCCCTGGCCCGATGACGACGTCATCCTCTATGACGGCGTCTGCATTTTCTGCTCGCGCTGGATTCAATTTGTCGCCCGGCGCGATGTCGAACACCGCTTCCGCTTCACGGCGATCCAGTCCGACTACGGTCAGCGGCTGGCGCGCCATCTCGGCATCGACCCCGATGACCCCGACACCAACGCCGTGATCCATGGCGGCCGGGCCGCGGTCAGATCCGACGCCGCCTTGACGGTGCTGTCCGCCCTGCGCGGCTGGCACTGGACGAGGCTGCTGTTCGCGGTGCCGCGTGGCCTGCGCGACCCTGTCTACACCGTTATCGCCCGCAACCGCTACCGCATCTTCGGCCGCAGCGATGCCTGCGTGGTGCCTGACGCAATGCTCCGCGCGCGGGTGATCAGTTAAGGCTGCTACGGCTTCGCGGCCTTGCGCGCGGCAATGATTTCGCCCGCGGCCCGCTGTCCGCTCTCCCGCGCGCCATGGGCCGTCGAGAAGAAGTTGGGCGACGTCGCCTCGCCGGCGAAGAACAGCCGCCCGTCGACGGGCGTCGCGAGCGCGGCGCGGGCGTCGGCATGGCCGGGCCTCGCCGCGGAATAGGCGCCCTGCGCAAAACGGTCGTGGCCCCAGCGCGATTCGGCGAGCGGCGTCAGCTTGCGGCGGATGTCGGCGCCGAGCAGCGCCACGAGTTCGTCGATCGCCTGCGCCGCCAGCGCGCCGTCGCCGGCATCCTCCAGCTCGCGCGCAAAGGTGCCGCCGAAGAAGCCGGCGATGCAGGGCAGCCCGGACGGGCGCAAATGGAAGCTGCCGACATCGGTGCGCAGCGACGCGCCGCGCAGCCCGGTGTCGGCAGGAAACTTGTCGGCGTCGTCGAGCGCCAGCATCACCTTGTTGTCGGCGCCGAGCGGCAGGCCGTCAGCCGCCGCGACCTTGGCCGGCAGCGGCGGCTGGAAGCGGACCTGTTCGTGCGCGAGCAGGTTGGTCGGCACCGCGACGATGACATGCGCCGCGCTCAGCGTGCCGCGCGACGTCTCAATACGAACGCGCATGCCGGAATGATCGATGACCGTCACTTCGGTCGCCAGCGCCACCGGGCACGACGCGCCATAGGCCGCGATCAGCGCGCCATAGCCGCGCGGCAGGCGCCAATTGACCTCGGTATCCTCATAGGCGTCCATGTCGTGCAGAGACACGTCCTTCAACTCGAAGCCGTTGATGTAGGTCGACACCGCGTCGATGATCGGATTCCACGCATTGCCGGGCTCCAGGCAAGTCGCAGCCGGCGCGTCGGCATCATCTTCTGCGGCCTGTTCGGCGCGGTCGTAGAACGCGTCGATTGCCTTGAAGAATTCGGCGCGCTGCGCTTTCGAGAACGCAGCGTCATAGGCATGGTCACGCCAGGGCGGACGCGTTTTGTCGACGACGAAGCCGAGCTCGCCGGCAATGCCGACGAAATCGTTTTTGTCGGCCGAGTGCAGCCACTCGCAGCCGAGATCGAACGGGATGCCCGGCGCGGCCATGATGGTCTGCGCCCGTCCGCCGATGCGATCGCGGGCTTCAAGGACGACGACGGACAGCCCGGATGCCTCCAGTGCCCGCGCGGCGCCGAGCCCGGCGGCACCGGCGCCGATGATGGCAACGTCGACGTGGGATGGAAGCTTTGCGGTCATGCGGGTTCGTTCACGCCGGATTGTCGTGACAGCTGGATAGTGGCTTGGTTGGATTATTCAAGGACCGATCCCACCCCCGAGAAAGCACCCCTCATGGCACCGCAACCCGATTTCGAACTCTATGGCTTCTGGCGCACGTCCGCGACCTATCGCGTCCGCGTCGCGCTCAACCTGAAGGGACTGACGGCGCATGAGCGCGTGATCGATCTCGACAAAGGCGAGCAGCGCAGCGATGAATTCCTCAAGATCAACCCGCTGGGCGCAATCCCGGCACTGATCGCGAGCGGCCATCCGCCGCTGACGCAGTCCACAGCGATCCTGGAATTTCTCGACGAGACCCACCCCGCGCCGCCGCTGCTGCCTGCGGACCCCTATGGCCGCGCCCGCGTGCGCTCGATCGCGGCGATGCTGGCCGGCGACACCCATCCGCTGATCACGCCAAGGGTGCGGAAATATCTCACCGAGGTCGGCGGCTTCGATCAGGCGGTCGTTAAGGCATGGATGACGCATTGGTTCGGCACCGGGCTGGCTGCCGTCGAACAGCGTCTTGCCAGCGAGTCGGAAACCGGCGCGTTCTGCCATGGCGATCAGGTGACAATCGCCGACATCTGTCTCGGCAGCATCACCGCGCTGACCCGGGTCAACAAGCTCGCGATGCCGCCGACGCCGACCATCGATCGCATCATGGCCCGCTGCGAGGCGATGGAGGCGTTCGCCAAGGCCGACCCGATGAAGCAGATCGGTGCGCCGCAGGGGTAGCAGTAGCTGATGCTGTTATCGCCCGGCTTGACCGGGCGACCCAGTATTCCAGGGCGTCGATGGTGACAATGAACGCCCTGGAATACTGGATCACCCGCTTTCGCGGGTGATGACAGTTTGTTTTTAAAACAAAAATGCCCGGCTTTCGCCGGGCATTTTCCAACAGCAGATAGAACGCCTTTGCTTACGCAAATGCTTCCTTGCTCTTTTCAGCGCGCTTGCGGTCCGTTGCGTCCAGGAACTTCTTGCGCAGGCGGATCGACTTCGGGGTGATCTCCACCAGCTCGTCGTTCTCGATATAGGCCAGCGCCTTTTCCAGGGTCATCCGGATCGGCGGCGTCAGGCGGACGGCTTCGTCCTTCGACGTGGTGCGGATGTTGGAGAGCTGCTTACCCTTCAGCACGTTGAGTTCGAGATCGTTCTCGCGGGTGTGCTCGCCGATGATCATGCCCTTGTAGACCTTCCAGCCGGGCTCGATCATCATCGGGCCGCGGTCTTCCAGCTTGAACATGGCATAGGCCACGGCTTCGCCCGCGTCGTTCGAGATCAGCACGCCGTTGCGGCGGCCGGCGATCTCGCCCTTGTAGGGCAGGTAGTCGTGGAACAGGCGGTTCATGATCGCGGTACCCTTGGTATCGGTCATGAGTTCGCCCTGGTAGCCGATCAGGCCGCGGGTCGGTGCGTAGAACACCAGACGCAGGCGGTTGCCGCCCGACGGACGCATCTCGATCATTTCGGCCTTGCGTTCGCTCATCTTCTGAACGACCACGCCCGAGAATTCCTCATCGACGTCGATGACGACTTCCTCGACCGGCTCGAGCGTGTTGCCGTCCTCGTCCTTGGTGAGCACCACGCGCGGACGCGACACCGAGAGCTCGAAACCTTCGCGGCGCATGTTCTCGATCAGGATGGCGAGCTGCAATTCGCCGCGGCCCGACACGATCATCGAATCCTTGTCTTCGGCCTCGACGACCTTCAGCGCGACGTTGCCTTCGGCTTCGCGCAGCAGGCGGTCGCGGATCAGGCGGCTGGTGACCTTGTCGCCTTCGGTGCCGGCGAGCGGCGAGTTGTTGACGATGAAGGACATCGACACGGTCGGCGGATCGATCGGCTGGGCCTGGATCGGAATTTCGACCGAGGGATCGCAGAAGGTGTCGGCTACGGTGCCCTTGGGCAGGCCGGCGATGGCGACGATGTCGCCGGCTTCGGCGAGCTCGACCGGCTGGCGCTCGAGGCCGCGGAAGGCGAGGATCTTGGTGATGCGGCCGGTTTCCACCAGCTTGCCGTCACGCGAGATCACCTTCACCGACTGGTTCGGCTTGACCGAGCCTGAGGCGATACGGCCGGTGATGATGCGGCCGAGATAGGGGTTGGCTTCGAGGATGGTGCCGAGCAAGCGGAATGGACCCTCTTCCACCACCGGCGGAGCGACGTGCTTGATGACCAGGTCGAACAGCGGCTTCATGCCGACGTCGTGAGACGCGTCCGGGCTGTCGGCCATCCAGCCGTTGCGGCCCGACCCGTAGAGGATCGGGAAGTCGAGCTGGTCGTCGGTGGCGTCGAGGGCGGCGAACAGGTCGAACACCTCGTTGACGACTTCGGTGATGCGGGCGTCCTGGCGGTCGACCTTGTTGATCGCGACGATCGGCTTGAGGCCGAGCTTGAGCGCCTTGCCGACCACGAACTTGGTCTGCGGCATCGGGCCTTCAGCGGCGTCGACCAGCACGATCACGCCGTCGACCATCGACAGGATACGTTCGACTTCACCGCCGAAGTCGGCGTGGCCCGGAGTGTCGACGATGTTGATCTGGGTGTCTTCCCAGGTCACCGAGGTACACTTGGCGAGAATGGTGATGCCGCGTTCTTTTTCGATGTCGTTCGAATCCATCGCGCGCTCCTGCACGCGCTGGTTATCGCGGTAGGTGCCGGACTGCTGCAGCAGCTTGTCGACGAGGGTCGTCTTGCCGTGGTCAACGTGGGCGATGATAGCAATGTTGCGAAGTTTCATAGGTCTTCTTCTGGGTTTGACGGTCTGGGTGCCCGCGGGTTCTGCAAGACGCCGGCCCTGCGCCCCAATGCGCGACCAACACCCTTGTCCTGAAAACAAGTTCCTGCCTGAAAACGCGCTGGGGCAATCCCTCCAAAAGCAAACCCGGCCAGAAGGGGCCGGGTACTCGGACGCGTTGCGGCGCAATATAGGGGGAAATCGCCGAAAAACAATGACAAAGGTGGGCTTGGCGGCTCCCAAATCAGGGCTTTCGAGCGCCTGACGCGCCCATTTTCCGGGATTCCTGACCGTCCCATACCGCCGAGGCCCCGGCCGGGCGCGAAACCTTGGGTCGCTAGCGGCGAAATCGGCGGACTGCCGCCCGGATCAGGACGACGCCGCCCGCTCCCACCAGCAGGCCGACAAGGATGAACGGCACAAAGCCCGGGTCGGTATGACGGGCAAAGATCGAGGCACCGCCGAACAGAAGGGCGCACAATCCAGGCAGCAGCAGCACGATGCCGATCAGCAGCATGAAGGCGGCGAGGCAGCCGCCCCCGCCGGGCTGGGACTTGCCGCTGTCCGGCGCCGGAAAGCCGCTATCGCTCATGCCGTCCCCTCCTTTGCCAGCCGCGCGCGGATGCCGTCGATGCTGCCGTCGCGATAGAACAGGTTGTAGGTATCGAACGGGATGATCTGGCCGCTCGGCGTGACGAAATGAATGCAGGAGCGCTTGACGTTGCCGACGCAGAAATTGAAGCGGTCGAGAAACTGCACGATGGTCACCCGGAACACGCTCTCATAGCCGAGATTTGCCGGCGCCTCGAACTGCGGCAGGCAGCACAGAAATTCGCTGACCCTGTGCGCGGTGTTCTCCGGCCCCGACGACAGCGAAAACAGATCGATGAATTTGTCGCGCAGCGCCGGCTGTTTTTCGAGGCTGATCGTGTTGGGCATGATGTCGACCAGTTGCTGCTGCGGAATCAGCGACGTGACCGGCAGCACCTTGTCGTCCTTGCGCAGGCCATAGCCGATCGAGATGCTTTCCGGATTGCAGGGCAGCGGGATCATGTCGTCGTCGCCGAACACGCCGGTTTCGACCACGCGCCGGCGGATCTCGGACAGCATGATCCGGTCGGTATCCTTGTTGAAATTTTCGTTGCGGCCGGCGTCCTGGACCGGCTGCAGCGTGACGCCGCGGACGCATCGCCAGGTCAATGCATGGCGGACGATATCTCCGATCTCGTGATCGTTGACGCCGCGCTTCACGGTTGCGACCAGCGTGGTCGAGATGCCGTGCGCCTCGAGGTTTTCCAACGCCTGCTGCCGGATCTTGCGCAGGTCCGCGCCGCGCAGATTGATCAGCGCGTCGCGCTGCAATGAATCGAACTGCAGATAGATTTCCAGGCCGCGGCGGTTGTCGGCGAGCCGGGCCACGAATTCCGGGTCGCGGGCAATGCGAAGCCCGTTGGTGTTGATCATGACGTGGCGGATCGGGCGCGCCCGCACGGCGTCCAGGATGGCGAAGAAATCCGGATGCAGCGTCGGCTCGCCGCCGGAGATCTGCACCAGGTCGGGTTCGCCTTCGCTGGCCACCAGGGCGTCCAGCATCGTCTCGATCGTCGCCAGCGGCAGGAACGTGGTTCGCGCCGGCGAAGATTCGGCGAAACACACCGGACAAGTCAGGTTGCAGTGATCGGTGATCTCGATCAGCGCGAGGCAGGAATGCTGTTCGTGATCCGGGCACAGGCCGCAATCATAGGGACAGCCGAACTCCGTCCGATGCTGGAATGCCAAAGGCCTGTCGCCGGGCTTGATGAAGTCCTTGCACTTGCGCCAGTAGGCGGCGTCGGTGGACACCAGCGTCGACTGCACGCCGTGCTGCCTGCAGCGTTTTTCGTACCAGACCTCGTCGCCGAGAATCTGGATCTTGGTCGGCACCAAAGTCAGGCACGTCTCGCAAAGCGACTGCGTCTGGCCCCAGAAGATATAGGGTCGTGATCTACGCAGCGGCGCGTTCATGGTGACCTCGCATGGCGGGCGCCGTTGCCAGCATCACGGCGGCGTAAAGCATGATGGCAAGCGACAGCAAATGAAACAGCGTCAGTGATCCGACCAGCGTGGCATAGGGCTTGAGGAATTCCCAGACGAAACGCTGCAGTCCGTAAAAGGCCAGTGCGAGGTAGAAGCCGTTGCGGATGACGAACGCATTACGCGTGATCACCGCAACGACGTAGAGCACCGCGAAGCCGGCCATGGCGGCACTCTCGTATAGCTGCACCGGGTGACGCAAAACGCCGTCGCCGAAATCATGTCCCCAGGGCAGCGACGTCGGCGTGCCGTAAGTGAAATCGTCCAGTCCCGCCAGATAGCAGCCGATCCTGCCGACGGCGATGCCGACCGCCAGCGGCAGGGCGAAGCGCGCGCCGGTCCGCAACGTGATGCCGTGCCACCGTTTGTAGAGTTCGATGCCGATAATGCCCCCGGCCAGCGCGCCCTCGACCGACCGCGCGATCCCCGACGCCCCGGACAGCCACAGATTGCAGCTGCCGAACAGGTAGGCGCCAAGACCCGCGGCAAACATCAGCACCGCGATGTACGACAGCGCCAGCGATTGCGCGGGGAATTGCAGGCGCTGAACGCGGGACAACCAGAGTCCCGAAACGCCCGCGGCCAGCCACGCCGCGATATCAAAGACGGTGTGCAGGATTGTCCCGTTCATGGGGCAATCCTACCCACTCTGCGGCGCCGCGGGAAACCTCGCTGACCTTCTTATCCAGCGCGTTTACATGCTGTGGCCCGACACCGGCATTTTCAGCAGTGGCCGCAACCGCGGATGCATCGGCGGGCTGAAAACCGCGCTCGGAAAGGGCTGGTCCTTCTTCTTGATTAACAGGTTCTGCATCATG
>JBEVEC010000116.1:0-18148 GCA_040512975.1 Tardiphaga sp. | reverse complement strand
CGCAGATGGGCGGCGGCGATGCGGCGACCGCGCGCGAGCTGCGCAGATATTATGGGCTCGATCTCTCGATCCCGCTGCAACTCGCCAACTACCTGTGGCGGCTGGTGCGCCTCGACCTCGGGTTTTCCTCGATCTACGGCAAGCCGGTGGTCACGGTCATCGTCGAGCGGCTGCCGCCGACCATCCTGCTGATGACCGCGGCGCTGTCCTTTGCCTTCTCCGCCGGGATCGTGCTCGGCGTCATCGCCGCGCGCGGCGTCAACCGCTGGTCCGACACCCTGATCTCGACGCTGGGCCTGATCTTCTACGCCACGCCGTCGTTCTGGCTGGGGCTGATGGCCATCGTGGTGTTCGCGATCTATCTGCAATGGCTGCCCGCCGGCGGTTTCGAGGACATCGGCGCGGCGCAGACCGGCGTCGCGCGCACCATCGACATCGCGCGGCATCTGCTGCTGCCGACCCTGACGCTGGGGCTGACATATCTTGCGATCTATCTGCGCATCATGCGTGCCTCGATGCTCGAGGTGCTCAATCTCGATTTCGTCCGCACCGCCCGCGCCAAGGGGCTGCGCGAGACCCGCGTGATGTCGCGGCACGTGCTGCGCAACGCCTTGCTGCCGATGGTGACGCTGATCGGGCTGCAGGCCGGCACCATGCTGGGCGGCTCGGTGGTGATCGAGAGCGTGTTCTCGCTGCCCGGCCTCGGCCGCCTCGCCTATGAATCCGTGGTGCAGCGCGACCTCAACACCTTGCTCGGCATCGTGTTCGTCTCGGCGCTGCTGGTGATCACGATCAATTTTCTGGTCGACCTGCTTTACGCCCGTCTCGACCCGCGCATCCAGGCCGAGGCGTGACATGGACACGGTGAAGCGCTACTTCCGCAGCCCCGCCGCCACCGTCGGCTTCGTCTTGCTGCTGATGGTCATCGCCATGGCGCTCAGTGCCTCCTGGCTCTATCCGCGCGATCCCCTGGCGCTGGCGGGACGGCCGCTGATCTGGCCGTTCGCCAATCCGCGCTTCCTGCTCGGCACCGACAATTCCGGCCGCGACATTGCCGCACAGATCTTCTACGGCGCGCGCATCTCGCTGCTCATCGGCGGCGTCGCCACTTTGATCGCTGTCGTCATCGGCGTGCTGATCGGCGCCTTCGCCGGCTATTACGGCGGCTGGACCGACAACATCCTGATGCGCATCACCGAGGCCTTCCAGACGCTGCCGAATTTCGTGCTGCTGCTGGTGCTTGTCGCGGTGTTCGGCTCGACGCTGACCACCGTGACCATCGCCGTCGGCATCGTGTCGTGGCCGGCGCCGGCGCGGCTGACCCGCGCGGAATTTCTGTCGCTGCGCAACCGCGAATTCGTGCTGGCCGCCCGCGCGGTCGGCCTGAAGGACATCCGGCTGATCCTCGGCGAAATCCTGCCCAACGCGCTGCCGCCGGTGATCGTCTATGCCAGCGTGGTGATGGCGCTGGCCATCCTGCTTGAAAGTGCGCTGGCCTTCCTGCGGCTGTCCGATCCCAACGTGGCGTCGTGGGGAAACCTGATCGGCCTCGGCCGCGACGTGCTGCGCGTGCAGTGGTACGTTTCGGCGATCCCCGGCATCGCGATCCTGCTGACGGTGCTCTCGGTATCGCTGGTCGGCCAGGGCCTCAACGACGCGCTCAATCCGCGGCTGAAGGGCCGGTGAGCGGCGGACGGTGGCGATGACGTACAGAGCCGCGTCATCAAAGACCGTCATCACCCGCGAAAGCGGGTGACCCAGTATTGCAGGGCGTCAGTGTTTAACAACAGCGCCCTGGAATACTGGGTCGCCCGGTCCAAACGCGCAAGTGCGCGTTCGTCCGGGCGATGACAGGTGTTGGTGTGGCTTTAAGCCGTCACCGGCTTTTCCCCCAGATCCCAGAACAGCCCCGCCATGATGTTCAGCGCCTCTTCCGTCACCGGCAGCAGGATGTGTTCATCCGGCGCGTGCTGCGAACAGCCGGGATAGGAATGCGGCACCCAGATCGTGGGCAGGCTAAGAATGTCCGCAAACACGTCGTTCGGCAGCGAGCCGCCGAAATTGGGCAGCAGCGCGGGCGCCCTGCCCGTCGTCTCGCGCACGGACTCCACGGCCCAGCCGACCCAGGGATTGTCGATGTCGGTGCGTGATGCGGAGAAATACTGCGCCTGGCTCACCTTGATCGCGCCGAAACCGTTGGCCGCAAGATGTGCCTCGATGGCCGGCACGACATTCTCGATGTCGGTGCCGACGACGAAGCGGAGTTGCAGCACCGCACTGGCTTTGCCCGGGATGGCATTGGCGGGGTTGGCAACGTTGCCGGCATTGATCGCCAGCACCTCCAGCGTATTCCACGCATAGAGCCGCTCGGCGGGCGACAGCCCGTTCTCGCCCCAGTTGTCGGAAATCGCCGGCTCGTCCGCCGTCGGCGCCACCACCACGTCGGCAAGCGCGGCGCGGATCTGGTTGGTGATGCGGGGCGGCTTCAAGGCATCGAGCAGGATGCGGCCGTGCGCGTCGACCAACGTCGCGATCGCCGATGCCAGGATGGTCGCCGGATTAGCCAGCAGCCCGCCCCAGTTGCCGGAGTGATGCGCGCCGTCGCGCAGTTCGATGTCGAGATGGATGCGTCGACCGCCGCGGCAACCGAGAAAGATCGTCGGCCGCTCCGCCGACAGCCGCGGGCCGTCGGAGGCCAGAAACAGATCCGCTTTCAGCGCATCGCGATGCGCTTCGCAGACCTGGCCGAGATCGGGCGAGCCGATCTCCTCGCCCATCTCGATAATGAATTTGGCATTGAAGCCGAGCTTGCCGCCGCGGGTTTCGTGCACCGCGCGCAACGCGGCGATGTTGATGGCGTGCTGGCCCTTGTTGTCGGCGGTGCCGCGGCCATAGACGCGCTCGCCGACGGTGGTGCAGCGCCACGGATCGAGCCCGTCGCGCCACTCGCCTTCCATCCCCGGCACGACGTCGCCATGGCCATAGATCAGCACGGTCGGCAAAGCCGCGTCCTCGCGGTAATCCGCCAGCAGATAGGGGCCGCGCCCGGTGGGCGACGGAATGATGCTGGTGGTGAAGCCGAGCGACGTCAGCGCCGGGGTCAGTTCATCCGTGAGATAGGCCTGCAAATCTTCGGCCCGGGCCGTGCTCTGGCTCTCGGTCTTGTAGCCGACCATGCGGTCGAGGGTGGCGATGAAGTCACCGGACTTAAACGCGGCATTGACGCGCGCGATGGCGTTGGCGCGCGTCATTTACAGCGTCTCCATCACAGCTTCGGTCTCGCTCAGCAGACGGTCGGCATGGGCTTCGGTAAAGACCAGCGGCGGGCGGATCTTGAGCACATTCGCCTGCGGCCCGGTCGCCGAGATCAGCACGCGGCGCCCGCGCAGGCCGTTGACCACCGCCGCCGCGGCGGCGGCGTCGGGCGCCTTGCTGGCGCGGTCCTTGACGAGCTCGATGCCGACATAAAGGCCGGAGCCGCGGACATCGCCGATCGCCTCGTGCTTTTTCGCCATGGCCGCAAAACCGTCGCGCAAAATCCTGCCGACGCGCAGCGAATTCTCCACCAGCTTCTCGTCGCGAATGATGTCGAGCACCGCCTGCGCCGCGGCCATGGCCACGGTGTTGCCGCCGAAGGTGTTGAAGTAGCGGTTGTCGCGGCCGAATTTTTCGACGATCTCCGGCAGCATTGCCGCGGCGGCGACGGGATAGCCGTTGCCCATCGGCTTGCCCATGGTGATGATATCCGGCGTGATGCCGTGGCGCTGATAGCCCCACAGCTTCTCACCGCTGCGGCCGAAGCCGGACTGCACTTCGTCGGCGATGAACACGCCGCCGGCCTTGTGCACGACGTCGAGCACCGGCTGCAGCACGTCGGTCGGATGCGCGAAAATGCCGTCGGACGAGAACATCGAATCCGCAATGAAAGCCGCAACGCCGGCGCCGCGGCGCTGCAGGTCGACGATCGCTTCCGACACCTTCTCGGCCATCCAGGCGCCGATCTTGTCAGGCGCGATGCGGTAGCTGTCCGGTGCGGGCACGCGGCGCACAAAAGTGCCGAGGGGCGAATACGGGCCGAGCGACGGCGAGAAGCCGGCGGTGAGTTCGGAATTGCCGTGATAGGCTTCCTCGGTGATGATGACGCCCTGGTTGCCGGTGTGATGCTTGGCCATGCGCACGGCGAGGTCGTTGGCCTCCGAGCCGGTGCAGGTGAACATCACGTGGCGCGCCGGACCGTCGAAGGTCGCGAGCAGTTGCTCGGCGTAATCGAGAATGCCCTTCTGGATGTAGCGCGTATGGGTGCAGATGGTCTGCGCCTGCTGCGTGATCGCCTCGACCACACGCGGATGGCAGTGACCGACCGACACCACATTGTTGTAGGCGTCGAGATATTCGTGGCCCTGGCTGTCATAGAGCAGCACGCCCTTGGCGCGGGCGACCTCGACCGGGTCGCTGTAAAACAAGCGATAGGCCGGCCCCAGCAATGCGGTGCGGCGCTCGACCAGCTTGCGGCTCTCCGGCGTGAGACCGGTGGCCGTCGTCGGATCGAAGGCGTTGACCATCTTACCGCGCGGGGCGCTGATGACGGACATGATAAACTCCTGTGAAACCCAATTGGTGAATGCGATCTAGGGCGCGAGATCGATGAGCAGGCCGTCGAGCGCATCGGGGCTGCGATCGAGAAACCAGTCGATCTGGCCCCATGTCATTTCGTTGTTGCGCAACACGTAAGCCGCCACCGACGGCACGCGGCTGGCCATCGCCGTCGACAGCAGGATGCGCGTGGTGAGCCGCGCCAGGATCAGCGACGGTACCAGCGCGAGTTCGTCGGCGGTGAGGTCGGCGACCGCCAGATAGCCACGCAACAGATCGCGGCCATGGGCAAAGACGTCGCCGCCCATCTTGTCGGGCAACTGGTTGAGCATCGCGGTGGAGACGTCGATGGCGATCGCCGTGCGCACGGTGTCGCCGAAATCGATGATGCCGGACACGAAACGCGGCAGCTCCGCATCGACCACCACATTCGAGCGCGTGAAATCATTGTGCAGCACCTGGGCACGGCAGCGTGCCAGCCGGCCCTCGATGGCGGCAAAACGCTGCAGCACCTGGTCGAGCTTGTTGCGCCAGCCGGTATCGGCGATCCCGGCCAGCAGCGGCGCCAGCGACGGCAGGTTCTTGACGTCCCACGGCACCACGCGGCGGTCTTCGGGATGGCTGAAATCGGCGAGCGCCAGGCGCAGTTGCGCCAACAGCCGGCCAATCTCTTCGCGGCCCTGCGCGGTCGAAGGCACCTCGCTCAGCGGCGCTCCCTCGAGATAGGACATCATCCGCAGCTGGCGGCGCTGCCCGGCGCGGTCGACGATCTGGAAGTGCCGCTCGCCTGCCTCATTGGGGATCACGCGCGGTACCGGCAGATCGGGCGCACGCGCTGCCACGTGGTCGAGCACCGCCACCTGAAGATCGATCTCGGCGACATTCTCGGTGGGATTGGCGACCTTGAGAATGAAGCGCGGACCTGAGTCCGGCGCGATCCGGAACGTGTCGTCCTTTTCGGTGGCAAAGCGCGTCGGGCGGCCGTGGATGCCGAAACGCGTGCGCGCCAGGTCGACGGCCTCGGCGTCGGGCATGTTGACATAGGATGCCGCGAGCCCGCCCGGCATGGCGATTGGGCGGGCGGCTGTCTCGTGTTCCACGTCGGCTATCCCCGTGAGCCTGGCCCGACGGATGCGCGGGCGGGCGCACCCTATCAATGCCGCCCGCGCTTGTCAGGGGCACGGCGGCAGATTTGGTCGCTTGCTCCGGCTTTCAACAGCTCGGCGGCTGAGGCGCCTGTCTCCGACAGCGGCAGAACTCGCGCGCCTATTTGTCCTTGAGACCGTGGACGTCGCTGAGCGGCACGCAGCTCTTCTTGCGACGCTGGTTGATGGGCGCGCCGTGCACCTTGAGCACCTTGCCCGCCGAACAGGACCCGTTATCGACGAACACCGTCGCATAGGGATCCATCATCAGCGGTTCGGAGGTCAGCACCTTCTGGGCGAAAGCCGGCTGGGCAGCGATCGACAGAACAAGCCCAATCAAGAACATACGCACGAAATTTATCTCACACAGATGACCATAGTGGCGATGACCATCATCGCCACCACGGCAAGAATATGGGCGACAGCAATCGAAACCGCCTCAAAGGTTGACCCTTTTTCCCGAAGACGATCGGTTTTGCAACCGGCCACGGGCAAACGCGGCGCGAACGGCGCTTTGAAGCCAGATTTAATCAATGGACATCCCCGACGCCAGCGCCATGTCCCCCACCGCGCTGACGGCCCAACGTCGAAGGCAAATGCGGCGACAGTGAGTCGGTCGGCCAGAACTCCGGCGAGACCGGCGATTCAGCCCACGTTTTCTGGCGACTAATCGGAGTCCATCGCCCACGCTCTGCCCGCACGCGCGACCTGTGGCGGCAGTTCGCGGCCACACGCATCCGCCGAGCGCGCGAATTGCTGCTGGATTTCCGGGGTCAGGATGCCGGAGGCCAAATCATCCTGGCGCAGCGAGAAAGCCGAAATGAATTCCTCGGAGAAGCAGGTGCAGAATTTGGCCGACTCGACCGTCGGCCGGTTCGGTTTGGTGCGAAAATGATTGGCGCAGCTGATCTGCAGGTTATCCGCCATCTGATCGATGCCGCCAGCCAGCAGAGGCGACGTCACAAGCAGGCTGGCCGCCACCACGGCACACATCGTTTTCATCGCAAGATCCTGCCCCATGTTCCCGCCATCGGCGTGCTCACAACAAAACAACGCGCGAAAACCGGAATAGATGTGCCGTAACATAAGCGAGAGGGGCGAATTGTGGCGGCGGCGAAGATTAGAATGGGTTTATGAATAACGCGCACGCGTCATCCCCGCGAACGCGGGGACCCATACGGCGAGGACTTGCTATCTATTCGACGAGGTCGACGTCGGCATTCAACCCTGAGCCTCAGAGGTTATGAGTGCCCGCGTTCGCGGGGACGACTTGGCCGGCCAACTATCCTTGCGCCGGCGCCTTGCGGTTCGGGCGGGCGACGCTGTCGCCGGCGTCCGTGGCGAGTTTCACGTTGTCGATCAGCCCTACCACGGCAATGAGCGCCACGAATACGAAGGCCAGGCGATACGGTCCGGCTGCGACGTGTTCCCATCCCAGTTTCGGGACCAGCCACTCGCCGAGCCGGATCGCCAGCGCGCCGACGGCGATGCCGAGGCCGAGCGCCAGCTGGAACGCGGTGGAGAACAGCGTGTTGGCGCCGCTCATCTGCGGCTGCGGCACGTCGGCAAAGGCAATGGTGTTAAGCGCGGTGAACTGCATCGACCGGAACATGCCGCCGACGAACAGCAGCGCCGCAATCACGACGACCGGCGTGTCCGGCGTGAACAACGCGCAAGCGCCGACGGACAGCGCATTCAGGATGCCGTTGCCGATCAGGGTGGTGCGGAAGCCGAAGCGACGCAGCACCGATGTGGTGAACGGCTTCATCAGGAGATTGCCGGCAAACACCGCGACCATCAGCAGCCCGGCGTGGAAAGCGTCATAGCCGAAGCCGACCTGAAACAGCAGCGGCAACAGGAACGGCAGCGATCCGATCGACATCCGGAACAGCGAGCCGCCCCAGATGGTCACCGAGAAGGTCTTCAGCCTGAGCGCCGACACCGCCAGCATCGGATGCGCGGCACGCATCAGATGCCAGCCGCCAGCGGCGAGCAGCAGCGCCCCGGGCACGAGAAAGAGAGCGACCACATGCCACCGCATGTCGGGCCGGCTGGCGATCTCGGAGGCCCACAACGTGCAGAACAGACCGCTGCCGATCAGCACGAAGCCCGGCCAGTCGAACGGCCGGTTCTCGTGGCTTCGCTCCGGCGGCAGCAGCCACCAGGCGGCGCCCAGTGCCAGCACGCCGATCGGCAGATTGAGATAGAAGATCCAGCGCCACGAGGCATAGGTGGTGATGAAGCCGCCGAGCGCGGGCCCGAGGATCGGCGCCACCAGTGCCGGCCAGGTCAAAATGGCGATGGCGTTGATCAGGCGTTCCTTCGGCGTCGTGCGCAACACCACGAGGCGACCTACCGGCACCATCATGGCGCCGCCCGCACCCTGCAGCACGCGCAGCGCGATGAAGCTCCACAGATCATTGCTGAAGCCGCAGGCGAGCGAGGCCAGCGTGAAGATCACCACGGCAAGCGAGAAGATGCGGCGCGCGCCGAACCGGTCGGCAACCCAGCCGCTGATCGGAATCAGAATGCCGAGGGTCAGCAGGTAGGCGCTGACGCCGAGATTGAGATCGACCGGCGCGATGCCAAAATCGCGCGCCATCGACGGCACCGCTGTGGTGATGATGGTGCCGTCGAGGTTCTCCATGAAGAACGCGGTGGCGACCAGAAGCGCGGTGAGGACCTCGCGGCGGCGGCCGGCCGCGGCGGAAGGCTCCGCTTGCGTGGGAGGAAGCGGCAAGGAATTGTTGGGCACGGGTATCCGGGGATGTTTGTGATGTCCAAGTCGCGGGACTCAAACACGAACAGCCCGTCAATGAAAGCCACGCCCTGCGGGCGCAGCCGCCGTTAGCGCAGGGGTATGGCGGCGAGGCTCGTCGGATGCGTCGCGAGGGCGAACTGCACGACCTGATGTGCCATGATGGAAATATTACGATCGACGTCGGGATCGAGGCAGCCGTCGCCATCGAAGACGCGTTCCGTCGTGTTGATCATGACGCCCATCGGCGTGTTCCAGCCGCGCAGCGCATGCACCACCGACCGCAATGCCGACAGGGTGGCACCCGCCGCCTGCCAGCCGCCGGCGCAGGCAATGGCGCCAACGGCGCGCGCATCGAAATACGGGCGATCGTCGTCGCGCATGTCCTCGGTATAATCGAGCGCATTCTTGATCAGGCCGGAAATGCCGCCGTGATAGGCGGGTGCCGCGACGATGACGCCGTCGGCCGCGCGCAAGGCATCGACAAGGGCCGCCGCGCGCGGATCGCGCTCCGGCTCCGCGGGATTATAAAGCGGAAAAGACAGCGACGGACCGTCGAACATCTGCACGCGGGCGCCAAGCATGATCGCCTTGGCGAGCGCGTAGCGCACCGCGAGCTCGGACGATGAATTCGGCCGATGGGTGCCGCCGATGCCGACGATCAATGGCGCGGCCGATCTTTCATAGGGCATGTTCATGATGCTGTTCGCTCAGGCGCCGGGCGGCAGCAGGAAGTCAACCTCGTGCAACGAAGCGAGGCGCACGACTTCGGCGGGGTCCGGCACGTTGTGGATCGCCTGGAACAGCTCGAACAGTTTTCGCGTCGGCGACACCCAGAACAGGCATTTCACCGCCTGGCCGGACTTGTTGAAGATGCCGTGCGGAATGCCCTGCGGCATCCGCGCGAGATCGCCTGGCCTGGCCTGCCCTTCCTTGCCGTCGAGCCAGAAGTCGAGCGTGCCTTCCAGCATATAGACGAACTCATCCTGGGTCGGATGCACGTGCGGCGGCACGAAAGTGTCCGGAGGAAACGTCGCATGCCACGACAGCGAATTCGCGGACAGTTGTTTCGGCACATAGATCTGGCCGAGGATGTTCCAGGTGATGTCCTGCACGCTGGATGCGGCGTCGGTGATTCCGGGGGTCATGATCATGAGGATGGTCCCTGTTTCCAGCTATTCGGCGGCGACCGAGAGTTCGGCTTCGGCCAGGCGGCGACGCTCCTTCAGCATCGGGATCACCTCGTTGGCGAGGCCGGTGATGGTGCGCACGACCTTCCAGTGCGGCATGTTTCCGCGGTGGATCTGGAAGATGATGCGGCTGGTCTGCGCCTCCTCCGCCCACTTCTCGATTGAGTCGGCCACCGTCTTGGCGGTGCCGGCGACGACGCGGAATTGCTGGCGGATCTGGGTCCAGTCG
The DNA here is from genome assembly GCA_040512975.1 of Tardiphaga sp. Lineage (GTDB taxonomy): Bacteria > Pseudomonadota > Alphaproteobacteria > Rhizobiales > Xanthobacteraceae > Tardiphaga. Next base: position 8,233 of record JBEVEC010000116.1, on the reverse strand, counting down.
AACGCGCCGCCGTGGCTCGAAGGGAGCATGCGGCCGTTGCGCTTCTGGAATTCCTCCAGCGACAGATAGCCCGGCGCATCGATGAAGCGGCCGGCGCGGGTCAGCGTGGTGAAGAAGTAGCGCACATGCGGCTCCATCTCGGCCAGCGCGCTCTCGTCGTCATCGCCGATGTAGCACATGCAGACGATCGGCACTTGATGCGGCTTGATGGTGTGGCCGTAATGCGCCGCGCGCTCCTTCAGCGTCTTCTGCGCGGCGAGCTGCGACGCGATCGGGCTGAAGGTCGAGGAGTAGCCAAACCCCATTTCGGCGGCGAGCTCGATGGTGCCGGGGCTGCCCGAGCCCACCAGATAGACCGGCGGATGCGGCTGCTGATAGGGCCGCGGCCAGATGTTCAGGTAGCGATAATTGTAGAACTGGCCGGCGTGCTGCACCGGGCCGTCCTGCGTCCACGCCTTCATGATCACTTCCAGCGCCTCGCGCTGACGCTCGCGCGCGGTGACCGGATTGACGTTGCTGGCCCAGTATTCCATCGGCGTGCCGAGCGGAAACGCGAACTCCATGCGGCCGCCCGACATGACGTCGAGCATCGCATAGGTCTCGGCGAGGCGATGCGGCTGGTCAAGGCCGGCGGGCGTGCCCATCACGCAGATCTTGCCTTTGGTCTGCGGGATCAGCGCGCCGGCGAGGATGCTCGGCACCGGCATCAGGCTGTAGGGCGTGTTGTGATGCTCGTTGATGCAGACGCCATCGAAGCCGAGCTTGTCGGCCAGCACGAGCTCCGACAGATAGCGCTGGTAGTAGTCATGACCCTTTTTGGGGTCGAAATGCTTGTTTGGGAAGTCGACCCACAGCGACTCGTAGTCGTCGATGTTTTCCGGCAGGTCGTAATACGGCATGAAATGCCAGGCCAGGAATTCGGTGTTGAGAAGAATGGGCATGATATCCCTCGTTACAGGTCCGTTGTGGCGGCGGATGGTCGGGTCAGGCGGCGACGGTCGCCGTGGCAGCAGCCGGGGCCTCGCTGAGATATTTCAGGATGATGTCGGCGGCGGCGGGCTGCTCGTCGAGTGGCAGGTGGCCGACGCCCTTCATCACTTCGAGCCGGGCGTTGGGGAGCAAACGCAGCCACACATCGGCCTGCGCCAGCGGCTTGACGCGGTCGCCCTCGCCCCACAGGAGCAGCGTGTCGGCGGAAATGCGATGTAGCCACTGCGCCAGCTTGGCATTGCCCGGGCGCTCCCAGGTCAGGCGGGCCGACGAGGTGGTCTCGCGGTAGCGCAGGGTCAGGAAGTCGATGTCATGCCCGTCCGGCATGAACGGCGTCAGGATCGCGGGATCGGCGACAAGGTAGCCCGGCAGCTCCTTGGGCGGCACGCTGAACAGATCGGTGGACGGCGCCTCCTTTGAAACGAGCCCGCCCGGCGACACCAGCACCAGCCTGGCGATCCGCTGCGGCTGCACGACCGCGATCTCCGCCGCGATCCAGCCGCCCAGCGAGGAGCCGACCAGGCTGAGGCGATCGAAGCCGAGCGCATCGAACAAATCGAGGTAGTGCAGCACATAGTCGTTGATCGAATCGATGCGGCCGTCGTCGGCGGATTCGCCGTAGCCCGGATGGTAGGGAATGATGACGCGATGGGTCTTCATCCACTGGCGGGCAAAGCCGAAGCCGGTGAAGGTCCCGGATCCGTGCAGATAGACCAGCGGCGCGCCGGTTCCAGCGCTGTAGACCACCGTGGTGATGCCGTTGATGGCAATTTCCTGACGTTCAAAGCCGTCCAGCGCCTGCTTCGTCCGATCGAGTACCGATGCCATGAATCCCCCGCGATGCCAGCCAATGCAAAAACCTGACCGGAAGCTAGGGGACGTGGCCGTCGGCCGTCACCTATCGAAAGATAGTGCGGCGGCCCGTGAGAGGTGGAACAAGTTGTGTCACCACCCGCGAAAGCGGACAGCTTCGAGCGGCGCATGGCATCATGCTTGCAACGCGGAGCCATCAGTAGGGCCTTGTGGATGACCGACTACATCGTTGAAGACCTTTCAGAATTCTGCGTTTGGCCGGACCGCACGCCGGCCGTGGTGCTGCCGGCCAACGATCCGCTGCCGCATTGGTCGGCACACCGCGCGCCACCCGCCCTCATTCCGCGTCCGCGCCTGTCGCTGCCGTTGACTGCAGCGCTGCCGCCGCTCACCATGGTCAAGGCGCCCGCCGGTTTCGGAAAATCCAGCCTGCTGGCGCAATGGGCGGGTGAACTGGCGGCGGCGCGCATTCCCGCGCTGCAGGTCAGCCTGCATCCCGGCCATGCCACCGCCAGCGACGCCACAAGCCGCGTAATGCCGGTCGGCGACCACGGCTCTCTCGCCGGCTTCATCCGCACCTGGCTCGACACCCGCGGCCGCGCTGTCGTGACGATCGATGACACCCATCTGCTGCCCCATGACGTCGCGCGCAACTTGGCCGCGTTTTTCCTGCACGGTGACGTCGACGGTCATGCGCTGGTGCTCGCGACTCGCCGCCCGCTCGGCCTCGCGCTGGCCCGCGCGCGCCTGCAGGGGCATGTCAGCGACATCGATGCCGGCCATTTGCGCTTTTCGCCGGCCGAGCTGCAGTCGCTCGCCGATGGCGCGTTGCATCGGGACATCGGCAGCGGCGCGCGCGACGACTTGCTGCGCGCGACCGCGGGCTGGCCGACCGCCGTTGCCGCGTATCTGCGCCGCATGGCGGCGATCGGGGTCGCGGCGACGTTGAAGGAGATGCAGCGCGGGTCCGGCTTGATGGACGATTTCTTCGCCGAGGAAGTGCTGCGTCCGCTTCCCGTGCCCACCCGGCGATTCCTCACGGCCGTCTCCGGCCTCGGCGTCCTCAACGCCGACGTTTGCGACGACGCGCTCGGGCGCGACGACGGCGCGGCGCGGCTTGACGAACTCATCGACGCCGGCGCCTTCATTGAAGTCCGCGACGGCTGCCGCGGCGACTACGTGTTGCATCCGCTGTTCGCCCAATTCCTGCAGGCCGAACTGATGCGGTCGGGACGCGCGCCGGCCCGCGCCATCGCCGTGCGTGCGACCGCCTGGTTCGAGCGCCACGACCGCCTGCCCGAGGCCTTTGCCTGCGCGACGCTGGCGGAAGCCTGGACCGAGGCCGCCGCGCTGCTCGAGCGTTACGCCAAGCGCGGCTGCATGTCCGGCCACGGACCGCAGGTGACGGCGATGGCGCTGAAGCTGCCGGAGGACGTGCTGCGGCAGCATCCGCGCATCGCGGTGTTCGCGGCGCGCGGTGCCTCCACCGACTGGCGGTTCGGACTGGTGGAGGATCTGCTGCATCTCGCCGACACCACGTCGGCGAAGGACGGCTCCGACGAAGTCGGTGACCTCGTCCGGCACAGCCGCATGCTGATGTCGCAATATGAGGACGACCAGGCCGCGGCCGGCCGTCAATGCCTCGAGCTGCTGCGGCGTGCCGATCACTTCGACCACTACACCCGCGGCACGATCTACGGCTCGCTGCTCTATGCGCGGCGCGAGCAATTCGACTTCACCGACGCGGCCGGACTCGAAGCCGCCGGCCTGCGCGAGTTTACCCTCGGCGAACGTCCGCTCGGCATGGTGTGGCATCTCGCGGCGCTCGGGCCGACCCATGTGTTGCGCGGCGATCTCGCCACCGGCGAGCGCCGGCTGGAGGAAGCCGCGGCGATCGCCGCGGGCCTCGACGGCGTCGACTGGATGGCGGCGGTCCCTGCGCTGCTGTTGGCCGAAATCCATTATGAACGCAATCGGACCGCGCGCAGCGCCGCGCTGATCGACCAGCATCATGCCGCGCCACTGGTCGGCTTCATCGATCAATATGTCGCCTCCTTCACCATCGGCGCCAGGCTGCGCTGGCTGGCGGGCGACATCGACGGCGCGCATCGCTGGCTCGACGAGGGCATGGCGCTGGCCGAGCACCGCGCGCTGGAGCGTCTGCGCCGCAGCGTGGTCGGCGAACGCATCCGCCTGCTGCTGGGTTGCGGGCAGCTGCCGCGCGGGCTGGAGATCGGTCGTCAGGAAAATCTGCTGTGCGACGCTGACGACGTACTGCCCGGCCGCGGCTGCACCACGCGCGACGAGATCCGCGCGGTGTCGTGGTTTCGCCTGATGCTGGCGCGCGGCGCGCTCGGCCCCGCCATCACCACGGCGCAGGCGTGGAAACGCTTCACGGCCAAAGCCGGTGCGGTGCGCTCGACAATGCGGTGGGAAATTCTGCTCGCGCGCGCCTATCTGGCGCAAGGCCACGCCGCCCGCGCCCAGCGCGAATTGCGCAGCGCGCTGGATCACGCTCTGCCCGGTGGTTACATCCGCAGCTTCCTCGACGAAGGCGAGCCGATCATCCGGCTGCTGCAGGATCAGGTCGAGGCGTCGGCGATCCGGACCGGCCCGACCGATGCGTTTGTGACGACGCTGCTGTCGGCCGCATCGGACGGCAGCGCCGCCGCGCTTACGCACGATGCGCGGCGCGATGACGGCGTGGCGTCGGGGCCGCTGAGCAAGACCCAGATCGAGATTCTGCAGATGGCCAATGCCGGACTGCAGAACAGCGAGATCGCACGGCGCATCGGCATGACGGAAGGCTCCGTCAAATGGTACATGCAGCAGATCTTCAACAAGATCGGCATCCGCAAACGCACCGGTGCACTCGAGCGCGCGCGGGCGATGGGGTTGCTGGGGTGATAGCAAACGACACCATCAAACGTCATCGCCCGGCTTGACCGGGCGACCCAGTATTCCGTGCGCTGAAAGAGCTGCAACGTCCCAACAAAAAAGCCGGCGTTACCGCCGGCTTTCTTAAACGATCCAATCCGTTGCGCCTCTTCCCTCTCCCTTGTGGGAGAAGGTGCATCGAACGCACGCCGTGCGGCCGAGACGGGTAAGGGGTAGCAACGGATACAAACCCTGCGGTACCCCTCATACGCCTTCGCGGCGCGAAGGCACTTTCTCCCACAAGGAGAGAAGGAAGGGGCCGCCGCAGCGGCCGGCGCTGCAGCTTAAACAGCGTCCTTGACGACCTTCAGCGGCGAGGCCTTCACCGACTTGCTGGCCGGCTTGGCGGCGAATTCCATCGGCTCTTTGGTGAAGGGATTGATGCCGCTGCGGGCTTCGGTCGCGGGCTTGTTGACGACGGACATCTTGACGAAGCCAGGGATCACGAACTCACCGCCTTCGTTAAGCTCCTTGTAGCCCACGGTCGACAGATGCTCGAGCACAGCTTTGACGTCGCCCTTGGAAATCTGCGTGCCTTCGGCGATCGCATCGATCAGCTGATTCTTGGTCATCTTGGCCATGGTGAAACCCTTTGTCTGGAGAAAGTCGGAACAGGCACCGGGCGCGCGCAACGCGCATCTTCCCGCTTGGAACGCGGCACCGCCGTGCGGCGCGCCCTCGTTCATGCCCTCTGGTGAAGTTGCGGTGCTTTAAACCCATCGAAGCCCAAAACGCAAGGCGCAGTTGGCCATTTGGGGCGGTAAACCGGGGATTTACAGGCGGATCTCATGGTTTGGGATGGCGCAAGGCCCGTCGAATCGCTCACCGAACTAGCTATGCAATCTGCACAGACCTTCGGGTTTTCAGGGGCCGCATGCGGCCGTGATCCGACCAGGTCGTCGCGCGTCCCGTGCGGCACCGACGATCTCGCGGGTAGCCCGCATGGCGGCATGCGACATCGGCGATAGCAACATGTCGACATGTCGCAGGGGCGATAGGAACACGCGCGGGCCTCGGCTAGTGTGCGCCCGTTCAGAGGGGATAACTACATGACTATGTCGAGCATCTTCGCGCGCGTCGTCGCCGTGATCGGCGGCGCGGCCCTGCAATGGCGCAAGCTGCAGGATCCGTCGCACGCGCCGGCCTGGGGCGCTTCGCCGACCGTGCCCGCGGCGAAACCGCAGGGCACCATCATGACCCTGAAGATGCCGACCGCGCGCGGATGGTCCAACGGGCACAAGCCGACGGTGGCGCCCGGGCTCAAGGTCAATGCCTTCGCCACCGGCCTGCAGCATCCGCGCTGGATCGACGTGCTGCCGAACGGCGACGTGCTGGTGGCCGAGGCCTCGCAGGTTGCGGGTCCTGTGCGCAACGTCTTCGGCTATGCGATGCAGGCGACGATGCGGCGCGCCGCGGCGCTCGGCACCAGCGCCAACCGCATCACGCTGCTGCGCGATCGCGACGGCGACGGCGTCGCTGAAACGCAGCAGGTGTTCATGCAGGGGCTGAACCAGCCGTTCGGCATGACGCTGCTCGGCGACACTTTCTATGTCGGCAACACCGACGGCATCGTGGCGTTTCCTTATGTCGCGGGCGCCGACAGCATCACCGCGCCGGGCAGGAAGCTCACCACCTTCAAGGCCGGCGGGCACTGGACACGCAGCATCCTGCCGAACCCCGACGGTACCAAGCTCTATATCGGCGTCGGCTCGCTGAGCAACATCGCCGACAGCGGCTTCGAGGTCGAGGAAGGTCGCGCCGCGGTCTACGAGTTCGACGTCGCCAGCGGCGACTACAGGATCTTCGCCGCCGGGCTGCGCAATCCGGTCGGTCTCGCCTGGGAGCCGACCACCGGCGCGCTGTGGACGGTGGTCAACGAGCGCGACGGCCTCGGCGACGAGACGCCGCCGGACTACCTCACCTCGGTGCGCGACGGCGGCTTCTACGGCTGGCCTTATTGCTACTGGGGACAGACGGTGGACGACCGCGTGCCGCAGGATGCGGCCATGGTGGCCAAGGCGATCACGCCGGACTACGCGCTCGGCGGCCACACCGCCTCGCTCGGCCTGTGCTGGTTGCCCGCCGGCACCCTGCCCGGCTTTCCGGACGGCATGGTGATCGGCCAGCACGGCTCGTGGAATCGCTCGACGCTGAGCGGCTATAAAGTCGTGTTCATCCCGTTCGAGAACGGCCTGCCGTCGGGTCCGCCGCGCGACATCCTGTCGGGCTTTCTGGCGCCCGATGAGAAGGAGTCGTACGGGCGACCGGTGGGCGTGACCCTCGGTCCCGATGGCTCGTTGCTGGTGGCGGACGACGTCGGCGATTGCATCTGGCGTGTCTCCGCGGCGTGACGCTTTGTTAACCGGCATCGCGCCCGGCGGGCGCGGTGCGGTGATACTGCAGACATGCAGCGTTACGTTGCCCGTTAACCACGCACGATATGTTGCGCAAATTCGGTGGAGAGCTTCATGCAGGCGGTTCGGTCGATGGCGGATGTTTCGCCGACACGCTGGCGCGGCATCGCATTCACGGCCATCGCCGCGCTCGCACTGCTCGACGTCACGCTGCTGGTCGCGCGCGAGGTGCCGAGCGCACCGTTCCTGCAGAAGCTCGGCTTCGACATGGAGACAGCCGGCTTCAAGGCGCGCTTCGCCAATGACGCCGCGGGCAAGGTCGCGCTGCAAAAGCTGCCACCACATCGTTTCGTCGTGCACAACACGCCGAACGGCCCGCGCTACCTGTTCGCCGATCCCGTGGCGTGCGCTTGCACCTTCGTCGGCAACCGCGACAACTATCTCAACTACCAGCACCTCCTCCGCAGCGGCCTGCCGCAGCAGGACTATGTGTCGCCAGACTACAAGACCCAGGCGAGTGCGCTGCTGGCCGATGATCCGATCGCATCGGATGCGGTCGACTGGCAGCCGGATAGTCTCGCGGAGGCGTTTCGGGATTATTACTAAGGAGCGGCGCGCTCCTCTTTCTTCCCCTTCCCGCCTCTGAGAGACGGTGAATTGAATGCGCGAAGTGCGTTCAGGAAGGGAGAGAGGTGCCGCGGGCTCGGCGTTTGTGGCTCCCCCCGGCCCATCTTGAAGACAACAAAAAAGCCGGCGTTGCCGCCGGCTTTTTGTGTCACTTGCCTGTCGCCAAGCCGCTCAGTGCGCAGCTTCCAGCGTTGCCGCCTCGGCCCTTGCGATCGTGCCCTTCACCGCTGTCTGCACCTTCTCGAAGGCACGAACCTCGATCTGACGCACGCGCTCGCGCGACACGCCAAACTCGCTGGCGAGATCTTCCAGCGTCATCGGTTCATCGGCGAGGCGACGGGCCTCGAAGATGCGCCGCTCACGCGGGTTGAGCACGCCTATGGCGCCGTTGAGCGCCTGGCGGCGATGGTCGAGCTCTTCGTGCTCGGCCATGATGACTTCCTGGTTCGGCGAATTGTCGACCAGCCAGTCCTGCCATTCGCCGGCTTCGCCGTCGTCGCGGATCGGGGCGT
>JBEVEC010000104.1:0-19770 GCA_040512975.1 Tardiphaga sp. | reverse complement strand
ACCGCCGCGCGCGGCGACAGCTTTTCGTCGGTGCGGTTGCGCAGGATGCCGGTGTTCTGGTCGAGCGCTGAGAGGTCGAAGCTGTCATAGCGCACGCCGCCGATCAGCTGCAGCCAGCGCGTCACCTCGATCTGGTCCTGCACATAGCCAGACGCGATGTTGAGCCGGTACTTGCTGGAGGCGTCGGTGGCGATGTGCTGGAAGGTGACCGGGCCGAAATAGGTCGGGGCGAACGGGTTGGCGATCACCGTGTTGCTGAGTTCGCCGCCGGCGGTTGGGAAGAAGCCGGTGTTGCGCAGCGACAGGCCGGTCTGGCGGCCAAATTCGGTGCCGAAGGTCAGCGTGTGCAGCACCGGGCCGGTCGCCGTCTTGTAGGTGAAGTCGGTCTGGTTGAAAACGTTCTCGCGGTCCGTCGTGTTCTGGTAGGCGGCGCGGTTGAACGAGGTGTCGGTGGTGTTGACCGCGCCGGACAGCGGACCGTTGCCGGGATAGATGTTCGTATAGCCGCGGTTGAAATCCGAATAGATGGTGCCGTTGCGCACCGTCAGGCCGTTCTCGAAATCGTGGTCGATCACCGCCATGCCGGTCTGCACGTCGACATGCGCCGTGTTCAGCGTCGGGCTGCCGAAATAGGCCGTGAGGTTGCCGCCGGGCGCAAACGGCGCGGCCGGATTGAAGCGGGTCGAGGACGGCGCGGTGTTGCTCAGCGCCTGCGAGGGGTTGCCGCGGTCGGCGGTGCGCTCGTCATGGAAGTATTCGTAAGAGAGTTTGACCGAGGTGGTGTCGTTCGGCTTCCACGTCACCGTCGGATTGATGCCGTAGCGCTCGAGTTGGCCGTATTGGCGGAAGGTGTCGGAGCCCTCATACATGGCGTTGAGGCGCACCGCGATGTCAGGGTTCACCGCCTGTCCGGCATCCAGGGTGATGCGGCGGTCGCTGTAGGAGCCGCCTTGCAGCGTGGCCTCGTAGACCCGCGTGCCGTCGGCGTCCTTCAGCGTGCGATTGACCAGGCCGCCGCCGGCGCCGCGGCCGAAGATCAGCGCGCTCGGGCCCTTCAGGACCTCGACGCTCTGCGCGTTGTAGAGGTCGCGGAAATACTGCACGTCGTCGCGAAAACCGTTGACGAAGAAATTGGCGCTGGAATCGACGCCGCGGATCACGAGTTCGTCGCGGTTGCCTTCGCCCTGATGCACGGCCACGCCGGGCACGTAGCGCGTCACGTCGGTGAGCCCGGGAAAGCTCTGGTCCTTGATATAGTCCTTGGTGATCACGTTCAGCGACTGCGGGATGTTGAGCAGCGGCGTGTTGGTCTTGGTCGCTGATGACGTCGAATTGGCATAGATGCCGACGGTGCCGGTGCGGGCGTCCTGTGTCAGCGCGCGCGCCGCAGGCGCCGGCGGCGCGACAGGAGCCGGGGCGCGGCGCGCCACGCGGCTGGCGGTCGGCGTGGTCGCGATGCGCGGCGCCGTGCGGCGGCGGCGCGGCGTCTCTTCGGGGGCGTTGACGCGCGCCGCCGGCAGCTGCGTGTTCGACGCCCCTGCGGTTTGCGCGTCCGCGCGGGTGGTCATCGCCACGCCGAATGCCAGCGAACTGACCGACAGCAGTGCCGCCATCGTCATGCGTGCGTGAATGTGTCGTCGTGAAATCATGGCCGCCCCCAACACAGACCACGCAACCGGCGCGGCCGATGCCGATCACATGCCGAGGTGGTTGCGTCTGCGTCCAGACGCCGCGCGCTTGATTGTTTCTAACAATGTCGCGGCAGATGACGGCCGAGGCGGATTGGAGACATTCTAATCGCGTCCTTGTTATTTCAATCCGGAAACCAAAGCCTATTCCCTGCTGCACCGCACCCTCACGGCAGTGTGACCTTTGATAGATTCTAGGGGGTGCCGGGTTCGCGGGATTTCTTAAAGCGCCGCACTGGCGGCCATCGACATCGCGGGCATCGCGGAATCGTGGCTCGCACGGTCATTCCGCAAGCGGATGCCTCCGTCGCGTTTGCGGCGCTACTGCCTTCCGCGAAGGCCGTCATACTCCACCCAACAATAAAAGACGCTCGGGAGGAGCCATGACCGATATCACGGGCAACCACGCCCCATCTGTCGCCGACGCGTCCGCTGCGTCATCGGTGTCGCCAGGCAAGATCTTCTGGGCCACCTGGTTCGGCTGGATGCTTGATGGCTTCGACAGCGCGGTCTACGGCTACGTGCTGGTCGGGGCGCTGACCGAACTGTTGCCGGCCAGCGGCATCGAGGCCAGCCGCGCCAATATCGGCCTCTATGGCGGGTTGCTGTTTTCCATCTTCATGCTCGGCTGGGCGGCCTCGATGGTGTGGGGCTTTGCCGCCGACCGGTTCGGCCGGGTCCGCATCATGTGCTGGACGGTGCTGATCTATTCGGTGTTCACAGCGCTGTGCGGCATGTCCACCGGCATCGTCACCTTTGCGATCTTCCGCTTCATCGCCGGCTTCGGCATCGGCGGCGAATGGGCCGCGGGCACGCCGCTGCTGCACGAGTCGGTGCCGGAGGAGACGCGGGTCAAGCTGACCGGCTGGCTGCATACAGCGACGCCGACCGGGCTGTTTCTTGCCGCCTTCGCCACGCTGGTCGCGGGCTCGTCGCTCGGCTGGCGCGGCATGTTCTTTCTCGGCATCCTGCCGGCGCTGCTGATCGCCTATCTGCGCACCAGCATCCCCGAACCGAAGCGCGACGCCCGCGCGCCGAAGCCGTCCTTCGCCGCGTTGTTTGCCCGACCCAATGCGCGCACCACCTGGGCCGCCGCGGCGCTGCTGTCCTGCATCATCTTCGGCCTGTGGTCGTCGAACTACTGGGCGCCGACGGTGATCATCACCAAGCTCACCGCCGCGGGCTCGACGCCCGCCGCCGCGCAGCAGATGGGAGCGATCTCCGGCCTCATCACCAATGTCGGCACGCTGATCGGCTGCCTCGTGATCCCCTGGATCACCATGCGGCTCGCCAGCCGCCGGCGCACCGCGGTGCTGTTCTTCATCGGCGCGCTGGTCTCGGTGGTGGTTTGCTATCAGGTCGCCATCGCCTGGCTCGACAGCCTGACGCTGTTTTTGTGCCTGCTGCCGGTGCTCGGCTTCTTCACCAACGGCGTGTTCGGCCTGTTCACCATCTGGCTGCCCGAGATGTTTCCCTCGGCCCTGCGCGGCTCGGGCTCCGGCTTCGCGTTTTCCTTCGGCCGCATCCTCGGCGCCGCCGGCCCGTCACTGATCGGCGGCCTCTCCGCCGCCACCGGCAGCATCCCGCTGGCGATCTCGCTGCTGTCGCTGATCTATGTGATCGGGTTGCCGTTCATCGCCCTGGCGCCGGAAACGGCGGGGCGGCCGCTGGAGGCATGAGGGCTTCCGTCGTCCCCGCGAACGCGGAGACCCATAACCCCTGATGACAGCGTTGTGGTGCAAGCGTCCGTTCCGCGCCGCTTCGCATCCCCACCACCCTCACGGCGTATGGGTCCCCGCCTTCGCGGGGTCGACGCTGGTTATGGCGCGCGCAGCACGCCCGGCTCGCTGCATCATCTTCAATTGTCAAACAGCCCCGTTCGTGAAAATGGCACCGCCCACGCGCCGTCCGTATCGCGCCGCGGCGCAAAGCGGGTGGACCAGTTGGCCCCTCGCCAAGCGAGGGGGATGACGCGCCGAAAGGCGCAACTGGTATCAATTCGCGCTGCGGACCACGGCCTGCGACGGCCGCTACCCGTTGCGCGTCGCCTTTCGGCGCGCCATCGCGGCGATTTCTGATCCGGGGGCCGCGCTTCCGGGTACTGGGGAGGCCTGTAGCACCCCGTCTCGGGCAGGCTTTCGCCTGCCTCCGCCCGCACCCGTCCAGCCGTTGCCGGCGCAGCCTCGTAGTGGGCCAGGTCGGCTACCCCGGACCTCCCGAGTCCGTGCTCGCGAGGCACGTCCGCAGGCGCCGCATCCCGCTCCACTCCCAAAGCGCCCTCGAGAAGCGCCCCTCGTGAGCGGGACGGGAAGGGGTATATGGGAGAATAGGAATATTGTCAATAAGATTTGTATGTACGTGGGTGCGCTCGCGCGCATGAAGCCAACGCCGCGCAAGGACTAAGGGAGGCAGAGACAAGCCGAAGCGTGGCTATGCCACCCGCGTCTGAGCCACCAAACTGATGCCTAGCGCGTGCAGCAATTTCAGCACCGTGGCAAATTCTGGTTTTGCATCGCCGCCGAGCGGGTGGGGCAGATTTTCGCGCGACAGGCCAGCTTTCTCAGCAACATCATTCACGCCCTGCGTGCGCACAACATCATCGATTGCTTTGACAATCAAAGCAGGGTCACCTTCTTCGAACGCAGCCGTCAGATAGGCTGCGATCACGTCGGGGCTATCGAGATATTCGACAGCATCGAATAGGGCGGTCACTGTCATGGTCCATCCTTCAATCCGCGCGCCAGCAGTTTTGCCTGGGTGATATCGGCGCTCTGCGACTGCTTGTCGCCACCGCACAGCAGAATAATCAATTCGCCGCTGCGGCGTATGAAATAAACGCGTTAGCCTCCGCCATAGTGAACGCGCATCTCGCTGATGCCATCGCCGACTGACGCCACATCGCCCGGATTGCCGAGTTCGAGCCGGCGAATGCGAGCGATAATTCGAGCCCGCGCATGCGGATTTCGAAGTTTCTTGAGCCAATCCGAGAATTCGAGCGTGCGCCTGACGACGAGCATGTGCCGAGTATGGGCTGCCCCCGGCCTGATAATCAACTTAAGATAGATCGTCTACCGCTTCTTCCACCCGCCCCGATGCCCCGGCGCGCCGCCGGTGGACCGCGGCGCCGGCCCGAACTCCGGCCCCGACTCCCTTGAATTCGTCGGCTGGATGATCTTGCTGCCGCCCGGCGACGGCGCCGTCTTGCGCGCCTTCGGCAACGCGTTCGGCATCGACTCCGTCATGCTCTTGGGCTGATAGATCTTGCTCTCGGTGCCCGGGCCCATTTCGTCCAGCGTCGGCTTGCGCGGGCGCGCGACCTCCTTGCCGCGGGCGGGTTTGACCTCGTGCCAGGTGGCAATGCCCATCTCGTCGAGGTCGGGCTTGTGGATCTTGGACGCGCCGCCCGGCGAACCCGGCTTGCCGAACTTGCCGCGCGCCTTGCCCTGCGCGGCCTTGTCGAGGCGGGCGGGGAGGTTGGCGGCGTCGCCGTATTTCTTCTCGCCGGTATAGGCGCCGCCGCGCGCGGCGACGCCGCGCTGCTTGATGGTGGGGTCGTCGACCACGGCGAGTTCGGTGGCGCGCAGGCGCTTGACCTCGTCGCGCAGGCGGGCGGCTTCCTCGAAGTTCAGGTCGGCGGCGGCCTCGCGCATGCGCACTTCGAGATCGCCGAGCACGGCCTCGAAATTGTGGCCGATGCTCATGACGTCCTCGCCCATGCCGCCGCCGGCGATGTCGACCAGTACGTGGTCGCGCTCATAGACCGAGTTCATAATGTCGCCGATCGACTTCTTCACGCTGGCCGGCGTGATGCCGTGTTCGGTGTTGTACTCCACCTGCTTCTCGCGGCGGCGGTTGGTCTCGGCGATGGCGCGCTCCATCGAGCCCGTCATCTGGTCGGCATACAGCACGACGCGGCCGTCGACATTTCGCGCCGCGCGGCCGATGGTCTGGATCAGCGACGTCTCCGAGCGCAAAAAGCCTTCCTTGTCAGCGTCGAGCACGGCGACCAGCGCGCATTCGGGGATGTCGAGGCCCTCGCGCAGCAGGTTGATGCCGACCAGCGCGTCGAAGGCGCCAAGGCGGAGATCGCGGATGATCTCGATGCGCTCGATGGTGTCGATGTCGCTGTGCATGTAGCGCACGCGGATGCCCTGCTCATGCAAGAATTCCGTGAGGTCTTCCGCCATTCGTTTTGTCAGCACGGTGATCAGGCTGCGATAGCCAGCCTGCGCGGTGGCGCGGACTTCGCCCAGCAGGTCGTCGACCTGGGTGCGCGCCGGGCGGATGTCGATCGGCGGGTCGATCAGTCCGGTGGGGCGGATGACCTGCTCGACGAACACGCCGCCGGCTTCCTGGATTTCCCAGCCCGCGGGCGTCGCCGACACCGCGACCGATTGCGGGCGCATCATGTCCCACTCCTCGAAGCGCAGCGGTCGGTTGTCCATGCAGGAGGGCAGGCGGAAGCCGTATTCGGCCAGCGTCGCCTTGCGGCGGAAGTCGCCCTTGAACATGCCGCCGATCTGCGGAACGGTGACGTGGCTTTCGTCGGCGAACACCAGCGCATTGTCCGGCACGTATTCGAACAGCGTCGGCGGCGGCTCGCCGGGACGGCGGCCGGTGAGGTAGCGGCTGTAATTCTCGATGCCGGCGCAGGAGCCGGTGGCTTCCATCATTTCCAGATCGAAGGTGGTGCGCTGCTCGAGGCGCTGCGCTTCCAGCAGGCGGCCCTGCTCGTGCAACTGGTCGAGCCGCCACTTCAGCTCCGCCTTGATCGACTTCATCGCCTGGATCAGCGTCGGCCGCGGCGTCACGTAATGCGAGTTGGCGTAGATCTTGATGAATTCGAGCTCGTCCTGCTTGTGGCCGGTGAGCGGATCGAACTCCTCGATGTTCTCCACGGTGTCGCCGAACAGGTTCACGCGCCACGCGCGGTCCTCGTAATGCGCCGGGAAGATGTCGACAACATCGCCCCTCACACGGAAGGTGCCGCGGGTGAAATCGTGCTGAGTGCGCTTGTATTGCAGGGCGACGAGGTCGGCGATGAGCTGGCGCTGGTCGATGCGCTCGCCCTTCTTCAGCGCGAAGGTCATCGCGGTGTAGGTTTCCACCGAGCCGATGCCGTAGATGCACGACACCGAGGCCACGATGATGACGTCGTCGCGCTCCAGCAGCGCACGCGTCGCCGAATGGCGCATACGGTCGATCTGCTCGTTGATCGAGGAGTCCTTCTCGATATAGGTGTCGGTGCGCGGGACGTAGGCTTCCGGCTGGTAGTAGTCGTAATAGCTGACGAAATACTCGACGGCGTTGTCCGGGAAGAAGTTCTTGAACTCGCCATAGAGCTGGGCAGCCAGCGTCTTGTTGGGCGCGAGGATGATGGCCGGGCGTTGCGTCGCCTCGATCACCTTGGCCATGGTGTAGGTCTTGCCGGAGCCGGTGACGCCGAGCAGCACCTGGGTGCGGTCGTTGCGGTTGATGCCTTCGACCAGTTCCTTGATGGCGGTGGGCTGGTCGCCCTTCGGCTCGTATTCCGATTTCAGCTCGAAGCGCACGCCGCCTTCGGACTTGTCCGGGCGCGGCGGCCGGTGCGGCGTCCACACCTTGGCTTCCTTGAATTCCGGGCGGCCATCGCGCACCAGCGCCTCCAACGCGTCGGCGGTGGCCTGCACGCCCAGCGCTTCCATCTTGTTGCGCGGCGGGCGGGCGAGGGCGGCGTTGTCCTCCTCCTCGGTGGTGAAGCCGAGCTGCTTCGCCAGTTCCGGGTCCAGCGTCGGGATCGCAGCCGAGGTGCCGTAGGTGGCCTGCGGCGTTTCCTCGAGCCCCTTCTGCTCGCTCAGCCGCGGCGCATAAGGCGCCACCACCGGCTGCGGGAACGGCTGCAGCGGCGACGGCCGCGGGCCCTGATCGCCCTCGAACTTCTTGGGCGTCGACTTGCGCGCGCGGTGCACCGCGGCTTCGCCGCCGGAGCGCCGCTCGAACGAGTTGCTGGGCGGCGGCTGCAATCCCGTACTCGAGCCCATGCCGGCATCGCCACGATTGATCGCAGGGTTCAGCAATTCCGCCAGCGCAGGTCCGATCGGCCGGACGTCGGGACGGCCGGCACCGGGCTTCGCGGCGGGGGTTTTGACGGATTTGGGGGGCTTGTTCGGGGTCTCGGGTTTCTTCGCCATGACCGGAATATGGGACGAGTCCCGGCATGACGAAAGGGGGCGACGACGTCGGAAAAGGCTGGAATCCGCCGATCGCTTAAGCGCGACGCGCGGCAGCCGGGCGGCCCCAGACTGCCCGGCTGCCGGACCGCCGTCACATCAGCAGTTTCGTCAAGGCGCGGCCGGCCGGCGCGCGCAGCTCGCGGGCATCGAGGGTGCCGTCATTGTCGGGATTGGCGGCGCGGAAGCACGTGTCGACCAGTCCCAGATACTCCGTCTTGTCGAGGGTCCCGTCCCTGTCGGGATCGGCCGCGGCAAATTCTTTTTTGCCGACGCGGCGCCCGAGTTCGCGGGCATCGAGGGTGCCATCATGGTCGCGATCGAGCCGGTCGAACAGGTTCGCGGCGGCACCTTTGGCCTCGGCGAGATCGACCGTGCCATCCTTGTCGGGATCGAGGGTGTTCAGGGCCGATGCCGACCAGGCGGGTATCGTAGCCATCGACAGGGCGAACGATAACAGAAGCGTACAACGCGACGGCGTCATGGTCTCCTCCACTTGCTATCTATGGTTGCGATCATGTCTCAAACAGCACGCGGGTTCAAGGCCGGGCCGTCTGAATCGCTGCGCAGGGCGGCATCGGCGGCACGTGCGTTGACTTCCTACGGCCGTTCTGGCGAAGTCGATGCAGCGGCATTGATCGCTTGCCGCCTTTGCGCGATAGAGCCGGGACCGACAGATGATCGACCTGTATTACTGGAGCACGCCGAACGGCCACAAGCTCACGATTTTTCTGGAAGAGGCGGGGCTGCCGTACCGGATCGTCCCGGTGAACATCGCCAAGGGCGACCAGTTCAAGTCCGATTTCCTTGCCATCGCGCCGAACAACCGCATTCCAGCGCTGGTCGATCGGGAGCCGAAATCCGGCAGCAAGCCGGTCGCGATGTTCGAGTCGGGCGCGATGCTGTTGTATCTCGCCGAGAAGACCGGCCAGTTCCTGTCGCCGGACATCGCCACGCGCTACGACACCATCCAGTGGGTGTTCTGGCAGATGGCGGGGCTCGGGCCGATGGCCGGGCAGAACCATCACTTCAGCAATTACGCGCAGGAAAAGATCACCTACGCGATCGATCGCTATGTCAACGAGACCAACCGGCTCTACGGCGTACTCAACAAGCGCCTTGCCGACCGCGCCTTCATTGCCGGCGACTATTCCATCGCCGACATGGCGAGCTATCCCTGGATCGTGCCCTACAAGAAGCAAAGCCAGGACATCAACGATTTCCCGCACCTGAAGCGCTGGCTCGAGGCCATCGCCGAGCGGCCGGCGGTGCAGCGCGCCTATGCGAAGGCCAAGGAGATCAACCCGAATTTCGGCCAGCCGCCGATCCGCACCGACGAAGAGCGCAAACTGCTGTTCGGGCAGACCTCGGCGGTGGTGAAAGGCTGAAGCGGGCGTCTTCGCGCCGCGGTGTCATACGCGGGCTTGACCCGCGTATCCATCTTCTGAAGATGACGTCCGGGCCGGATCAAGTCCGGTCATGACGCCGGTGATGGGATCGCGTCTTCCGAGGAATACATCATGACGCGCCAGCTGTTCGAACTCGTCGGCACCGAAACCGAGCGGCCGTTCAGCCCCTATTGCTGGCGCACCCGCATGGCGCTGGCCCATAAGGGGCTCGACATGACCTCGATCCCGTGGCGCTTCACCGAGCGCCAGGCCATCGCGCAGCATGGATCGGAGAAGGTGCCGGTGCTGATCGACGGTGAGCACACAGTGTCGGATTCCTGGGCCATCGCGAATTACCTTGAGGACCATTATCCCGACCGCGCGTCGCTGTTCGGCGGCGCCGGCGGCCGCGCGATGGCGCGGATGCTGAACGCCTGGGGCGATGTTGTGGTGATCGGCGGCATGTTTCCATTCCTCGCCGCCGACATCCATGGGCATCTGCGCCCGGCGGATCAGGCCTATTTTCGCGAAAGCCGCGAGGCGCGGCTCGGCAAAACGCTGGAGCAGGCGGCCGCGCAGCGCGACGAGGGCGTCAAGGCGTTTCGCAAGACGCTCGACCCGATGCGGCTGACGCTGAAGTCGCAACCCTATCTCGGCGGCACCGCGCCGAACTATGCCGATTACATCGTGTTCGGCGGCTTCCAGTGGGCGCGCGCCATCAGCCCGTTTGCGCTGCTGGCGCCGGAGGATCCGATCTACGGCTGGCGCGAAAAGATGCTCGACGCGTTCGGCGGTCTTGCGCGCGCCGTGCCGGGATATGCCCTGTAGGCACGTCGCGATACCTTACACGCGTCGGTGAAGACGTCGCCGGAACGAAGCATGGCGGCGCCGGTTGAGCGGTCTCATTCAGGGGATCGCAGATGGCCACCGACGACAAGACTTCCGCACGCTCATCGATTACCCGCCGCGATGTCGTCGGCGGGGCCGGCGTCGGGCTGGCCGGCATGGCCGCCTCTGTTGCACCCGCACATGCACAGCAAGGACGAGCCGCAATGGCCGCACAGGAACTACAGGATCCGAAGACCAAATATCCGCAGCCGCCGTTCAAGAGGCAGTCGCAGCCCTGGCCGGGCCTGGCGAGCCAGATGGACCCCCGTCCGGACCATGGCGAGACCAGCTATCGCGGCTCCGGCCGTCTGGCCGGCCGCAAGGCGCTGATCACCGGCGGCGATTCCGGCATGGGCCGCGCCGCGGCGATCGCGTTTGCGCGCGAAGGCGCCGATGTGGCGATCAACTATCTACCGGCCGAGGAGCCCGATGCGCAGGAAGTCATCGCGCTGATCAAGGCGGAAGGCCGCATCGGTCTCGCCATCCCGGGTGATCTTCGCGAAGAGGCCTTCTGCCAGCAACTGGTGGCGCAGGCGGTACAGGGGCTGGGCGGGCTCGACATCGTGGTCAGCAACGCCGGACGTCAGCAGGCGCATGCCTCGATCATGGATATCTCGTCGGAGGATTTCGATGCGACCATGAAGACGAACATCTACGCACCGTTCTGGATCATCAAGGCCGCACTGCCGCATCTGAAGCCGGGCTCGGCGATCATCGGCACGTCGTCGGAGCAGGCGATGGATCCGACGCCGGATCTGTATGATTACGCACAGACCAAGGCGGCGACGACCAATTATGTGAAGTCGCTGGCCAAGCAGCTCGCGTCCAAGGGCATTCGCGTCAACGCCGTAGCGCCGGGGCCGATCTGGACGCCGCTGCAGGTGTCAGGCGGCGCGACCATGGAGAAGCTGGAGAAGTTCGGCGGCATGACGCCGCTCGGCCGCCCTGGCCAGCCCGTTGAACTCGGCTCGATCTATGTTCAACTCGCGGCTGCCGACGCCAGCTATGCGACCGGGCAGGTGTATGGATCCGCGGGCGGAGCGGGACAGCCATAGGAATTCGCTGCCAGTGTCGACGTTTTTTGCGCACCTCATATGCTTATCGTGCATCACGGCAACGTAAGGGTGGACACAATCTTAACGACCCATGCATAGATGGTAGAGGACGCTGATCGTCCTCTACGAAAGCGCGCTATGCCATCTGCGAATCCCAATGATGACGCCAGCATGTTCGACATCGCGCCGGTGTCGCTTTGGATCGAGGACTACAGCGAGGTCAAGGCTCTGTTCGAGCTTTGGCACGCGCAGGGCGTGGACGATATCGAGACGTTCCTGATGGCCAATCCCGAGCGCGTCCGGGAATGCACGCAGCGGACCCGCATCGTCAAGGTGAATCGCAAGACGCTGTCGCTGTTCGGCGCGCGCGATGTGTCCCATCTGACACTGAGCCTCGCGCTGGTGATGCGCGACGACACTCACAAGAGCTATATCTCGGAGCTGGCACAGCTCTGGGCCGGGAAGACCAGCTTCTCCAGCCATACGGTGAACTACACATTGTCGGGGCAGCGCCTCGACGTGCAATTGCACGGCGCGGTGCTGCCGGGGTACGAGGCGAATTGGGGACGCGTGATGATCTCCATCGAGGACGTCACCGAGCGCGAGAGCGCGCGGCGCCGCCTGGCGGTGAGCGAGAATTATGCATTCGGCCTGTTCGCGCATTCGCCGGTGTCGCTGTGGGTCGAGGACTTCAGCGTGGTGAAGCGGCTGGTCGACGAGGTGCGCGCGCGCGGCGTCGAGGATTTTCGCGTCTTCACCGATGTGCATCGGGAGTTCGTCGCGCGCTGCATGAGCGAGATCCGCGTGCTCGAGGTCAACGGCCGCACTCTCGAACTGTTCTGCGCGCCCGACAAGGAGACGCTGCTCAACAACCTGGCGACCGTATTCCGCGACGAGATGGAGCCGCACTTCCGCGAACAGCTCATCGATCTGTGGGACGGCAAGCTGTTCCAGCAGCGCGAGGTGGTGAACTACGCGCTCGACGGCACCAAGCTGCACGTTCTGTTGCAGTTCTCCGTGCTGCCGAACCACGAGCGCGACTGGTCGCGCGTCCAGGTGGCGCTGACCGACATCACCGCGCGCAAGAAGGCGGAAGCCTATCTCGAATATCTCGGCACCCACGATGTGCTCACGCGCACCATGAACCGCGCCTTCTATGTCGACGAGCTGAACCGGCTCGAGCGCAAGGGGCCTTATCCCGTCACCATCATCATCGCCGATCTGAACGGCCTGAAATTCGCCAATGACGAACTCGGCCAAGCCTCGGGCGATGCGCTGCTGCGCCGCGCCGGCGAGGTGTTCGAGTCGCTGGTCGAGAAGCCGGCGACGGTGTCCCGGATCGGCGGCGATGAATTCGCCGTGTTGCTGCCCGGCACCGATGCGTCAGGCGGCGACGCCGTCCTGGCGTCGCTGACCGGGCTGATCGAGGTCAACAACCAGTATTATCCCGACCACGAACTCAGCCTCTCGATCGGCATGGCCACCAGCCGCGCCGGCGAGCGTCTGGAGCCGGTGGTGAAGCGCGCCGACACGCTGATGCTGCAGGCCAAGCGCTCCTACTACAGCGAAAGCGACCGCGATCGCCGCGTCAACGGTGGCGCGGAAGTGTGATGGCACGCGGATCGCGGCCCGCATGAGCGTAGCGATATGCGGGGCTCGCGGGTCAAGCGTCCCTGTTGTTTCCCGCATAGCGCCGCGCTCATGCGGGCTACCAGCGCTGCGTCGCGGCGCCGGTCAGCGGCCGAGGCCGGCGCGTTCGCGCAGCAAGTCCAGCGCTTCGTGCAATGTCGGCAGGATCGCGGCGCATCGGGTGCGCGTTTCGGGGGTGGGCGCGACAATGTCGGGCACCATGATGGGGATGGTGCCGGCGCTAGAGGCCGCGGCGATGCCCGGGTTGGAATCCTCGATCGCGACGCAGGCGCCGGGCTGCACGCGCAGCGTCTCCGCCGCCAGCAGATACAGGTCGGGACTCGGTTTGCCGCGGGCCACGTCGTCGCGCGTCAGGACGGTCTCGAAATGATCGCGGATGCCGCCGAGCGCGAGATGTCGTTCGGCGGTGCGCCGTGACGACGACGTCACCAAAGCGGTCGCGCATCCGGCCGTGCGGAGGGCGTCGAGCAGCTCGATGGCGCCGGGCTTCAGCGGCATGCCGTCGCGCAGGATGTCATCGCATCGGGCGGTGAAGGCGTCGTTGAAGTCCTGCATCGGGAAATCCGCGCCGTAATGATCGCGCAGCATCAGGTCGCATTCGGGGCCGGGAATGCCGATCATGGCATGACCGATCGCCAGGCCGTCGCGATGGCCGAACGCCGTCAGGGCGGCGTCGAGGGCCGTAAGATAGACGCGCTCGGTGTCGAGCAGGGTTCCGTCCATATCCAGCAACACCGCGTCGACCTGCCAGTCAGCCATTGCGGCGGCCTTCCGCGGACATCGCAAGGGCGCGCAGGCAGTCGCGGCACAGGCAGTCGCCGCCCTTGGCCGGCATCGGCAGCCTCACGCTTTCCGCGGCGCACCAGCAATGGCCGGACAAGTCGCAACCGAACTCGGTTCCGCATTCCGAACAGGTGAGGCGGCGGTTGAGGGCGGCGGTGGCGGTCCGGTTCGTCATGGCAGCCAAACTTTCAGCGCATTTTCAGCCCGGGTTCATCACTGGCATGGTTGATGGTGCCGTGCCCGCGCGCGCATCTTACGTCCAAGCGCGACCGAGGCAAACCGAGGACACCGAATGGCCCGTGATCCGCAGGGCGCGCTGGTCGCGCTCAATCGCTTCGGCTACGGCGCGCGCGGTGGTGCCGCGGGCGACATCGCCAATGCGGCCGCGGACCCGCGCGGTTTCGTGCGGGCCGAACTGGCACGGCCCAATGCCGTGGTGCTGGAACTCCCGGGCCTGCAGACCACGCCGGCGCTGGCGCAGGCGATGTTCGACTATCAGCTCGAGGTGAAGGCAGCCCGCGAGGCAGCAGCCAAGGCCGCGCCGCCCGCCGAGACCGCAGCGGATCGCAAGCCGGACGCGCCGGCCATGACCGGCAACACCACGATGACGGTGCAGCCCGATGCGCCCAAGCCAGCCCCGCAGCCGCAGCCGGCGAACGTGGTGCAGAAGACGTTTCGTGCCGAATCGCTGGCGCGGATCCAGCGCGCCACCATCGCCGAATGCGGATTCGCCGAACGGCTGGTGGCGTTCTGGTCGAACCATTTCTGCATCTCCGCCAACAAGGGCGAGCCGACGCGGATGTGGGCGGGCTCGTTCGAGCGCGAGGCGATCCGGCCGCATGTGTTCGGCAGGTTCGGCGACATGGTGAAGGCCGTCGAGCAGCATCCGGCGATGCTGTTCTTCCTCGACAACAACCAGTCGATCGGGCCGGAGTCGCGCGCCGGGCAGCACGGCAAGCGCGGCCTCAACGAAAACCTCGCGCGCGAGATCATGGAGCTGCATACGCTCGGCGTCGGAGGCGGCTACAGCCAGGCCGACGTCACCACCCTGGCGCGGATTCTCACCGGCTGGACCTTTGCCGGCCGCGACGGAAAGCTGGGCGCGCCCGGCAGCTTCATCTTCAACGCCAATGCGCATGAGCCCGGCCCGCAGCAGTTGCTCGGCAAGAGCTACGCCGACACCGGCGTCTCGCAGGGCGAGGCGGCGCTGTCGGACATCGCACGCCATCCGTCGACCGCGACATTCATCGCGCAGAAATTGGCCGCGCATTTCGTCGCCGATACACCGCCGCCGGCACTGGTGGGGCGACTGGCGGCCGCGTTCCGGACATCAGATGGCGATCTGAAGGTGCTGGCAACGACGCTGCTCGAGTCAGACGAAGCCTGGACCGCGCCGCTCACGAAGATGCGCAGCCCCTATGACTATCTGATCGCCACAGGACGCATTCTGGCGCGCATTCCGGAAGACCCCGGCCGCTATATCGGCGGCCTCAATCTGCTGGGCCAGCCATTGTGGACGCCGCCAGGGCCGAACGGCTTTCCGGATAGCAGCGCCGCCTGGGCGTCGCCCGAAGGCCTCAAGCTGCGGCTCGATCTCGCCGCGCAGGTGTCGGCGCGAATTCCCGATGGGTTGGATGCGCGCGACCTGCTCGAGGTGGTCGCCGGCGAGGCGGCGTCGGCCGAGACGCGGCAGACCATCGCGCGCGCAGAGACGCGGCAGCAGGCGCTAGCGCTGCTGCTGATGTCGCCGGAATTTCAGAGGAGATGACGATGCATCATTGCGAGAGCGCGACCTTGCAGGGCGCCACGCGGCGATCGTTGCTGCTGGGCGGCGCGGCGTTCGCCGCCTGGGCCTATATCCCAAAATTTGCACGTGCCGCCGACGCGCGCGATCCGCGGCTGGTGGTGGTGATCTTGCGCGGCGCGCTCGACGGCCTCGCCACGGTGGCGCCGATCGGCGATCCCGATTACGCCGGCCTGCACGGCGCGATCGCGCTGTCCAAGGACGGCCCGAACGCGTCCATCGCGCTGGATTCGTTTTTCGGCCTGCATCCGGCGATGCCGGAATTCGCGCGGATGTATCGCGACAAGCATGCCGCCGTCGTCCATGCGGTGGCGACGCCCTATCGCGAGCGCTCGCATTTCGACGGCCAGGATGTGTTGGAGAGCGGCTTCGCCGGTCCGGGCCGCGTGCAGTCCGGCTGGCTCAATCGCGCCATCGAGGCCTTGCCGCGCGGCGAGCGCGTGGTGGCGGGCCTTGCCGTCGGCGCCACCACGCCGCTGGTGCTGCGCGGCGGCGCGCCTACCGTGGGCTGGGCGCCGGTCGACCTGCCGACCGCCGCCGACGACACCGCGATGCGGCTGATCGAGCTCTACAGGCATCGCGACCCCGTGCTGGCCGCGGCGCTGTCGCAGGGCGTCCAGATCGACAAGCTTGCAGTCGGCAGCGACATGAAGGCGAAGCCCGGCGGCAATCCGGTGGTGGCGATGCGGCAGGTGGCGCGCGGCGCTGCCAAGCTGATGGCTGCCGATGACGGTCCGCGCGTCGCCGCACTGGCCTTCGACGGTTGGGATACGCATGCGCAGGAGGGCGGGCCGGTCGGACGCCTCGCACAACTGCTCGGCGGCCTCGACGGCGCGCTGGCGGAGTTCGAGAGCGGACTCGGCGCGCATTGGCGCGATACCGTGGTGGTGGTGGCGACGGAGTTCGGCCGCACCGCGAAGATCAACGGCACCGCCGGCACCGATCATGGCACGGGCACGATTGCTTTGTTGGCAGGTGGTCCCGTCAATGGTGGTCGTGTGATCGCGGACTGGCCGGGTCTAGCCGCCGGCAAACTGTACGAAGCCCGCGACCTCGCCGCGACGACGGACCTGCGCGCGATCTTCAAGGGCGTGCTGCATGACCACCTGGGGATCGGCGAACGCGCGCTGGCGGAACGGGTGTTTCCGGACAGCGGCATGGTGAAGCCGGCGAAGGGGCTGGTGGTTTAGTCCCTGCCTCCGGCGCAGCGAAGCTGCACCCAGCGTGGAGGGATGAAGAAGCGACCGCCTTCCTTATCCCAACGTAATCTTGTCGATCTCCGCCATGTCCTCGGCGGTCAACATCCAGCCGATCGCCTTGACGTTCTGTTCGATCTGCTCGACCCGCGTCGCGCCGGCGATCACGCTGGACACTTGCGGCCTGGCTGCGAGCCACGAGAAAGCCAGTTCGAGCATGGTGTGGCCGCGCGCCTTCACGAAGGCATCGAGCTTGGCCACGATGGCCTCGTTGCGCGGCGTCACCGAGCGGTCGCGCAGCGCCGGCGCCTTGGCGAAGCGCGAGTGGGCCGGCGGTTCGGCGCCGGGCTTGTACTTGCCGGTGAGCAAGCCGGAGGCCAGCGGGAAGAATGGCAGGAGGCCGAGATTATAGTGCTGCGCCGCCGGCAGCAGGTCCTTCTCGATGTCGCGCACCACCAGGCTGTATTCGTCCTGGCATGACACGAACGGATGGACGTTGATGCCGCGCGCGGTCATCTCGGCCTCGGCGATGCGCCAGGCCGGAAAATTCGAATGGCCGATGTAGCGCACCTTGCCTTGGCGAATGAGATCGTCAAGCGCGCGCAACGTCTCCTCGATCGGCGTCAGCGGATCGTAATCATGCTGCTGGTAGAGGTCGATGTAATCCGTCTTCAGCCGGGTCAGGCTGGCTTCCACCGCGCTCATGATATAGCGCCGCGACGCGCCCTGCTTGGTGCCGTCGTCGCTCATCGGCTTGGAATACTTCGTGGCGAGCACGATGTCCTTGCGGCGATCACCGAGCACCTCGCCGAGCACGGTCTCCGAGCCGCCCTTGCCGGCATAGATATCGGCGGTGTCGAACAGCGTGATGCCGAGGTCGATCGCCTTGTGGATCACCTTGCGCGAGGTCTCCAGGTCCGTGCGCTGGCCGAAATTGTTGCAGCCGAGGCCGACGGCGGAGACGCGGAGACCGGAACGGCCGAGATTGCGGATGTCCATGGCGATACCCTGTCCAGAAAGCGGGAACGGTAGTTATGCCGCGCGCGTTCGGGCGCGGCAAGGCGCACCGCGCCATGGCTCTTGCGACGCGAGGATGGCCTCAGGCGATCGCCGGCTGCACCGCGGCGGTCTCCGGCGGAGGCGCGGCCACGCCCGACTTCGGCGGGCCGGCGCGCAAGGCGGCCGACGTCATCCGCCGCACGGCGCGTTCGGCGTCCCGCGTGATGGTCTTGCGGTCGGCGGACATGTCGTAAGCGACGGCCTCGCCCCAGCTCACGGTGACGTCGATGGCGCCGGAGGCGAGGATGCCAATGAAATGCGGGATCAGGTCGATGTCGCCATACCAGGCGACGTTTTCGCGAAACGCGCGCCCGACCGGCAAGCCGCCAAAGCCGACATAGGCCAATGACATCGGCTGCACGGTGATCCTGTCGTGATGCGTGGACTCGCCGAGCGCATGATGCACGGCGCCGACCAGCGCTGAGCGGAACGGCAGCACCCGGGTGCCGTCGCTCGAGGTGCCTTCGGCGAACAGCACCACGGCGTCGCCCGCCAGCATGCGGTCGCCGATTTCCTGCGCTGCGGCGCCGGTCTTCTGCCGCCGCTCGCGCTCGATAAAGATGGTGCGTTGCAATCTGGCGAGCCAGCCGAACACCGGCCACTTGGCGACTTCACTCTTGGCGACGAACACCACGGGCGCGCGGGCGCCGATGACGCAGATATCAAGCCAGGAGGCGTGGTTGGAAAGGATCAGCAGCGGGCTGCTCGCGGTTCGCGTCCCGATCTCGCGAATGCGGACGCCGACCAGCGCGCATAATGCGCGGTGAAACAGATGCGGGATGTGCTGCTGCCAGCGCAGGCCGAAGGCAATTGCGATGAGCTGGAGCGGTGCCAGCAGCAGCGTCAGCACGAGGAGCGACAGCAGGACGGCGATGAAGCGGATCATGATGCGGTTATATCGATCCCGGCACGTGCGGGTAAAGCCTGCGGTGCACCCAAAAAAAGCGGCCCCGGTCAGTGCGGCAACTGACGGAGACCGCTGGAAGCCGACGGTCGGCGACGGGGGGAAGCGACCGGCTGCACCACGACGTTTACCCGCCCGCGGTGACAGCGCCGTGACATCCTGGGCTACCCGGCACTATTCGGCGGCATGCATCCTGGTCTCCAGCCCGCCGCCGAACACGTTGCCTTCGCGGAGCGCCAGATAGTAGTCGCGCTCGGCCGCTGCGTCGTCGTGGCGGATGAGCTCCGTGACCGGCGTATAACTCAGCATGCGGCCACCGTCCGGCAGGGCCGTACAGCTGACGCGCAGCACGCGGCCATTGCTCAGACGCAGGGTCGTCGGCGTGTACTGGCCGGTGCGGATCAGCTCGACGCGACGGGCAATGAAGGCGTCGATTTCGTCATCGGGCAGTTTGTAGGCGTGGATGTCGCGGGCGTGGTACATCAGCGCGATTAGCGGTGGCTTGCTGTCGGCCTTGTCGTCGGGCAGGTCGAAGTAGTCACGGAAAGCCTGGTTGATGAATTCGGCGCGGGTATCGGCGTTGAGCAACACGACGCCGATATCGATGCGGTCGAGCGCGGCCGACAGCCGTCCGGCGGTGGCATGCTTTTCGCGTTCGCGCGAACGCACCCGTTGCCGGATCCGCACGAGGCGGATGATCGATGTGATGGCGACGGCAAGCAACAAGGCCAGCGCCGTCTCGAAGGTCGGGTCGAAAATGATACGCCAATCGTACTGCATGCGCTGTACCCGAAATCGTACATACGTAAACATGCAGCTTGGCCTTTGGTTGGCTGGCCGCCCACAACTTCCGGATGACATCGCTAAGGTTGTATAGCGGCGCTCGGCGTGATTGGTCTCTCATTCATATCAAATGCGACCGACGTCGCGGAACCGCAGTCCAGGGCTGTTATTTAATGGCCGCACTTGAAAGGACGTCTACCGAATGCCGTTTTCCATCCCGCCAAGCGTATTGCCGATCCTGATGCTGCTCGGCTCGAACATCTTCATGACGTTCGCCTGGTACGGTCACCTCAAATTCAAGGGCTACGCGCTCCCAGTGGTCATCATGGTGAGCTGGGGCATCGCGTTCTTCGAATACTGGCT
>JBEVEC010000010.1:0-19683 GCA_040512975.1 Tardiphaga sp. | reverse complement strand
TGTCATGCACGGTCATGGCTCAACCCTCCAGGGTCTTGGCGGCGCTGTGGATCGCAGCGCGGATGCGGACATAGGTGGCGCAGCGGCAGATGTTGCCGTTCATCGCCAGGTCGATGTCGCGGTCGTTGGGCGCCGGGTTGAGGTTGAGCAGCGAGGCCGCGCTCATGATCTGGCCGGACTGGCAGTAGCCGCATTGCGGCACGTCGAGCGCGACCCAGGCGGCCTGCACCGCTTTGCCCTCCTTGGAATCGAGGCCTTCGATGGTGGTGATCTCGCTGCCGCCGATCGCCGACACCGGCATCGAGCACGAGCGCGTCGGTTGGCCATCCACATAGACCGTACAGGCGCCGCATTGCGCGACGCCGCAGCCATATTTGGTGCCGGTCAGCCCGGCGCCGTCGCGGATTGCCCAGAGCAAGGGTGTGTTGGGGTCAATGTCGACCGAATGGGCCTGACCATTGATCTTGAGGGTGAACGCAGCCATCGCTGTTGTCCTATGTCATCGAATGTACGCCTACATTCGAGCGCTTCTAAACAAGCCGATGATTACATCCATGTAATGGAATAACCCACTCAATTATTTTTGTACCGCGCGGGCGGGATGTCCCACCGCCCCGCTAGGGGCGACGGAGCGCGGTTGCGCCATCAAGAATGGCCGCGAGCTCCGCGCGATCGCCCCGTCCGGCAAACCCCAACAGCACGGCAGCCGCTGCGGCGCGGGCGCAGGGGTGCAGCGCCGGATCGGGGATCTCTCCTGCGGTCCAGAACGACAACACGCCACGAAACGCCACCGTGAGCTGCCCCGGCAGCACGGCCAGCGCCAAGGCCCGCGTGGCGTCGGCGAGCCCCTCCCCGCCGCCCAGCGCCTCCGCCCAGAAATCGCTGGAGCGGGCTGCGACGTGACCCGGCGTATCGGTGGGCGAACCGACCGCGCCCATCACGGCCTGGTTGACGGCGGGCGCAGCCAGCATGACCGACGCCGCGATCTCCACGGCCGCAAGAACTCGGGCCACGGCCGCCGCGGGAAGCGCGGTCGCGGCCAGCCGCGCATGCATCGCCGCGATCCGTCGCGCCGACAGCGCCAGCATGATCGCGGCCTTGCTCCCGAACTGATTGAAGGGAGTTGCGAAGCTCACTCCCGCCTCTTCGGCGAGGTCCCGCATCGAGAAACCCGCACTGCCCTGCGCCAGCAACCGTTCGGCCGCATCAAGCACACGGTCGCGCGTCGTCACTTTCCGGGATGGCGGGGCCTTGTCAGACGTCATCTGCGTTTTATATCATGATATAGTTCTGAAAAACCACTCTATGAGGTTCCTATGACCAACTCCAAGACCTTCCTCATCACCGGTGTCAGCTCCGGCCTTGGCCGGGCCTTCGGGGCCGGCGCGCTGGCCGCCGGTCATCGCGTCATCGGCACGGTGCGCCGTCCCGAGGACGCGACCGCATTCGGCAAATTTGAGAACGCCACGCCGCTGCTGCTCGATGTCACTGATTATCAAGCGGTCCCCGCGGCGGTGCAGAGGGCTGAACGCGATGCCGGCCCGGTCGATGTGCTGGTCAACAATGCGGGCTACGGGCACGAGGGCGTCCTGGAGGAATCGTCGATCGACGACCTGCAAAGTCAGTTCGCCGCCAACGTGTTCGGTCCGGTCGCGATGATCAAGGCGGTTCTGCCGGGCATGCGCGCGCGTCGCCGCGGCCACATCGTCAACGTCACCTCGATGGGCGGCTTCATCACCATGCCAGGAATCACCTTCTACTGCGGCAGCAAATTCGCCCTCGAAGGCATTTCGGAAGCGCTCGGCAAAGAGGTTGCCGCGTTCGGCATTCGCGTCACCGCATTGGCTCCCGGCCAGTTTCGCACCGATTGGGCTGGCCGTTCCATGGACCGCACCCCGCGCAGCATCGCTGACTATGACGCCGTCATGGACCCCATCCGTGCCGGCCGGCAGGCCAAGAGCGGCAACCAGCCGGGCGATCCGGACAAGGCGGCGCAGGCGCTGCTAAAACTGATCGAAGCCGAGCATCCGCCGACCCGGCTGTTCCTCGGCGACGACGCGTTGGGGCTCGTGGCGCAGAAGCTTGAGACGATGAAGGCCGAAATGATGACGTGGGACGCGTTGTCGCGCTCGACGAGTTTCGCAGCTTAAGCCGCCAGCGCAGCAGGCAGTCGCTGTCGAAGGGAGACGCCATCGGCGATGACGTCTCTCTTCATCGTAACAACCTGATGCTAGTTCGAGATCTTCGCCTTGGCGCGCTTGACGATGTCTTCCATCCGCGCGGAGTCCTTGGCGATCGTCCCAGCGTAGGCGTCGGGCTGATCAGCGATCACGGTCAGGCCGAGGGCTTCGAGTCGGGCCGAGACCGTGGGGTCGCGCAAGGCGTCGACAAAGGTCTTGTTGAGCTTCTCGACCACGTCCTTCGGCGTCGCCGATGGTGCCACGAAGCCGTACCAGTTGCCGGCCAGCAAATCGGGCGAGCCGGCCTGCGTCGAGGTCGGCACGTTCGGAAGCTGCTTGCTCGGCTCGGTCGCCGTCACGACGATCGGGCGCAGCGCGCCGCTGTTGACCTGCTCGACCACGTTGGAAAGGTTGTCGCACATCATCGACACCTGACCGCCGATCACGTCCTGCAGCGCAGGCGCGGCGCCCTGATACGGGATGTGCACGGCGTCGACGCCTTCCAGCACCTTCAGCGTTTCGCCGCACAGATGGCTGGTGCTGCCGATGCCGGCGGAGGCGAAGGTCAGCTTACCCGGATCGGCCTTGGCCAGCGCGATCAGCTCCTTCAGCGTGGTGGCCTTGACCTGCGGATTGACCACCAGGATGTTCGGCGTCGAGGCGCCGTTGGTGATCGGCGTGAAGTCCTTCTGGGCATTGTAGGCCGGCTTGTCATAGATCCACGGATTGATAGCCAGCATCCCGGTGGTCGCGAGCAGGTTGGTGTAGCCGTCCGCCGGCGAGACGGCGACGCGGGCGGCACCGATCGATCCGTTGGCGCCGCCGCGGTTCTCGATGATGACGGTGACGCCGAGCGCCTTGGAGATCAGCGGCGCCACCTGGCGCGGGATCGCATCGGCCGTGCTGCCGGCGGGATATGGCACCACGATGGTGATCATCTTCTCCGGAAAGCCCGCCGCCTGTGCGGCCGGCGCCAGCAGAGCGGCCGACGACAGCAGCGCCGCCGCCACCAGGGAGGTCCACTTCATCCGTTGATCCTTCATTCGCATGCTTAAAATCCCGTGTCACAGTTTCAATTGATGGCGGTGGCTTCTCCCCTTTGTCGGCACCCTCGACTGACGCGAAGGTTGCCCAAATTCAAAAGCGTCCCTGCCCGGGCCGCCCGCAATGGCTAACCGGATGGCGCGTCGCCAACATGCAGCGCGGCCGCACGATCCAGCGAGTCGAGCATCGCCACGCGCCGCAGCAGCGCGCGGCTCTTTTCCGGATCGGCCGCGGCGGCCCGGATATCGTCGCGGAAGCGCGCGCGGTCGGCCTCGTCTTTCGCTTCCAAGTTTTTCTTGTTGCGGATGGTGTCGCCCTGGATCGCCTGCATGGTGACGGTGCGGCGCTGCAGGTCGTAATCGTCGAGGATGCCTTCACCGGCCGTGCCGTTGATCACCGCGCCGAGCTTCGCCGTCAGGTTCAACCCGTCGTGAATGCCGCCGTTCATGCCCATGCGGCCGAGCGGGTTGTTGAGATGGGCGGCGTCGCCCGCGAGAAAGCTGCGGCCCTTGCGGAAATTGGCGGCAACGCGCTGGTGCACGCGGTACAGCGTCGTATGGGTGATGGGCGCGTCGATCTCCGCAGGCACGATGCGCCGGATCGATGACGTCACATAGGCCTCCGACAGCGCCTCGGCGTCGGACATCTCCGCCGCCACCGGCATCATCACGCGCCAGGCGCCGAGGATGCGCAGGAGGAAGTACCAGCGCTCGGGGTCGGCCACGTAGCTCACCGACGACACGCCCGGACGCAGCGCCGTGAAATCCACCGGCGTCGTCATCACCAGGAAACGCTCGGGCCAGGTAAAGCCCTGGAACTCCATGTCCTGGCTGCGGCGCACGACGCTATTGGCGCCGTCGGCGCCGATCAGCCACGCGCATTCATGGGTCGTGTCCACCCCGTCGGTCGTGACCACCACCGTGACGGCGTCATCGGTCTGCACGATGGATTTGATCTCGCTGCCGAACGCGATGGAGAACAGCGGATCGCTGGACAGTTTATCCAGAACAATGCGTGTCAGCTTGAACTGCTCGGCCTGCAGCCGGTAGGGATGGCGCACCAGATCGGCGATCGCCGCGAAATCGAACGTCCCGAGATGGCCGTCCGCCGTCGAGCTGTATTGCACCGTCGGCGCCTTCAGCCCCTGCGCGATCAGCTCCTCGGCTAAACCGAGATCGTCGAGCATGTCCAGTGTCGGTGGATGGAAGGTCGAGGCGCGCGACTCGCTGGCCAGTGCGGCGCCCTTCTCCAGCACCAGCACGGGGATGTTCTGCCGCACCAGATCGGCGGCGGCGACCATGCCGACCGGGCCGGCGCCGGCAATGATTACGGGAATTCTGGCAGCACTGGTGGTCACGGCAGCATCCTTCGATCACGTCTCAGCCGCGACAGTGTTGCCTTGTGCTTAGGCATGCAAACAATTTAATCTTCGGACATCTTGCGTTTTAGGAATGAACTATGCGCCGCCGAATACCGAGCCTGGGCGCGCTGATGGCGTTCAGCGCCGCTGCGAAACACCTCAGCGTCACCCGCGCCGCCAGCGAACTGGCGCTGACCGAAAGCGCGGTGTCGCGCCAGATCGCGCAGCTCGAGACCCAGCTCGGGGTCAAGCTGTTTCACCGCATCAAGAAGCGCATCACCCTGACCCGCGCTGGTGCGGCCTACAGCACGCGCGTGGCGCAGACCATCGAGCGGATCGAGCGCGACGCATTGGAGATCATGGGTTTTGAGGCCGACGGCACGGTGCTTGACGTCGCCGCATTGCCGACCGTTGGCACGCAATGGCTGATCCCACGACTGCCGGACTTTTACGCACGCCACCCCGGCGTCGCGGTGAATGTCAGCGCGCGCAACACGCGCTTCTTCTTCAGCGAGACCGCCCTAGACGGCGCGCTGTATTTTGGCCAGCCGGACTGGCCAGGCACCCAGGCTGATTACCTGTTCGACGAGGTGCTGCTGCCGGTCGCCTCGCCCGCCTTGATCGGTCGGCGCGGGCAACTGGAGCCGAGCGCTGTTGCCGAACTGAGGCTGTTGCATCTGGTGACGCGGCCCGATGCCTGGCGGCGCTGGTTCGATGCCGCCGAACTCGGCGGCACCAATGTGATCCGCGGCCCGCGCTTCGACATCCAGTCGACCTTGATCAGCGCGGCGAGCTCCGGCCTTGGCGTTGCGTTACTGCCGGAATTCCTGATTGCCGATCAGCTGGCCTCCGGGAAACTGCGCGTGCTCTCGGGGCTCACCTTGAAAAGCGTCGGCTCCTATTACTTCGCGAGCCCGGAGGAGAAAGCCGGCGATCCCCTGCTGCTGGCGTTTCGCGCCTGGCTGCGCACGCAAGCGGCGACACAATCCGGCACGTAGCCGGCCGCCCGTTCATCACCGGTTCGGCCAAGGATTGGCATTCTGCCGCCACCATTGCTTGCGCAGTAGAGATTGATGAAGACCCTTTTCCCCGGACGCCGGCGCGCCGCCTTGATCGGCCTCGCGGCGCTTGCCCTCGCCACGATCATTCAGTCACGCCGTGCCGACGCCGCCGACCGCAATGACCAATTGAATGTCGGCGGACAGGTGCGGACGTTCGGCATCCACATCCCCGACGCATCGCCGCCACCGGGCGGCTTCCCGGTGATCCTCACCTTCCATGGCGGCGGCGGACAGGGCGCCGCCATGCGACGGCTCACAGGCTTCGACGCGTTCGCCGACAGCCGCGGTTTTATCGCCGTCTACCCGGACGGGATCGGCAGGCACTGGAACGACGGCCGCAAGACCATTCACGATTCCCAGGACGATGTCGGCTTCGTCGTGGCACTGCTTGACTGGCTGCAAGTCAACGCGCGCGTCGACCGCAGTCGCATCTTCGCCGCCGGACTATCCAACGGGGCGCTGTTTGCCGAACGTCTCGGCTGCGACCTCTCCGGCCACATCGCCGCGATCGCCGCCGTGGCCGGGACGCTGCCGGTCGATACGGCGCGCGCCTGCAATCCCACGCGCAGCGTCGCGGTGCTGCAGATCGCCGGCGTGTCGGATCCGATCATGCCCTATGGCGGTGGCAAGGTGGCCGATTTCGGCGGCCGCGGCGAAGGCGGTACGGTGCTGTCGGTCGCCCGCACCGCCGAATTGTGGAGGCAACGCAATGGCTGCGGATCGCCGGGCACGGAAGAGCTGCTGCGCCCGACCGCGCCGCTCGATCCCACACAGATCGCCGAGATGGTGGCCTCGGGCTGCCCGCCGGCGGGGCCGGTGCGCGTGATTTCCGTGATCGGCGCCGGCCACACCTGGCCCGGCGGACCGCAATATGCGCCGGTCGCCCTCGTCGGCCGCACCAGCCGCCAGTTCAGCGCCAGCCGCGTGATCGTCGATTTTTTTCTTGCGCTGCCGCCGTAGCCCCGCATGTCGCTGCGCTCATGCGGGCTTCAAGCTTCGTTCCCAACTACACCAGCGTCAGGATCACCGGACCACGGCGCGTCGCCACCAGCGTGTGCTCATACTGCACCGTCGGCTGCTTCAGCGGCGGGCGCAGCGACCAGCCGTCGTCGCCGGTCTCGACCCAGTCAGCGCCGAGCGACAGGAACGGCTCGATGGTGAACACCAGCCCCTCGGTGATCACGCGGCTATCGCGCTTTTCATACCAGGTCGGAATCTCGCCGGGCTCGTCGTGCAGCGAGCGGCCGACGCCATGGCTCGCAAGGTTGCGCACGAGACTATAGCCGTTCGTCCGGGCGAACTTTTCGATGCAGCGGCCCACCTCGTTCAGGCGACCGCCGGGTTTCACGGCGTTGATCCCGGCCCACATCGCCCGGCGCCCGTCGCGGCACAGGCGCTCGATGCGTGGCTTGACCGGCGGCACGGCAAAGCTCGCGCCGGTGTCGCCGAAGTAACCGTCGAGCTCGGCCGAGACATCGATATTCACGAGGTCGCCGGCCTTCACCGCGGTGTCGTCCGGAATGCCGTGGGCGCAATCCGGTCCGATTGAAATGCAGGTCGCTCCGGGGAAATCATAAGCGAGCTCGGGCGCGGAGCGCGCACCCTCCTTCTCCAGCATCGCGCGGCCGAGCTCGTCCAGCTCGCGGGTGGTCATACCCGGCTCGAGCGCCTCGCCCATGGCAGCCAGCGTCCGCGCCGCAAGGCTGCCGATGGCGCGGAGCTTATCGAGCTGATCCTCGTTCTCGATGGTCATCGGATTTCCAGAGTGAGTTCATATGAAGAATGTTTATACGAAGACTGTCATCGCCCGGCTTTACCGGGCGACCCAGTATTCCAGGGCGCTCATGGTTGAACATGAGCGCCCTGGAATACTGGGCCACCCGCTTTCGCGGGTGGTAACAGTTGTTGGTGTGGAGCGGCTATGCTCTTGCGGGCTACGGCGTTACATCACCACCGCGTGCGGCAGTCCCTGCCCCGCATAGAACGCGGTGAGATTCGCAATCACGCAGTCCTGCATCCCGTGATGCGAATCCTGGGTGTGGCCGCCGATATGCGGCGTCAGCACCACGTTGGGCAGCGCGGTCAGCGCGTCGGGCGCCTGCGGCTCCTTCTCGAACACGTCGAGGCCGGCACCCGCAATGGTCTTGTCGACCAGCGCCGCGGTCAGCGCCGCCTGGTCGATCACCGAGCCGCGTGAGATGTTGACCACATAGCCGTTCGGCCCGAGCTTCTTCAGCATGTCGGCGTCGATGATGTGCTGCGTCTCCGGGCCGGCGCGCACCGCGATCATCAGCACGTCGCACCACTCCACAAGCGCTGCGAGGCTCGGCTCGTAGCGATACGGCAGTTCGGCATATTCGGTGCGGTTGGTATAGGCGACGTCGCATTCGAACGCCTTGACGCGCGACGCGATCTTGCGGCCGATCTCGCCCATGCCGTAAACGCCGACCTTGCGACCGGGATTGCCCGGCAACGGCGCCATCAGCGGTGACGGCCTGGCCTGTGACCAGCCGCCCTCGCGCAGATAGTGATCCGCGGGCAGGATGCGGCGCGTGGCCGCGAGCATCAGCGTCATTGCCAGGTCAGCCACCGACGACGCATTGGCTCCCGGGCTGTTGCCGACGACGATGCCGCGCTGGGCTGCGGCCTTGAAGTCGACGCCGTCATAGCCGGTGCCGTAGCAGATGATGGCGCCGAGCGACGGCATCATGTCCATGACGTCGCCCTTCAGCGACTGGCCGCCGGCGGTGATCAGCGCGCGTACGTCTTTCAGGTCCTCTTTCGAAAACGTCTCCAGCGGCGGCTTGCCGGCGGCGTCGAGCAGTTCGTAATGGCCGCCGATGCGGGTCATCAGCGATTTCGGGAAACGCGAATAAATCAGAACCTTGTCGGCCATCTTGGCATTCCTGCTGCATTAACAACGAAAAAGGGGCGGAACCGGTTGATGCCGATTCCGCCCCTGATGTTTTACAAGCTTTGACCCGATTTAGCCGAGCACGGTGTTCGGTTCAACCTTGATGCCGGGGCCCATGGTGGAGGACACGGCAACGCGCTGCATGTAGGTGCCCTTGGCACCTGCCGGCTTCGCCTTGGCGACGGCGTCGACCAGCGCCTTGATGTTCTCGACCAGCTTCTCTTCGGTGAAGGATGCCTTGCCGATGCCGGCCTGCACGATGCCGGCCTTCTCGACGCGGAATTCCACCGAACCGCCCTTGGCACCCTTGACGGCGCCGGCGACGTCCATGGTCACGGTGCCGATCTTCGGGTTCGGCATCATGCCGCGCGGACCGAGCACCTTACCGAGACGGCCGACCAGCGGCATCATGTCGGGGGTGGCGATACAGCGGTCGAAGTCGATCTGGCCGTTCTGGACCTTCTCGACCAGGTCTTCCGCACCGACGACGTCGGCACCGGCAGCCTTGGCGTCCTCGGCCTTGGGGCCGCGGGCGAACACGCCGACGCGCAAGGTGCGGCCGGTGCCGTTCGGCAGCGAGACGACGCCGCGGACCATCTGATCGGCGTGACGCGGGTCGACGCCGAGATTCAGCGAGACCTCGATGGTCTCGTCGAACTTCGACTTGGCGCGTTCCTTGATCATCTTGATGGCTTCGGCGACCGGGTAGAGCTTCTCACGGTCGATGCCCTCGCGGGCGCTCTTCAGACGTTTTCCAATTGCCATGATCGTTACCCCGTGACCTCGACGCCCATCGAACGGGCAGAGCCCTCGACCATCTTCATGGCCGATTCAATGGTGTCGCAATTCAGATCCTTCATCTTCGCTTCGGCGATCTCGCGCACCTGCGCCTTGGTCACCGCGCCGGCCTTGTCACGGCCCGGCAGCTTGGAACCGGACTTGAGATCGGCGGCCTTCTTGATGAAGAACGACATCGGAGGGGTCTTGAGGGCGAAGGTGAACGAACGATCGGCGTAGATCGTGATCACCACCGGGATTGGCGTGTTCTTCTCTTCCTTCTGCGTCTGCGCGTTGAACGCCTTGCAGAATTCCATGATGTTCAAGCCGCGCTGACCAAGCGCGGGACCGATCGGGGGCGACGGATTCGCCGCACCGGCCGGCACCTGAAGCTTCAGGTATCCGGTCACTTTCTTTGCCATGTGTCACTCCTGTTGTGCCGGCGCATGCCGGCGGTTGCAGGTGCCGTGGTTGGGTCGACAGGCGGCTGGCAACCGCCCTCTTCCTCCCACGGGTCTTGTCAGGTGAAGCAGCGCCCCACCCGCTGTGTCATACCCGGGCTTGACCCGGGTATCCATCCTCAAGGGAAGCTCCCATGAGGAAAGATGGATCGCCGGGTCAAGCCCGGCGATGACACCTTGTAACGATCAGACCTTCTCGACCTGACCGAATTCCAG
Organism: Tardiphaga sp.; assembly: GCA_040512975.1. Classification (GTDB taxonomy): domain Bacteria; phylum Pseudomonadota; class Alphaproteobacteria; order Rhizobiales; family Xanthobacteraceae; genus Tardiphaga. Next base: position 9,670 of record JBEVEC010000010.1, on the reverse strand, counting down.
TTCGACCGGCGTCGCACGCCCGAAGATCGACACCGCGACCTTCACGCGCGAGCGCGCCTCGTCGATTTCTTCCACCACGCCGGAGAACGACGCGAACGGGCCGTCGGCAACGCGGACGTTTTCGCCGATCTCGAACGACACCGAGGTCTTCGGGCGCTCCACGCCTTCCTGCACCTGGTGCAGGATGCGCATGGCTTCGGCTTCCGAAATCGGCATCGGCTTGTTCTCGGCGCCGAGGAAGCCCGTGACCTTCGGGGTGTTCTTGATCAGGTGGAACGCTTCGTCGGTGAGTTGCATCTTCACCAGCACGTAGCCGGGGAAGAACTTGCGCTCGGCGTCCATCTTGCGGCCGCGGCGCACTTCCGTGACCTTTTCGGTCGGGACCAGGATCTGCTCGAACAGGTCTTCCAGGCCACGCTGCTTGGCCTGTTCCTTGATCGAATCCATCACCTTCTTTTCGAAATTCGAATAGGCGTGGACGATGTACCAGCGCATGCTCATAATTCAGTTCGCCTTAGTGAATGCCGAGCAGAAACGTCACCAGCAGACGGATGATCTGGTCTGCCGCAAAGAAAAACACCGACGCCACGGCGACCATCACGAACACCATGATGGTCGTGATCGTCGTCTCGCGACGCGACGGCCACGAAACCTTGTTGGTCTCGGTGCGCACTTCCTGCAGGAATTTGAACGGGCTTACCGCCATCGTCGTGTGTCCGCGTTTGTCGAAAGACGCCTGTCGTGCGACGGTTGTCGCGTTTCAGGAATCCGAACAGCCCTCTGGCGCCCACCCCTTTGCCCGAGACCCCGTCGCCGGGAACCATTGCCAAGGATGAGCCGCCATGCGGGCTCGTTTGTCTGGAAATCAAAGCCGCGTCGGATGTCCGTCAAAGCGGGCCGACAGCGAGTGCCGGGTTTGTAAGGGGACGGCGCCAAAAGGTCAAGATGGGCCGCAGGAACCGGCTGTGGGCATCGTCTGCGGACCCCGCCCAGGCAGCGCCGCTGCCCTGATCAGTATCGCCACGGCTGCCCGCCTTGGTCCATTAACCGCATTCCCGATCTGACGCAGCCCTGCAGAACCTCTTACCACCCATGGTTGAGAAATTGCTGGCGTTCACGGGCCCGCATGTAAGGATGGGTGCGAGGTAGCCACTGAACTCCATGTCGCAAAGCCGCAGCGTCAGCACACTGCCCGCAACCCAGGCCGACGACGCCGCCCGGCGCGCCGCGCGGCGGCGCCCGGCCCATATCGCGCAAGTTCTCAGCTACACCCTCGATGCCGCGATCCTGTGGCTCTATTCCCTGATCGGGGTGACCTCATCGGCGATCTGCATCGCCTATCTGGGCGCCGGACTGGCCACGACCGGCACCGCGCTGTGGATGTCGGAACGCCATCTCAGCGACCGCGCCAAGGATCAATACCTGACCCTGCCGCTGTGCGTCGCCAGCACGACGGTGCAACTTGTCGCCCTCACGCTCGCGCCCGAGGTTGGCTTCTATTTCATCGCGCTGCTGTTCGTTATCCTCGGCTTCGGCGCGTTGCGCATGAGCGCGCGCGAGACCGCGATGGTGTGGACCTATGCCACCGTTGGCATGGCGGCGCTGTTCCTGTTGACTAACATCCCGATCGCCATGCCGATGGACGGCGTCGGCGAGCGCGCGCTGGTGCTGGCCTGCTTCGTTACGGCGCTCGGCCGCTGCGCCTCCACCGGGCTGTACGGCTCGTCGATGCGCGAGATGCTGTACCGCCGCAGCAACGACCTCAAACGTGCCAATGCGCGCATCGAGGAATTGGCCCAGCTCGACGAACTGACCGGCGCCCTGAACCGCCGTTACATCATGAAGTGCCTGAACGACGAGATCGCCCGCATCCAGCGTGGGGCTCCGGAATGCTGCGTGGCAATCATCGATCTCGACCATTTTAAGCACATCAACGACCGCTTCGGACATCCCATCGGCGACGAGGTGCTGCGCACCTTCGCCATCTCGATCTTCGCCAATATCCGCACCACCGATCGCCTCGGCCGCCAGGGCGGCGAGGAATTTCTGCTGGTGCTGCCCGGCACCGCGGTGGACCAGGCCATGCGCACCCTCGACCGCCTGCGCGGCCAGATCTCCGAATTGAACTGGCCGGCGATCGCCCCCGACCTGACGCTCAGCATCTCCGCCGGCGTCAGCCCCATCCGCGCCAGCGACAGTGCCGAGGACGTGCTGGCCCGCGCCGACCGCGCGCTCTACAGCGCCAAGGACGGCGGCCGTGATCGGGTCAACGTTGCCGCGTGATGATCCCGGCCTCAGCAGCTGGGGATCCCGGACATGCGCCCCCGAAGGCCTACGAAGCGAACACGCGCTGCAACGGCTGTATCAGACCACCGCCACAAGCCCTTGTTTGACATATGGTTTTAACCAATGCGCGCGGGCAACACGAAACCAGACCCGTTGCGGATAATTTTACGCAATTGGTTTTGGCGCCGTTTGCAATTGGCGCCCATCCTCGGTCCATCGATAGCCGAGGAATTTTTCATGATTGTCAATTTGCTGGACCACGGATTGCCGCTGGTCGCTCTGAAAGAGCAACGCCGCGACCTGATTGTCTCCCTCGCTGGCCAGAGTGGCCCGATCCACCAGGACAAGATTGCCGAAATCGCCGCCATCCAGACGGCCATTGCCGCCGTCGAGGCCGTGATTGCCGATCTTGACGAGGGCATGTATGGCGCGACGTCGTTTGATCTGCTGACCGCGGCATCTGGGTTGTCGAACTAGCCCCGCGACCGGCCGCTCAGGCGTCGGCAAGATCTGCGCGCGTCTTCGCCAATGCCTTCAAGTCTACAAGAGCGGGCCGGTCCCTTCGACTAAATTCAGTCGCCCGTTACTACCTTGACGACCCGACCTGGGGCCAAACCGACAAGTTCGCCGATGCGGCGACGAATGTCTTGCTGCGCGGGCCGTCGTGGTCGGAGAACCAGGTCGCCCGACGTCGCATGCAGGCACAATGTTCTCCGGATGGCGGCATGGTGCAGGGCGATCGATCCACGATCGTGCCGGTTTTTGGAATTCCCCGGATCGCCTGCTTGGCCGTCTAATGCGATTGCGACGCACCTCTCACGCAATTGCAGGACCACAGCGATGCATCCCCGACGATCCCTCCTGAAAGCCGCCATCGCCATGGGCCTTGGCGGGGCCATCCTGTCCATGCCGCTGCTGCTCACCCCAGGAGCCGCACAGGCCCAGGACAAGATCGTCCGCATCGGCTTCCAGAAATACGGCAAGCTGGTTCTGCTGAAAAGCAAAGGCAGCCTCGAGCCGCGGCTGAAGTTACTGGGGTGGAGCGTCAAATGGACCGAGTTCACGGCGGGCCCGGCGCTGCTGGAAGCGATCAATGTGGGCGCACTCGATTTCGGCAATACCGGGGAGGCGCCGCCGATCTTCGCGCAGGCCGCCGGGGCGCCGATCCGTTATGTCGCCTATGAGCCGCCGGCCCCGAACGGCGAAGCGATCCTGGTGCCGAAAGACAGCCCGCTGAAAAGCGTCGCTGACCTGAAGAGCAAGAAGGTCGCGCTCAACAAGGGCTCCAACGTCCATTATCTGCTGGTCAAGGCGCTGGAAAAGGCCGGCGTCAAATATGCCGACATCACCACGGTGTTCCTGGCGCCCGCCGATGCCCGCGCGGCCTTCGAGCGCGGCGCGGTGGACGCGTGGGTGATCTGGGATCCGTTCCAGGCCGCCGCGGAAGCCGCCATTGGGGCCAAGGTTCTCGCCGACGGCACCGACACCGTGTCGAACTATCAATTCTATCTGTCGTCGCAGAAATTCCTGGAGTCCGACCCCAAGGTGGTCGATGCCATTCTCGACGGACTGCGCGAGGTCGACGATTGGGCGCGCACCGACATCAGGGCCGTGGCCGAACAGCTGAGCCCATCGGTCGGCCTGCCCGTGCCGGTGCTCGAGGTCGCGCTCAAGCGGCAGGCCTACGGCATCAAGCCGATCGACCGCAAGGTGATCGGCGAGCAGCAGCAACTCGCCGATACGTTTCTCGCGCTCGGGCTGATCCCAAAAGCCATTGCGGTGGCGGATGCAGCGGGTGCGCCGGCGCCATGACCGCGGCACAGGACGATCTGAAGATCCTCTGGTTCCTACCCACCAGCGGCGACGGCCATTACCTCGGCACGACGACCGGCGGGCGAGACGTCGACTTCGACTATCTTCGGCAGATCGCGCAGGCCGCCGACAAGCTCGGCTATTACGGCGTGCTGCTGCCCACCGGGCGCAGCTGCGAGGACTCCTGGGTGATCGCCTCCGCGGTGGCGCCATGGACCAAACGCCTGCGCTATCTCGTCGCCGTGCGGCCCGGCCTGCAGTCACCCACGGTAGCGGCGCGCATGACGGCGACGCTGGATCGCCTCACCGACGGACGGCTGCTGATCAATGTCGTCACCGGCGGCGACGCCGTCGAGAACAAAGGCGACGGCGTCTTTCTCGACCATGACGCGCGCTACGAGGTCACCCGCGAATTCCTCCAGGTTTATGGAGACCTGCTCGCGGGTAAACCCGTCAACGTCGCCGGCAAGCACATCACCATCGAGGACGGCCGCATCCTCTATCCGCCCGTGCAGACGCCGCACCCGCCGTTCTATTTCGGCGGCTCGTCGGATGCCGGGATCGACGTCGCCGTCGACACCGTGGACAAGTATCTGACCTGGGGCGAGCCGCCCGCCCAGGTCGCGGAGAAGGTCGCGCGCGTCCGCGCCGCCGCCGAACAGCGCGGCCGCACCATCAGCTTCGGCATCCGCCTGCATGTCATCGTCCGGCACACCAACGAGGCCGCCTGGAAGGCCGCCGACGAATTGATCGAACACCTCACCGACGAGACCATCGCCTCCGCGCAAACAATCCTCGGACGCATGGACTCGGTCGGCCAGCAGCGCATGTCGCAACTGCATGGCGGGCGCCGCGACCGGCTCGAGGTCAGCCCCAATCTGTGGGCCGGAGTCGGGTTGGTGCGCGGCGGCGCCGGCACGGCGCTGGTCGGCGATCCCGAAACGGTCGCCGCCCGCATCCGCGAATATCAGGCGCTCGGCATCGATACCTTCATCCTGTCCGGCTACCCGCATCTCGAGGAGGCCTACCGCTTCGCCGAACTCGTGTTCCCGCTGCTGACGCCCGAACGCGTCGGCAACGTCACGCCGTTGCGCGCCAATACCGGCCCGTTCGGCGAACCGCTCGCCGGCCAGCGCCGGCCGACCGTGAAAGCCTGATCCATCGACCGGCGCGCTTTGAACGACGCGCCGCGACATCCGGAGGACATCACGTGACCAAACAGATCCGCCTCAACGCCTTCGCCATGAACTGCGTGGCGCACCAGTCGCCGGGTCTGTGGACCCATCCCGACGACCGCTCCAGCGACTACAACCGCCTGCCCTATTGGCTCGATCTCGCGCGCACGCTGGAGCGCGGGCGCTTCGACGGCCTGTTCCTCGCCGACGTGCTCGGCGTTTACGACGTCTATGGCGGAAACCCGGACGCGGCCCTGCGCAATGCCGCGCAGGTGCCGGTCAATGACCCGCTGCTGCTGGTGTCGGCGATGGCGGCCGTCACCGACCATCTCGGCTTCGGCGTCACCTGCACGCTGTCCTACGAGCCGCCCTACCCGTTCGCGCGTCGCATGTCGACGCTGGACCACCTCACCAATGGCCGCATCGGCTGGAACATCGTCACCGGCTATCTCGACAGCGCGGCGAAGGGCATGGGCAAGTCCGGCCAGAATGCCCACGACGACCGCTACAACGTCGCCGAAGAATATATGGAAGTCGTCTACAAGCTGTGGGAAGGCAGTTGGGAAGACGACGCCGTGCTGCGCGACAAGGCGCGCGGCGTGTTCGCCGAGCCGTCACGCGTCCACCGCGTGCAGCACCACGGCGAGAACTACAGCCTTGACGCCATCCACCTCTCCGAGCCGTCGCCGCAGCGGACGCCGGTGCTGTATCAGGCCGGCACCTCGCTGCGCGGCAAACTGTTCGCAGCCCAGCACGCCGAATGCGTGTTCATGTCGGGTCCCTCCGCGAAGGTGATCGCACCGCGTGTGGCCGCGATCCGCGCGTTAACGGCCGAGACCGGGCGCGATCCGTCGGAGGTGCTGATGTTCAGCATGATGACGGTGATCCTCGGCCGCACCCAGGAGGAAGCCGCCGCCAAACATGCCGAGTACCGTCGCTATATCAGCCATGAGGGCGCGCTGACCTTCATGTCCGGCTGGACCGGCGTCGATTTCTCCAGATACGACCTCGATCAGAAGGTCGAGCACGTCCACAACGAAGCCGGCCGCACGGCGATGGACAATATTACGCGGGCCGATCCCGACCGCACCTGGACCGTGCGCGAGGTCGCCGAGCATGTCGGCATTGGCGGAATCGGCCCGATTTTGGTGGGCACGCCCGAACAGGTCGCCGACGGCATCGAGGCGTGGGTCGCCGAGACCGACGTCGACGGCCTGAACCTCGCCTTCGCGATCTCGCCGGGCAGCTTCGAGGACGTCGTCGATCTGCTTGTCCCGGAATTGACCCGCCGCGGCCTCTACAAAAGCGCCTATGCGCCCGGCACGCTGCGCGAAAAACTCTACGGCACCGGCCGCGCAAGATTGGCCGCGCCGCACCCCGCCGCCTCATATCGCCCGGTCACGTTGTCGGCCATCGCCGCCGAGTAAAAACGCCGCGCGATGGTCAATGATGTCCGGCGGCCAGGTTACTTCCGACACTGTGCGCGAATGCGCGGTCGATGGCGGGGATCGAGGCCAGCAGGGTCTTTGTGTAGTTATCGGCCGGATCGGCAAACACCTGCGCGACAGGCCCGGACTCGACGATGCGCCCACGGTGGAACACCAGCACGCGATCGGCGATGTGCTGCACCACGCCAAGGTCGTGGGAGATGAACAGCAGCGCCGTGCCCAGCCGCGCCTGCAATGCGCTCAGCAGATCGAGCACCTGGGCCTGGATCGACACGTCCAGCGCCGAGACGGGCTCGTCGCAGACGATGATGTCCGGCTCGGCGGCGAGCGCCCGTGCGATCGAGACGCGCTGCCGCTGGCCGCCGGACAGCGAGCGCGGATAGCGGCCGAGGTGGCCGGCGTTCAGCCCGACCTGCTCCAGCAGCGCCACCGTCCGGTCACGCCGCGTCCGCGTGGGGCCGGCAAGATTTTCGCCGATGACGTCGGCCACGCGGTAGCGCGGATCGAAACTGCTCAGCGCATCCTGCGGGATATATTGCAGCCGCGCCCGCAACGCGCGCCGCGCGGTCTCCGTGACGCCCGACCAAGGCTGCCCGAGCAGGCGAACCTCGCCTTCGTCCGGAGAGAGCAGTCCGAGCACGATCTTGGCGCAGGTCGACTTGCCCGAACCGGACTCGCCGACGATGCCGACGACTTCGCCGGCCCTGACGTCAAAGCTGACGCAATCGAGCGCCGCAGGCGACGGCGCGTGGCTGGCCGATTGCCGCGATGCATAGCGCTTCGAGATGGTGTCCACCTGCAGCACCACGGCGTCGTCAGGTGACTGGCGCACCGGCAGCGGCTCGCGGATGATCGACGCGCTCGCATGGCCGCTGTCGCCACCGATTATGTCGAACCGTGCGGAGGCGAGCAAATGGCCCCGCGAATGCGCCGACGGGATCGCGGCGAGGAGCTGGCGCGTATAGGCGTGGCGCGGACGGCGCAGGACGTCCGCGGTCGGCCCGCCGTCCACGATGCGCCCGTCCCGCATCACGATGACGCGGTCGGCGATGCCGGCCACCACCGCGAGATCATGGCTGATCAGCAATAGCCCGGCGCCGTCCCTCACGCGCTCGGCCAGCACCGCCAGCACCTGAGCCTGGACGGTGACGTCCAGCGACGTCGTGGGCTCGTCGGCGATGATCAGGTCCGGGTCGGCGGCGATGGCCGAGGCGATCAGCGCCCGTTGGCGCAGGCCGCCGGAGAGCTGGTGCGCGTATTGCGCTGCGCGGCGTTCGGGATCGGGTATCCCGACCTTGCGCAGCACTGCGCCGACCCGTGCGGCGATGGCGTGTGCCCCGCGCAGCGTCCGGTGCGCCGACAGCACCTCGCCGACCTCCTGGCCGATGGTGCGCAGCGGGTCCAGCGACACCAGAGCGTCCTGCATCACGAGGCCGGTGACCGTGCCGCGCAGCCTGCGCCAGTCGGCCTCGCGAAAGGTCAGCGCATCGCGGCCCTTGATCAGGAAACGATCGGCGCGCACCTTCGCGCCGTCGCCGGACAGGTTCAGCAGGCTGCGCGCGGTGATGCTCTTGCCCGATCCGGACTCGCCCACCAGCGCCACGCATTCGCCGCGGCGGACGGTCAGGTCGAAATCCCGGACGATCGGCGCCCCGCCATTGGCGCCGGCAAAGCCGATCGACAGGCCCTTGATGTCGACCAGCCGGTCGTCGGCCTGCGTCGCGGCCGCATTTGCCTTGTCGGTCATGCCAGACGTCCCTCGAAGCGCTTCTGGATGACATTGCCGACCAGCGTGAAGGCGATCACTGTCAGGGTGATGGCGAGCCCGGGAAACACGCCGGGCCACCAGGCCACGCGCAGCACGTCGCGGCTTTCGGCCAGCATCACGCCCCATTCCGGGGTCGGCGGCTGCGGGCCGAGGCCGAGGAAGCTGAGGCCGGACACCGCAAGGATGGTGTTGCCGATATAGACCGTCGCGATCACCGGCACCGCCACCAGCACGTTCGGCAGCACGTGGCGGATGAAGATCTGCCAGCGGCCGAGGCCGTAGACCACGGCGTGGGTGACGTAGTCGGCATCGCGCACCAGCTGCGTCTGGGCGCGGATCACGCGGCCGAATTTCGGGATGCCGGCGATGCCGACCGCGATGGCGATATTGAGCATGCCTTGGCCGAGAAAGGTCACCACCAGCATCGCCAGCAGGACGCCGGGGAAGGACGACAGCACGTCGAACACGCGCGAGGTCGCCTCGTCGAGAAAGCGGTTGCGCTGCCCGGCCAGGATGCCGAGCACGATGCCGAAGGCGAGGCTGATCGCCATGCCGCCAAGCCCGATCAGCAGCGAATAGCGCGTACCGTGAATGGTGCGCGCGAACACGTCGCGGCCGAGCCGGTCGGTGCCGAACAAGTGCTCGAGGCTCGGCGCCTTCAGCCCTTGCGTGAAATCGCCGACCAAAGGATCGAAGCGCGTAAACGCCTGCGGCACGATCGTCGCGGCCAGCAAGACCGCCAGAAAGATCAGCGAGACGATCACGGCCGGGGCAAAGGAACGCGGCTGCCTGATGGTGCGTGGCGCAACCGCGCCGAGGGCTTCGAGCGCGACCGGCGATTCCGACAGCGGTTGGGATCGGATATTCATTGCGCTCTCAATCTCGGATCGATCAGCAAATAGAGGATATCCAGCACGGTCGATGCCGCGACGTGAATGAAGGCGGCCAGCAGCACCACGGCGAGCACGACAGGCACGTCATGCGTCAGCACCGCGCCGAGCGTCACGGTGCCCAGGCCCGGCCGCCCGAACACCTTTTCGGTGATTACGGCGCCGCCGAGCAGGCCGCCGATCAGCCAGCCGCCGAGCGTCACGGCCGGCAGCAGCGCATGGCGCAGCACATGGCGGGCGCGGATCGTAAACTCGCCGACGCCGCGCGCGCGCACCGTCGTGACGAACGGC
>JBEVEC010000259.1:0-13967 GCA_040512975.1 Tardiphaga sp. | reverse complement strand
ACTGACCAGCACCGGCTGGGTCGCGCGCGCCCCGACAGGCAAAGGGTTCAACGATGGCAACGATTACCGCAGCGATGGTCAAGGACCTCCGCGAGACCACCGGCGTCGGCATGATGGATTGCAAGAACGCGCTGACCGCCAATGACGGCGACATGCAGGCGTCGATCGACTGGCTGCGCAAAAAGGGCCTCTCCAAGGCCGCCAAGAAGGCCGACCGCGTCGCCGCCGAAGGCCTGATCGGCGTCGTCACCGGGGGCGCCAAGGGCGTCGTGGTTGAGGTCAATTCCGAGACCGACTTCGTGGCCCGCAACGAGCAGTTCCAGGGCCTGGTCAAGATGATCGCCCAGGTCGCGCTCAAGGTCGGCGCCGACGTCGACGCTATCAAGGCACACAAGGTCGGCGACGTCACCGTCGAGACCGCGATCACCGAAGCCATCGCCACCATCGGCGAGAACATGTCGCTGCGCCGTGCGGCTCTGCTCGAAGTGTCGGCCGGTGTCGTCTCCAGCTACGTGCATAACGCGGTGACCGAAGGCCTCGGCAAGATGGGTATCATCGTCGCGCTGGAATCCGCCGGCAAGACCGACGAGCTCGCCACCCTCGGCAAGCAGATCGCGATGCATGTCGCGGCCGCCAATCCGCAGGCGCTGGATTCGGCGTCGCTCGATCCCGCCGTCGTGGCGCGCGAGAAGGACGTGATGGCGGACAAGTATCGCCAGCAGGGCAAGCCCGAAGCGATGATCGAGAAGATCGTCGAGAACGGCCTGAAGACCTACTACAAGGAAGTCTGCCTGCTCGATCAGGCCTTCATCCACGACACCGGCAAGTCGGTGGCGCAGGCCGTCAAGGAAGCCGAAGGCCGCGTCGGTGCGCCGATCAAGCTGACCGGCTTCGTGCGCTACGCGCTGGGCGAGGGCATCGAGAAGCAGACCTCGGACTTCGCCGCCGAAGTCGCCGCCGCCAGCGGCCAGAAGTAAGCGCCAGCCTCCGCTGGATGAACAGCACCTCCCGGCGATTGTGCGCCGGGCGGTGTCGCCTCGAAAGAAAGCGATCGCATCATGAGTGAGCCGCTCTATCGTCGCGTCGTCATCAAGCTTTCGGGCGAGTATTTTGCCGGCGGCCAGCCGTTCGGCATTGATCAGCCCACCATCGATCGTATCGCCCACGACCTCATCGCCGCCCAGCGGATGGGCGTGGAGATCGCCGTCGTGGTCGGCGGCGGCAACATTTTTCGCGGTGTCGAAGTCTCCGCGCGCGGCGTATCGCGCCCGACCGGCGACACCATGGGCATGCTGGCCACTGTGATGAATTGCCTGGCGCTGGAATCGGCCATCGAGCGGCAGGCCGTGCCGGCGCGGACGCTGTCGGCGATGGTGATGCCGCAGGTCTGCGAACTGTTCACCCGCGGCGTTGCGCATAAATACCTGTCGGAAGGCCGCATCGTGCTGCTGGCCGGCGGCACCGGCAATCCTTTCTTCACAACCGACACCACCGCCGTGCTGCGCGCCGCCGAGATCGGCGCCGCCGCGGTGCTCAAGGCCACCAATGTGGACGGCGTCTACAGCGCGGATCCCAAGAAGGATCCGAAGGCGACGCGGTTCGAGCGGCTGAGCCATTCGGAGGCGGTGGAGGGCAATTACAAAGTCATGGACGCGACGGCTTTCGCGCTTGCCCGCGAGACCTCGCTGCCTATCATCGTGTTTTCGATCGCCGAACCGGGTTCGATCGGCGCAATCCTGACAGGTACGGGTCGCGGCACCATCGTCGCGGGCTGATCTTCAATATCCGCGCGCATCGCTTCGAGCGATGTTCGCCGGCAGAATTCAAGGAGAGCTGCATGGCCCCCATGGCCCCATTCGATCTCGCCGACCTGAAGCGCCGCATGCAGGGCTCGGTCGCATCGCTCAAGCACGACCTCGGCGGTTTGCGCACAGGGCGCGCCGCCTCATCCATGCTCGAGCCGGTGCATGTGGACGCCTATGGCACCTCGATGCCACTGAATCAGGTGGCAACCATCAGCGTGCCGGAGCCGCGCATGCTGTCGGTGCAGGTCTGGGACAAGTCGATGGTCAAGGCCGTCGAGAAGGCCATCGTCGATTCCAATCTCGGCCTCTCGCCGGCGACCGAGGGCACCACGCTGCGCCTGCGGGTGCCGGAGCTCAACGAGGAGCGCCGCAAGGAATTGGTCAAGATCGCCCATAAGTATACCGAGGCCGCCAAGGTCGCCGTTCGCCATGTGCGCCGCGACGGCATCGACCACATCAAGAAGCTCGAAAAGGCCCACGAGATCTCCGAGGACGATCAGAAGCGCTTCGATACCGACGTTCAGAAGGCGACCGACGCCGTGATCGCCGAAGTCGACCAGTTGCTGACGGCCAAGGAAAAGGAAATCATGACCGTCTAGCTAGGGCGAAGCGGAAATAGCGCTTAAGCGGTTGAATGGCGTATGGTTTGCAAATTGGTCATCATTCTGCGCGACCGTATGCTGGGGAATTGATTTCATGTCGAACGCCGCCGCGCCCGCAAGTGATGGATCCGACCGATCCACGCCTCTGCACGTCGCGATCATCATGGACGGCAACGGTCGCTGGGCCGCCGCGCGCGGCCTGCCGCGTGCGGAAGGCCATCGCCGCGGCGTGGAAGCGCTGCGCCGCGTGGTGCGCGCCGCCAATGAGCTCGACATCCAGTATCTGACCATCTTCTCGTTCTCATCGGAAAACTGGTCGCGGCCGGCGTCCGAGATCAGCGACCTGTTCGGCCTGCTGCGCCGCTTCATCCGCAACGATTTGGCGACCCTGCACCGCGACGGCGTGCGCGTCCGGGTTATCGGCGAACGGCAGGGGCTCGATCCCGACATCGCCTCGCTGCTGAAAGAGGCGGAAGACCTGACCCGCAACAACACCCAGCTCAGTCTGGTGGTGGCGTTCAATTATGGCTCGCGCCACGAGATCGCGATGGCGGCGCAGCGCTTGGCGCGCGAAGTCGCCGAAGGCAGCCGCTCGCCCGACAGCATCAATGCCGAGACACTTGGCCGCTATCTCGACGCCCCGGATATTCCGGACCCCGATTTGATCATCCGCACCTCCGGCGAGCAGCGGCTGTCGAACTTCCTGATGTGGCAGGCGGCCTATAGCGAATTCGTCTTCGTGCCGATTCATTGGCCGGACTTCGACAAGGCGGCGCTGGAAGGCGCCATTGCCGAATATGCCCGGCGTGAGCGCCGCTTTGGCGGCCTCGCGGCCAAAACCGGTTCGTGACAGGCGTGACCCACGACGACGCGCCGCAACCGGCGGACGACCGCGGCGCGCGCAACCTGCTGATGCGGGTGCTGGCGGCGCTGGTGCTGATCCCCGTCGCGATCGGCGTCGCCTATGCCGGCGGCTGGCTGTGGGCCGCGCTGGTGGGCGTGGTGTCGGTCGGGCTGTTCGTCGAATGGATCATGATCGTCGGCGCGCAGCGCCCCGGCTGGATCGCGCTCGGTGTGGTCTACGCGCTGGCCGCGCTGCTGGCGTCGATCGCCGTCAGGCTAGACCCGGTCTGGGGTTTCTCTGCGCTGATGTTCGTGCTGCTGGTGGTTTGGATGACCGATATCGGCGGCTATTTTGCCGGTCGCGGCATCGGCGGCCCGAAGCTTTGGCCGCGGGTCAGCCCGAAAAAGACCTGGGCGGGCGCCATCGGCGGCCTCGTTCTCAGCGTCGCCGTCGCTATCGGCTTCGCCATCGGCGGCGTCGGCAGGCCGGGAACGCTGATCGCCATTGCCGTGGTGCTGACGGTGCTGTCGCAGCTTGGCGACCTGGCCGAGTCCGCAGTCAAGCGTCGCTTCGGCGTCAAGGATTCCAGCCACATCATTCCGGGCCATGGCGGTCTCTTGGACCGGCTGGATGGCTATGTTTTTGCGATCGTTGCCGCGGCGGTGATCGGCTTTTTCCATGGCGGCGCGGATGGCGTCGGCCGTGGTCTTATGGTTTGGTGATTCGATGAGTGCTGTCCCCCTGCGAAACAACAAGCCGTCTGCATCAAATGTGCGCACGGTCACCGTCCTCGGCGCCACCGGTTCGATCGGCGACAGCACCATGGACCTGCTGCGGGCCTCGCCCGAGCGGTATCAGGTGGAGGCACTGACCGCTAATGGCAACGTCGCGGGCGTCGTCAAGCTCGCCAAGGAGTTCAATGCCCGCTTCGTCGCCGTTGCCGACGAATCCAGGCTCGGTGAATTGCGTGCGGCGTTGGCCGGCACCGGGATCGCCAGCGGGGCCGGGGACAGCGCCATTGTCGAGGCCGCCGAACGACCCGCCGACTGGCTGATGGCTGCCGTGTCCGGCGCCGCCGGCCTGAAGCCGGCCTTGGCCGCTGTCGACCGCGGCGCTACCGTTGCGCTGGCCAACAAGGAATGCCTGGTCTGTGCCGGCGATTTCTTCATGGAGCGCGCCGCCAAAGCCGGCGCCTGCATCCTGCCGGCTGACTCCGAGCACAATGCGCTGTTCCAGGCGCTGGGCTCCGGCAGTCGCGAGGAACTGACGCGCGTGATCATCACCGCGTCGGGCGGTCCGTTCCGGACCTGGGCCGCTGCCGACATCGAACAGGCGACGCTCGCGCAGGCACTCAAGCATCCCAACTGGTCGATGGGCCAGAAGATCACCATCGACTCCGCGTCGATGATGAACAAAGGCCTCGAGGTCATTGAGGCGTCGTATCTTTTCGCTTTGGCCCCGGACGAGATCGACGTTCTCGTGCATCCCCAGTCGATCATTCACGGCATGGTCGAATTCCACGATTTCTCGGTGATGGCGCAACTGGGCTCGCCCGACATGCGTACCCCGATCGCGCATTGCCTGGGCTGGCCGGACCGCATCCCCGGCCGCGCCGCGCCGCTTGATCTCGCGGCGATCGGCACGCTGACCTTCGAGAAGCCGGACTACGCCCGCTTCCCGGGGTTGAAGCTCGCCTATGATGCGCTGCGCACCGGCAGTGGGGCGACCACGGTCTACAACGCCGCCAACGAGATCGCCGTTGCCGCCTTCGCCGCCCAGAAGATCCGCTTCGGTGCCATCGCACGCCTGGTCGAAGCCACCATGAATGCGTGGGTGAGAGCCGGTAACCTGGCGCCGCTGACGTCGGCGGATGACGCTATCGCTCTTGATCACAGAGCGCGAAAATTAGCTGCAACGCTACTGCCTGAAATTGCCGCAAAGGCATCCTAGAGCAGATAAGACGGGGCCTCGGCCTGCCGTTAGGGGATTGAGATGCTTGGCTTTTTCGAAAATACGTTCAGCACGCTAGGCCACGGCTTCGTAGGCTACATCATTCCGTTCCTGTTCGTGCTGACGATCGTCGTCTTCTTCCACGAGCTCGGCCATTTCCTGGTCGCGCGCTGGAACGGCGTCAAGATCCTGACCTTCTCGCTGGGCTTCGGCCCCGAAATCATCGGCTTCAATGACCGCCGCGGCACGCGCTGGAAGATCTCGGCGATCCCGCTCGGTGGCTACGTCAAATTCTTCGGCGACGAAAGCGAAGCCTCGACGCCGTCATCGGCGGCGCTCGGCAGCATGAGCGCCGAGGAGCGTGAGGGCAGCTTCCACCACAAGCGCGTCGGCCAGCGCGCCGCGATCGTGGCTGCGGGTCCGATCGCCAATTTCATCCTGGCCATTGTCATTTTCACCTGTCTGTTCACGTTCTTCGGCAAGCCGAGCACGACCGCCAAAGTCGACACCATCCAGGCCGGCAGCGCTGCGGAGCGGGCCGGGTTCCAGCCCGGCGACGTCATCAAGGCGATCGACGGCAATGCCATCGACAGCTTCTCCGACATGCAGCGCATCGTCAGCGTGAAGGCTGGCGACACGCTTGCCTTCACCGTCAAGCGCGGCGACGCCAATGTCGAGTTGAAGGGCACGCCGGAACTGCGCGAGGTCAAGGACTCCTTCGGCAACGTGCACCGCCTCGGCGTCCTCGGCATCACCCGCGCCACCGCGGTGGGCGAGGCCACTACCGAGCGCGTCAACCCGGCGACGGCCTTCGTGCTCGGCGTCAAGGAGACCTGGTTCGTCGTCGACCGGACCTTCGCCTATATCGGCGGAATCTTCACCGGCCGCGAGGCGGCCGACCAGATCGGCGGGCCGATGCGAATTGCCCAGATCTCGGGGCAGGTCGCCACCATCGGCCTGACGGCGCTGATTCATCTCGCCGCCGTGTTGTCGATCTCGATCGGGTTGCTCAACCTGTTCCCGGTGCCTCTGCTCGACGGCGGGCACTTACTCTTCTACGCCGTGGAAGCCGCGCGCGGTCGGCCGCTGTCGGAACGCGCCCAGGAAGTTGGTTTCCGCATCGGATTGGGCCTCGTTTTGATGTTGATGGTCTTTGCAACTTATAATGACATTCTTCATCTTGCCGCGTCATGATGCACGCTGCAGTTAACGTGGCCGATAGGCAACGTCTTGGAATGAAATTGGAATTACGGGACGAAACGACGTTTGCCAGTCGGGTAAAATTGGCTACAAGCTGAGCACTACAGGGATTCTGTCAGTTCGTAGGGGTGCGGGCTGGCGATGGAATGATAAGGGCGCTTAGCGCATGATTTTCGGATTTCGGGGTTTTCGGAGCGGCATTCTCGCTGCTTCGCTATTGGTCGCCATGCCGGCCGCCGTCACGGTGGGCGCTGCGCTCGTGTCGACGACTGCCGTCGCACAGACCGTTGCGTCGATCGCCGTGGAAGGCAATCGTCGCGTGGATGTGGAGACCATCCGTTCCTATTTCAGGCCGGGTCCGAGCGGTCGGCTCGATCAGGGCGTCATCGATGACGGCCTCAAGGCCCTGATCGAGACGGGGCTTTTCCAGGACGTGAAGATCAATCAGGCGGGTGGGCGCCTGGTGGTCAGCGTCATCGAGAACCCGGTGATCGCCCGCATCGCGTTCGAGGGCAACAAGAAGGTCAAGGATGATCAGCTCACAGCTGAAATCCAGTCGAAGGCGCGTGGCACCCTGTCGCGCCCGATGGTGCAGTCCGATGCCCAGCGCATTTCCGAAATCTATCGCCGCTCTGGCCGCTACGACGTCAGCGTCGTGCCCGAGATCATCGAGCAGCCGAACAACCGCGTCGACCTGATCTTCACGGTCACCGAAGGCGCCAAGACCGGCGTGAAGTCGATCGAGTTCATTGGCAACAATTACTATTCGTCCTACCGCCTCAAGGACGTGATCAAGACCCGTGAATCGAACTTCCTCAGCTTCCTCGCGTCGGGCGATCTCTATGATCCCGATCGCATCGAGGCCGATCGCGACCTGATCCGCCGCTATTACCTGAAGAACGGCTTCGCCGACGTTCAGGTGGTCGCCGCGCTGACCGAATACGATCCCGAGAAGAAGGGCTTCCTGGTCACCTTCAAGATCGAGGAAGGCCAGCAGTACCGCGTCTCGCAGGTCGATTTCTCGTCGACCATTCCGAATTTCGATCCCAACACGCTGCGCAGCTGGTCGCGCGTCAGCATCGGCTCGCTCTACAACGCGGAAGCGCTGGAGAAGTCGGTCGAAGAGATGCAGATCGAAATGTCGCGCCGCGGTTACGCCTTCGCCGTCGTTCGTCCGCGTGGCGATCGCAATTTCGAAGCGCATACCGTCAATATCGGGTTTGCGGTCGAAGAAGGTCCGCGGGTCTATATCGAGCGCATCAATGTGCGCGGCAACACCCGCACCCGTGACTATGTCATTCGCCGCGAGTTCGACGTTGCCGAAGGCGACGCCTATAACCGTGCGCTGGTCGATCGCGCCGAGCGCCGGCTGAAGAACCTCGACTTCTTCAAGTCGGTGAAGGTGTCGACCGAACCCGGCTCGTCCAGCGACCGCGTGATCCTGGTGGTTGACCTCGAAGAGAAGTCCACCGGCGACTTCTCGATCTCGGGCGGTTACTCGACCACCGACGGCGCGCTCGGCGAAGTGTCGGTCTCGGAGCGTAACTTCCTCGGTCGTGGCCTCTACGCCAAGGCATCGGTGCAGTACGGTCAGTATGCCCGCGGCTACTCGCTGTCCTTCGTCGAGCCCTACCTGCTCGACTATCGCGTCGCGCTCGGCATGGACTTCTTCCAGCGCGAGCAGCTGTCCAACAGCTACATCTCATACAACACAAAGACGCTCGGTTTCAGCCCGCGCCTCGGCTTCCAGTTGCGAGAAGACCTCTCGCTGCAGCTGCGCTACTCGATCTACCAGCAGGAAATCTCGCTGCCGGCCGCGTATTCGAACTGTAACAACCTGGGCGGCAACTCCGCGCTCTACACGCCGGGCTTCCTGAACCAGATCAACGGCCTGGGCTTCGTGGAAAATTCGGCCGGTGCGGGCTTCGGCTGCTACGCCGACGGCGAATCCTCGCTGCCGGTCCGCAAGGAGCTGTCCGAGGGCAAGACCTTGACCTCGATGCTCGGCTACACGCTGAACTACAACACCCTCGACAACAACAAGAACCCGACGGACGGCCTGTTCATCGAGTGGAAGCAGGACTATGCCGGAGTCGGCGGCGACGTGTCCTATCTGAAGTCGACCTTCGATGCGAAGTACTCCACCCCGCTGGTTGCCGATATCGTCGGCTTGCTGCGGGTGCAGGGCGGCATGATGAACAAGGTCGGCCAGGACATCCGCATGCTGGATCAGTTCCAGATGGGTCCGAACCTGGTGCGTGGTTTCGCGCAGAACGGCATCGGTCCGCGTGACATCAGCTATGTCGGCCTCGGCGCCTACGGTGACGCTTTGGGCGGCACCAAGTACTGGGGTGCTTCGGCCGAATTGCAGATGCCGTTCTGGTTCCTGCCCAAGGAAGTCGGTATCAAGGGCGCTCTCTATGCCGACGCTGGTGGTCTCTATGACTATCAGGGACCGACGACCTGGGCCGCGACCGGCGAAACCCAGTCCTTCAAGGCTGGCAGCGTCCCCGGCGTCTGCGTTCCTGCCTCGCAGTTCTCGGTTGGCAACTGTAGCGGCATGACCTACGACGACACCAATGTGGTCCGCTCGTCGGTCGGTGTCGGCCTGATCTGGCAGTCGCCGTTCGGTCCGCTGCGCTTCGACTACGCGGTGCCGATCACCAAGGGTCAGTATGACCGCGTGCAGCAGTTCAAGTTTGGTGGCGGAACTTCGTTCTGAGTTTGATCTCCGGCCAGACCGCGACGGGTGGAATGGCGCAACCGATGTTCTTCAAGCAATCGCCGTCGTTGACGCTGGCTGAAATAGCCGCGTCAACGAAGGCGCGACTGGCCGACCCCGCGCGGGCCGGCCAGATCGTCACCGGTGTCGCCTCGCTCGACGAGGCCGGCCCGCACCATCTGACCTTCTACGAAAACGTCCGCTACGCCGGCCAGCTGGCGCGCACCCAGGCCGGTGCCTGCCTGGTCAGCGATAGCTTCAAGGGCGAAATGCCGGCCCATGTCGCCGTGTTGCGCGCCAAACGGCCGTTTACAGCCTTCGTCGAACTCGCGACCGAATTGCAGCCGGACACGCTGCGGCCGACCTCCGGTTTCGACATCACCGGCATCGCGGTTTCCGCCGTCATCCATCCATCTGCGCAACTCGAGGACGGCGTCATTGTCGATCCGCTGGCGGTGATCGGGCCCGATGTCGAGATCGGCTCCGGCACCATCATCGGCTCGGGGGCAGTGATTGCCGCCGGCGTCAAGATCGGCCGTGACTGCAATATCGGCGCGGGCTCGACGCTGCAGTTCACCCTGATCGGCAACAACGTCTTGATGCATCCCGGCTGCAAGGTCGGACAGGACGGTTTCGGCTTCGTTTTCGGGCGCGACAAGCACATCAAGGTGCCGCAGACCGGCCGTGTGCTGATCCAGAACGATGTCGAGATCGGCGCCGGCACCACCATCGACCGCGGCAGCCTGCGCGACACGGTGATCGGCGAGGGCACCAAAATCGACAATCAGGTCCAGATCGGTCACAATGTGACGATCGGACGACACTGCGTTATTGCCGCCAAATGCGGCCTTGCAGGCAGTCTGACCATCGGCGACAACGTCGCGCTCGGCGCCATGGTGGGTCTCAACAACCACATCACCATCGGCGACGGAGCGCAGGTGGCCGCAATGGCCGGGGTCAAGGACAGCATCCCGCCGCGCGGCCGTTGGGGAGGCATTTTCGCCCGACCGACCAAACAATGGTTCCGCGAGATTCTTGCGGTGGAGAAACTCGCCCGCGAAAGCATGCCGGCAACGGATGCCACGACGCCGGATGCGACAGACGAGGGGCGGGAATGACCCAACAGCCGACTATCGACGAGTCCCCGATCATCATCGAGGCCGTCGACATCAACATGATCCTGAAGACGCTGCCGCATCGCTATCCATTTTTGCTGATCGACCGCGTGATCGGCATCCGCAAGGATTTCAGCGGCATCGGCATCAAAAACGTCACCATCAACGAGCCGGCGTTTCTCGGCCATTTCCCGGACCGCCCGGTCTATCCCGGCGTGCTGATGATCGAAGGCATGGCGCAAACCGCCGGCGTGATCGGCATCGCCTCCGTTGAAGGCACCGACAAGCCGCGCGCGGTGTATTTCCTCACCATCGACAAATGTAAGTTCCGCAAGCCGGTGATGCCGGGCGATACCATTGAGTATCACATGCGCCTGGTCGGCAAGAAAAAGGCCATGTGGTGGTTCCACGGCGACGCCAAGGTCAACGGCGTCATCGTCGCGGAAGCCGATGTCGGGGCGATGCTGACGGACTGATCGGCTGCCCCATCCCAAGTTGTTATCACCCGCGAAAGCGGGTGATCCAGTATTCCAGGGCGCTCATGATCCGAATGAGCGCCCTGGAATACTGGGTCGCCCGGTCAAGCCGGGCGATGACAGCTGTCTTATGCCGGACGCTCCTAGACAGCCGGAACCACCCGCGCTAACCACTGGGAATCCTGACTTATTCGCAAGTGCGAAACATCGACTGGACTGACCGATGAGCAAGATCGACTCCACCGCCCGCGTCGCCGACGGCGCTGTCATCGGCGAAGGAGCCGAGATCGGCCCATACTGCATCGTCGGGCCGCACGTCACAATCGGCGCCAACACAAAGCTGATCGCGCATGTCAGCGTCGCCGCCAAGACCACCATTGGCGATGACTGCACCATTTATCCGTTCGCCTCGCTCGGCGCGCCGCCGCAGATCGTCGGTTTCGGTCCCGACGTCACCGAGCTGAGGATCGGCAACGGCTGCACCATCCGCGAGTCCGTCACCATGAATGCCGGCAGCGTGCGCGGCGGCGGCGTCACCTCGGTCGGCGACCGCGGCTACTTCATGAATTGCGCCCATGTCGGCCACGACTGCCACGTCGGCAACGACGCGATCTTCGCGACATCGGCCACGCTGGGCGGCCACTGCGAACTCGGCGACTTCGTGTTCATGGGCGGGCTGTCCGCCGTCCACCAGTTCACCCGCATCGGCTCTCAGGTGATGGTCGGCGGCGTCTGCGGCGTGCGCGGCGACATCATCCCGTTCGGCCTGGTTAACGGCCAGTATGCAGCACTGGAAGGCCTCAACCTGATCGGCATGAAGCGGCGCAGGTTCACCAAGGAGCGTCTGGCCGCGGTGCGCTCGTTCTACCAGAAGCTCTTCCATGGCCCCGGTGTGTTCGCCGAGCGCCTCGAGCGGGTCCAGCCGCTGGCGTCCGAAGATCCGGCGATCGCCGAGATTTTGGCCTTCATCGCCGGCGCCAAGCATCGCTCGCTGTGCCTGCCCGAGACCGGCACGGCCAGCGCCTGAACAGAGGTGTCGCGGGGCGAACCATGACCGGACAGGTCGAGGCGCAGGATTTTACGCAAGGCACGGCGGCGATCGCGTCGCCGTTCGGCGTCATCGCCGGCGGCGGTTCTCTGCCCTTCGCCGTGGCGGACTCGCTACAGGCCCGCGGTATCACGCCGGTCATCTTTGCGCTGAAGGGTTTCTGCGATCCCCTGTCGGTCGCGCGCTATCGCCATCACTGGATTCCGATCGGCCAGTTCGGCCGCTTGCTCCGGCTGATGCGCAGCGAAGGCTGCCGCGACCTTCTGTTCATCGGCACCTTGGTGCGTCCGGCTATTTCGGAGATCCGGCTCGACTGGGCCACGCTGCGCGTGATGCCGAAGGTTTTCCACGCCTTTCGCGGCGGCGACGATCATCTACTCACCAGCGTCAGCCGGCTGTTCGAGCATGAGGGCTTTCGCCTGCTCGGCATCAAGGATGTTGCGCCGGATATCCTGATGCCGGCGGGCAGCCTGACACGCGCGACACCAGACGCCGACGCCGAGGCCGACATCGCGCGCGGCCGCGCGGTCCTGCATGCGCTGAGCCCGTTCGACATCGGCCAGGCCGCCATCGTGATCGACGGCCATGTCGTCGGCATTGAAGGCATCGAGGGTACTGATGCCTTGCTTGCGCGTGTGGCGCAGCTGCGCGCACAGGGACGCATCCGCGCCAAGGCGGGCAAGGGCGTGCTGGTGAAGGCGCCGAAAAGCGATCAGGACCTGCGCTTCGATCTGCCGACGCTGGGGTCGCGGACCATCGAGGGCGCTGCGGTGGCGAAGCTCGCCGGCGTCGCCATCGTCGCCGGCAACACCCTGGTCGCCGATCCGCAAGAGATGGTGGCGGCGGCCGATGCGGCAGGCCTGTTCGTGATTGGGCTGCCCGTGTGACCAAAAAAATCTATCTCATCGCCACCGAGGAATCCGGCGACCGTCTCGGCGCACCGCTGATCCGCGAGTTGCGGCAACAGTTCGGCGACGACGTGACGTTCGAAGGCGTCGGCGGCTCATCGATGGCCCGCGAGGGACTGCGCTCGCTGTTTCCCATCGAGCAGCTCTCGATCATCGGCCTCGCCGCCGTGGTGCGAAAACTTCCGTCGATCCTGAAGCTCATCCGCGAGACCACGGACGCCGTGCTGAAAGCCCGGCCGGACGTGCTGGTGATCATCGACAGTCCCGACTTCACCCAGCGCGTCGCCAAGCGCGTGCATCAGCGTGACCCGTCCATTCCCATCATCAACTACGTGTCGCCGTCGGTCTGGGCGTGGCGTCCCGGCCGCGCCAAGGCGATGCGTGGCTATATCGATCACGTGCTGGCGCTGCTGCCGTTCGAACCCGAAGCGCATCGCAGGCTGGGCGGGCCACCGTGCACCTATGTCGGCCATCCGCTGATCGAGCAGGTCGACGCGTTGCGCCCGGATGCAGCCGAACAGGCGCGGCGCGACGCCAGGCCGCCGGTCTTGCTGGTGCTGCCGGGCAGCCGGCGCAGCGAGATCCGCCACCACATGGCGACCTTCGGCGCGACGCTCGACCTGCTGCAGAAGCAGGGCGCTGCATTCGAGCTGATCCTGCCGACCATGCCGCATCTCGTCGACGTCATCACCGAAGCCCTGACAACGTGGCCGGTGCAGCCGCGCGTGGTGGTCGGCGAGACCGAGAAGCGCGCCGCGTTCCGCATGGCGCATGCGGCGTTCGCAAAATCCGGAACGGTGACGCTTGAATTGGCGCTGGCCGGCGTGCCGATGGTGACGGCCTACAAGGCAGGCTCCATCGAGGCCTGGATCATTCGCCGTCGCATCACCTCGTCGTCGGTGATCCTTGCCAATCTCGTCATCGGCGAAAACGTCATTCCTGAATTCATCCAGGAAGACTGTACGCCGGAGAAACTGGCGGCGTCGCTCGGTGACCTGCTGGCAGACACGCCGATGCGGCAACGGCAGGTCAGGGCGTTGGCGACGCTTGATGATGTCATGGGGATCGGCCAGACATCGCCGAGCCGCGCCGCCGCCGACATCGTTGGGGGTGTCATCGCCCGGAGACGCAGTTCGGTGGGGTAGCCCGGATGAGCGCAGCGACATCCGGGGCTTTCACACGCGCACCGTCTCCCCGGATATCGCTTCGCTCATCCGGGCTAACGAAAAAACCGGCGGATCTTGCGATCCGCCGGTTTTCTTCTTTTCAATCGATGGCGGCTCAGCCGCGCTTGGCC
>JBEVEC010000258.1:0-7876 GCA_040512975.1 Tardiphaga sp. | reverse complement strand
GCCATCATGATGGGCGGCCGCGTCGCCGAAGAGCTGATCTTCGGCCGCAACAAGGTGACGTCCGGTGCGTCCTCCGACATTGAGCAGGCCACGCGCCTCGCCCGCATGATGGTGACGCGCTGGGGCCTTTCGGAAGAGCTCGGCACCGTGTCCTACGGCGACAACAATGACGAGGTGTTCCTGGGGATGCAGATGAACCGCACCCAGGCGGTCTCTGAATCCACCGCGCAGAAGATCGACTCCGAAGTGAAGCGCCTGGTCGCCGAAGGCTACGACGAGGCCACCAAGATCCTCACCGAGAAGCGCGGCGACCTCGAAGCGCTCGCCAAGGGCCTGCTCGAATTCGAAACCTTGTCGGGCGACGAGATCAACGATCTCCTCGACGGCAAGCGCCCGAACCGCGAGTCGGTCCTCGAGCCCACCGGCCCCCGCACCTCTGCGGTGCCGCCAGCCGGCAAGCCCCGCCCGCGCCCGGACGCAGGGCTGGAGCCGCAGCCGCAGGCTTAAGCGAGCCGACCTCACGAATGCAAAACGCGGCCGCAAGGCCGCGTTTTTTTGTTGGCACTCCATCCGTCATTCCGGGGCGCGTGCGCCGCCAGACGGCCGCGAACCCGAAATCCCGTCGTGGTCCATCGCGCGACTAGCACCGCGTGGGCTGCGTCAGCCCTGGATGAACATTCCGGGGTTCCGGAGCCGTTGCCTTCGACATCAGTCTCCACCCCGGATGACATATGTTCCTATTTTGTTCTTGACAATATTCCTCTCCGCGTTATCTTCACCCTGTCCCGCCTCACTGAGAGGGGCGAGCGCGATCGTCACGATTGCGGGGCGGGATGCGGTGGACGCGGGCAGCGTCAGGCGCGGGAGATGGCTTTTGGGCGGGTGAGCTTTTGCAGCCCCGTGAGAAGCCGGATGCCGGGCAGGACGACGGCGCTGAACGCGGACGGCGAAGGCGTGTGGTCCTGGTGCATTTGCACCAAGCGTGTCCGGAGAGCCTCGACGCACCCGACGAGGCCGCATCCTCAGGACCCGCGACGGCGACGAAGTCCCGCCGGGGAGAGCACGACATAAGCCGTTAACACCACTGCGTGCGGAACGCCGGATGTCTCCGGTGAAACCGTGGCCGAGCCTTGTGCGCTCACTACCCCACCACTGCGCACAAGCCCATGGGTGCACCGCGCACCCGGCGTTCCGCACGCCCTCTCATCTTCGAGGGCGGGAATGCAGCACCCCTCGGACGCCGTTGGCGCCGCGAGATTGCGGCCGTGTGGCCGCACGCCGGATCGAAATCCGTAGCCCGGGTGAAGCGCAGCGCAACCCGGGGACAGCGGGGCCGCGCGATGTGAGCCCCGGATTGCGCTGCGCTTCATCCGGGCTACGCGCTGCTGCGCCGCTTGTTGCCACCCTCGCGAAACAGATCCATGACCTCGCTCCGCAGCCGCGCGGGAGCCGTCGCGGTTTTTGCTTTCTTCACGGCCGTCTTCTTCACCGGTTTCGCCGGCGCCGCGACGGGATCGATGCTGCCGTGGGCCAACGCCTTGAGATGACGGCTGCGATCGTCGACGCTGCCGCTCTTCAGCGCGGCAAAATGCTTGTCGAGGCGCGTCAGCACCGGCGTGATCTCGGCGTCCTTCATGCCGTCCAGCAGCAGATCGAAGGCATCGTCGCCGAGCGCCCGGCGGATGTCGCGCAACGCCTCGATGCCGACCGACTTCGCCCTCAGGCATTTCACCACCAAGGCGCGCACCGCCTTGTCGGCGTCGGCACGCACCGGCGCAAAGGCATCGGCGTGCATGCCGACCCGCCGCAACACCGCGAACCCGTCAAGCGCGACCGACATCGACAACCTCCGTGATTTCGTTAACCAGCCGCTGCAGCCGCGGGACGACGACAGGACCCCATTTCTGGGAAAAGATCGGATATTTGTCGATCTGGCTAAGCGCATCGGCGATGGCCACCGCTTCCGGAATCTCGGTTTCAAAAACGTCGAATGCGGGCTTGGCCGCCGTGTGTTCGTTGCGCAGGATAGCCGCCGTCTTTGCGTGCATGGTCATCTGCCGTCGGCGCGTGATCAGCACGCGGGGCGGCCGCGCGAGCTTCCTGACGATGTCCGTCAGGCCACGGTCGGACAGCGTCAGGCAGAAGGCCTGCAACCCGAAGGTCGAGAGGAAATCGGGGATGGTCGGCACCATCACGAGGTCGGCCAGACGGATGCTGACTTCGGTCAAGGGCGAAATGCCCGGGGCGCAATCGATCAGGATGAAGTCGTGATCCTTCTTCGCCGTCGCAAAATGCGTACCCATCACGGCCGACAGGCCGTTGACGATTCTCTCCCAGCTCATCTGCTGCCTGGTCAGTTCGAAGATCAGCCGGTGTTCGAAATTGCGCAACTCCGGGCTCGATGGCAGCAAAGCGATATCGAGCTGCTTGTCCAAGTGCCAGACGCTACTGATATCGCCGCGAATGACGTGCGTCAGTTTCAGCAGTTTCTTGCCAAGCAGCTGATCGAACAGCAGCCTCTCGATCGTGGCGCCGCGTCCGATCAGCGTCGCCAGCAACGAATCGCCGGCCAGGCAGATCGATGCATTGGCCTGGGCGTCGAGATCGATCACCAGCACGCGGTAGCCATTGGCCGCCAGCGCCTCCGCCAGCGACACCACCGTCGCGGTCTTGCCGACGCCGCCCTTCATGTTGGCGACCGCGATGATTTTTGCGTCCATGGCTGACCGCCCTCGAAGGCCGACCGCAGCGTTCTGCTCATCTCGTCGTCGCCGATGGATGACCCGATCCCGCGCAGCATGACCGCATCCTTAACGGGTTATTAAACGGGCTGTCAGTGCGCTATCGCACAGGGCGCGTGGGCCGCGGGCTTAAGCCATCTTTCAACAGGCGGCGTGCATGGTGCTGTATCCACGGGGACTTGCGATGACCGCCTCACTGACGACGCCGACCTGGCCGATGGCTGCAACGCGGGATCCCGTCCCGCCCGCGCTGCTGATCGCCTGCACGATCCTGGCGGTGCTCAATATCGGGTTTTTCCCGACCTATTTCGGCCGCGGCTGGATCACCCAGGACGGGCTCGGCGTGCCCACCGATTTCATCAATGTCTGGTCCGCCGGACGTCTGGTTCTGGATGGCCATCCGGCCTGGGCCTATGACTGGGGCATCCAGAAGGCGCTGCAGGTCAGCGTGCTCGGGCAAAGCTATCCCGGCAATTTCGCCTGGCACTATCCGCCGCCGTTCCTGTTCGTCGCCGCTCTGCTGGCGCACTTGCCCTATGCGGTGGCGTTTGCCGGATGGGCGGTCGTCAGCGCCATTCCCTATCTTGTGGTGATGCGCGCCATCGTCGGGCGGCCGTTCGGCCTCGTTCTGGCCGCGGCGTTCCCTGTCGTGCTCACCAATGTGCTGGTCGGGCAGAACGGCTTTCTCACCGCGTCATTGATCGGCGGCGTGCTGCTGCTGCTGCCGACGCGGCCGGTGCTCTCCGGCATCTGCCTCGGCCTGCTCAGCTACAAGCCGCAATACGGCCCGCTGTTTCCGCTGGTGCTGCTCGCGACGTTTCAATGGCGCGCCTTCGTCAGTGCCGGCATCACCGCATGCACGCTGGCCGCGCTGTCGTGGCTCGCCTTCGGCACCGAAAGCTGGCAGGCCTTCGTGCACTGGATGCCGGTCATGTCGAAGGCCTTCCTGGTCGACGGCCTGGCGCCCTGGGGCAAGATGCAGAGCGTCTACGCGCTGGTGCGCTACCTCGACGGCAGCGAGACGCTGGGCTGGATCCTGCAATGGATCATGACGGCGATAGTTGCCGTCACCATGGTGCTGCTGTGGCGCAGCCGCGCCCGCTACGAGTTGAAGGCCGCCGCGCTTGCGACGGGCACGCTGCTGGTGACGCCGTATCTGTTTCTCTACGACGTCATGGTGCTGGCCATCGCGGTCGGTTTCCTCGTCCGCATCGGCCTCAACGAAGGTTTTCGCCGTTACGAGCTGCCCATGCTGGCCGCCGTCGCCGCGCTGCTGATCGCCTATGGCTTTGTCGGCGCCCCCACCGGCTTCGGCGCAACGCTGCTGGTCGCCGCGTTGATCGCCGTCCGCGTGATGAAGCCTAGTCGCACCACGCCGATTGCAGGATGACGCTGCAGAAGTTGCCACGCTTGTAGCCGGGATCGCGTAGCTCGAGCACGTCGGCCTTGACGTTGCCGAAGGTGGTGTCCGGCTTGTGGATCGTGCCGGCGGCGAAGGCGTCGATGATGCCGTTCTTGAAGTCATGGCCGCGCGGATGGCAGGCGCAGACCGCGCGGCGCTGGTCGGCGCTGAAGGCGTGATAGTCGAGCCCGAGCACGTCCATCTCGACGCCGGCCGTCACCAGCGCGACCACGGGCCGCTTGTGCTTCGGAATGCCCGGCGTCGTATGCAGCGCGATCGCGTCCCACACGTCGTCGACGTCGCGCTCGTTGATATCATGGCTGCGCAGGAAGTCGGCCGCGGCATTGGCGCCGTCGACCTCGAAGCGCTCGTCCGTGCTGGCATAGGGCGCCTGCAGGCCCATGTCGTGAAACATCGCGCCGACATAGAGCAGCTCATGGTCGACGGTGAGGCCCTTGCGCTGTCCGGCCAGCGCGCCGAACAGGAACACGCGGTTGGAATGGTGATACAACAGCTCGGTTTCGGTGTCCCGCACCAGTTCGTCGACCTGGCGGGCGAGGGCGCTGTCGGGAACGGTGATGCCGGCGATGACCTTGCTCATGAGATGCTCCTGCAATGGAATGGCGATGCATCTGTGTGAGCTTGTCGCGCGCCGCCGGCCATCGAACGCATCCCCGGGATGCTGCCATTCGGCCGTGATTTCCTGCCGGATCATGTTTATCTGCACGCCATGAAAACTGTTGCTCTCGCGATCTTTCCGGGCGTCCAGTCGCTGGACGTTGCCGGCCCGCTCGATGTGTTCATGGAAGCCAACGGCTTTGTCGTGGCGGGGCAGGGCTACGACATCACCCTCGTCGCCGCGGACCAGGCGCCGCTGCGTGCCTCCAACGGATTGAAGATGTCGGCCGACCTGTCCTTCGCCGAGGCGCGCCGGCCGTGGGACCTCGTGCTGGTCGCCGGCGGTCCGGGCCTGCCGTCGGCCGAGGCCGACCCGCAACTCACCGACTGGCTCGCCGCCACGGCGCCGCTGGCCGCGCGCCACGGCTCGGTCTGCACCGGCGCCTTCGCGCTCGGCCATGCCGGGCTGATCGACGACCGGACCGTGACCACCCACTGGCAGAACGCGCCGCTGCTGGCGCAGCGCTTTCCCAAGGCGCGCGTCGAATACGATCGCATCTTCAGCCGCGACGGCACGCTGGTGACCTCGGCCGGCGTTACCGCCGGCATCGATCTCGGGCTGGCGCTGGTGCAGGAGGATCACGGCCCCGAGGTGGCGCTGGCGGTCGCCAAGCGCCTCGTCGTGGTGGCGCAGCGCCAGGGCGGGCAATCGCAGTTCAGCCCCTATCTGGTGGCAACGCCTGAACCGGAATCGCCGATCGCCCGGGTCCACGCCCATGTCATGGCGCATCTGCGCGACGCCAACAGCGTCGATGTGCTGGCCGGCGTCGCCGGCATGAGTGCGCGGACCTTTGCGCGGACCTTCAAGCAGGACACGCAGATGACGCCCGCCGATTTCGTCGAGGGCGCCCGCATCGACACCGCGCGCAACCGCCTCGAGGCCAGCGACCTGCCGCTCAAGGTGGTCGCCTACGACTGCGGTTTCGGCAGTGCCGAACACATGCGCCAGGTTTTCGTGCGACGGCTCGGCGTGACGCCGAGCCAGTATCGCTTGAGCTTCCGGACGGCGTGAGCGTTCAGACGAATTGCAGCGACGAGACCGGATCGCTGGCCGGGAAGCTGTCCATCAGCGCCTCGTTCAGCATGTCGTCGATGGCACGCTGCGCATCGTTCGCGAGCTGAGCCGCGGCCTGCGCGGCTTCGGTGAGATCGATCTGGTCTTTGACGGCAACTTGAATTGGCATGACATCCTCCATCGGTCGATCCTTCAACGGTGAACCCGCCGGCGCCGGCGTTCAACGAACGGCACCCGTCGAAAACCGCCATCGATCCCATGGTCTCTGCCAGACCGGCGTCGCGAACGCGCCCTGCGCCTTTGGTCTGATATCCGTCGTCGCATGGCCCGTATGAGGCCGCTGATGCTTGACCCGGTCGCGCAATGCCCGCAGGCAAGGTCGCAAAGCCGTCACGCGGATTCATCCGATGCACACCACTCACATCCCCAAGGCGCCTGCCTACTGGTCGACTGCTGCCATTGCCCCCGGCATCGTGGCCATCGGCCCGATGCTGCCGGGCACGCTGGCCTTCGGCATGGCGTTCGGCGCGCTGTGCGCGCAGAAGCATTTCTCGCTGGCCGAGGTCGAGGTGATGATGGCCACGGTCTATGGCGGGCTGTCGCAATTCGTCGCCGTGCAGTCCTGGCCGGACCGGCTGACCGCGTCGTCGATCGCCACGCTGGCGTTGCTGACCCTGACGGTGAACATCCGCTTCGTGCTGATGGGCGCCACCTTGCGTCCGTGGTTCGGCACGCTGCCGGCCTGGCAGGCCTATCCGTCGATGCTGCTGGTCACCGACGGCGGCTGGCTGGCCGCGATGCGCTACCGCGAGCACGGCGGCGCCGACGCCACGTTCTATATCGCTGGCGGCGTCGTGTTGTACCTCGTCTGGCTGGTGTCCTCGATCCCCGGCTATCTCCTCGCCGAACAGCTTACCGATCCCCGCAAATACGGCGTCGATCTGGTGATGCCGGCCTTCTATGCGGCGATGCTGGTGCCTGCCTGGAAGGGCGCGCGCCGGGCCATTCCATGGGCCGTGTCCGGCGCCGTTGCGCTGATCGTGCATTGGCTGCTGCCGGGCTGGTGGTTCATCATCGCCGGCGCGCTGTCCGGCGCCGTCACCGCGGGCCTGATGGACGATCCGGCGCCGGCGGGAGCCGCCGCATGAACGCCATGCTGCGCAGCGACGTCATGTTGGCCTTTGCGGTCATGACCGCCGTGACCGTGGCCTCGCGGCTCGGCGGCTATTGGCTGATGGGCTATGTGAACGTCACCCCGCGGGTGCGCCGCATGCTCGATGCGTTGCCGGGCTCGATCATTGTCGCAGCCTCGCTGCCGGTGGCGGTCACCGGCGGCCCGGTCGTGATGTTCGCCATCGCGGCGGCGATGGCGGTCACCATCGTCCGGCGCAACGACTTCATCGCGGTCATCACCGGCATGGCGGTCGCCGCGGCAGCCAGGGCGCTGGGTTTCGGCGGTTGACCGGGCCGAAAGGCTGAATCCGGAAGCAATGAAACAGCTTGCATAGCGCCGTGAACTGGTGTTCAGCTTTTAAGGCGGATGGTCCTCCCATTCGCCCAAAACATTGAAGTTACGCACCTTCCTCGCGCGTACCGCCCGGTCGCCGCAGGTGCCGGGACGAGAACGCGCATGGTCTACCGTCGCACTCATCAGGTCGTGAAACGGCTCGCTGCCCGACGCAGCGCTATCCTGGCCGCGGCGCGCGATACCTGCGCCGAGGGCGGCATGGCCGCCGTGCAGATTGCCCCGGTGGCGGTCCGCGCCAACGTCGCTGCCGGCACGGTCTACCGTTATTTCCCGTCCAAGGCCGACCTGATCTCCGAACTGATCGCCGACGTCTCGCGTGACGAACTGGCCGCCATCCGCCGCGCCGCCGATGCCGCACCGGGGCCGTCGTCGGCGCTGGCCGCCGCCGTCACCACGGTCGCCGTCCAAGTCGTCACGCACCGCAAGCAGTCCTGGGGCATCCACGCCGAGCCAGTCGAGGTCGACGTCACCGAGTAGCGGGGGGCGGGCCCCCGCCGGCTAGCCCGCGCGAT
>JBEVEC010000203.1:0-11068 GCA_040512975.1 Tardiphaga sp. | reverse complement strand
GAGTTCGTCACCGGTATCGACGGTTATAATGCATTCGAATGTGGTCGTTTTCAGTAGTGCGAGACCGTTCCAGGTCGTCTCGAAACCAATGTGAGCCGAAAGCGGATAAAACCGCTTCCGGCTATCTGAAGTCATGCACCATGCCACTCACGCCCGGTCCGGCCCGACCCTGACCAGCTGCTTGCCGAAATTCTTGCCCTTCAGCAGCCCCATGAACGCCGTCGGGGCGTTGTCGAGGCCTTCGGTGACGTGTTCGCGATGCTTGATGCGGCCGTCGCGCACCCATGCCGACATGTCGCGCAGGAAGTCGGCATGCTTGTCGGCGAAGTCGCGCACGATGAAGCCGCGGAGGTTAAGACGCTTGGTCAGCACGTGGCGCAGCAGCGCGCCCGCCCATTTCGGCGCGCTGTCGCCGGTGTCGTTGTATTGCGCGATCAGCCCGCAGACCGGAATCCGCGCAAAGGCGTTCAGCAGCGGAAACACCGCCGCGAACACCGCGCCGCCGACGTTCTCGAAATAGACGTCGATCCCGTTGGGACATGCCGCCTTCAGCTTGGCCGGAAAATCCGGATCGCGGTGATCGATGCACGCGTCGAAGCCGAGCTCCTCGACCACATAGCGGCATTTGTCGGCGCCACCGGCAATCCCGACCGCGCGAGCGCCCTTGATCTTTGCGATCTGGCCGACCGCCGACCCCACCGCCCCGGACGCCGCAGCCACCACCACGGTCTCGCCGGGCTGCGGCTTGCCGATCTCCAGCAGACCGACATAGGCGGTCATGCCGGGCATGCCGAGCACGCCCACGGCGGTCGACACCGACGCCACGGCGGGATCAACCTTGCGCAAGCCCTTGCCGTCCGACAGCGCATGGGACTGCCAGCCGGCATGGGACAACACGATGTCGCCGACCTCGAAGCCGGGATGGTTGGACGCGATCACCTCGCTCACGGTGCCGCCTTCCATGACGCCGTCCACCGGCACAGGCGCCGCATAGGACGGACCTTCGCTCATGCGGCCGCGCATATAGGGATCGAGCGACAGCCAGATCGTGCGCAGCAGCACTTGGCCCTCGCCGGGCGCGGGCAGCGCGTAATCTTCGATGCGGAAATTGGCCGGGGTCGGCTCGCCATGCGGACGCGATGCGAGAACGACGCGTTTGCCGGATGTGGTCATGACTGTTCCTCCAATGTGATTTTTTTGGTCGCAAAACAATGCGGCGCGCGATGATCGCGCGCCGCATTCAAAACGTAAACCGTGAAATTTCAGGCCGTGATCTTTGCCAGCACCTTGTCGAATGCTTCGGCCGCGCTGTCGAGATCCTTGAACGACAACCCGCCATCGGCCGACTGTTTCTGCGCCTCGGTCGCCGTCGGTCGGATCTCCTTCACCGGCTTGCCGCCGTCGAGCATGGCAAGCGGCGCGATGACCTGGAATTCATGCTCCTCGATCGGCTGGTCCTTGAGCAGGAAGACGCTGAGCGAGACGATGTCGCTGCCGCGGCGGTAGGAGATGTAGCGATCGATCGCCACCGAACCGTCGCGCTGCATGCCACCGAGCTTGGCATAGCCCTTGGCGTCGAGCAGCTTGTGCGCCTTGAAGCCCTTGACGCCTTCGGACTTGGTCTTGGCGGTCGCTTCCGACAGATCGTATTTCTCGGCCATCGCCTTGCCGACCACGGCGAGCTGCTCCGACATGTCGTGCTCGAACTGCTTGGCCTCGCTGCGCGGCTGGCCGATCTTGCGCGGCTTGTTGGCGTTGCGCTTTTCCAGCTCGGCGGTGCACTGCTCGATCAGCGCGGTCACGTCCTTGCGCGTGGCATTCTCGCGCAGATTTTTGAGATCCGGGGTCGAGAGGGCCGAGATACGTTCGTCCGTCCAATCAAAAGCCATGCTGTCCAACGTTCTTTCCGAGATGTCTGAAAAACTGAGCCGCGCGCCGCAGCGAACGCTTCGGCGCTTTGTCCACGTCCGGTTTGTTGCGGATGCGAACACGCGCGATGCGCGAACTATATCGCGTTTTTACCGATCTGTGGGGCTCAATTTGGGCGGCGACGCTTATGCGCCGCCGGGATAGTTCGGGCTCTCGCGGGTGATGGTCACGTCATGAACGTGGCTTTCGCGCAGGCCGGACGAGGTGATGCGGACGAATTCCGCCTTCTCGTGGAAGTCGGTCAGCGTCTTGGCGCCGACGTAACCCATCGCCGCGCGAAGACCGCCGGCAAGCTGGTGCATGACGTTGCCGACTGGCCCCTTGTACGGCACCTGGCCCTCGATGCCTTCCGGCACCAGCTTCAGGGTGTCCTTGATGTCCTGTTGGAAGTAGCGGTCGGCCGAGCCGCGCGCCATGGCGCCCACCGAGCCCATGCCGCGATAGGCCTTGTAGGAGCGGCCCTGCCACAAAAACACCTCGCCGGGAGTCTCGTCGGTGCCCGCGAGCAGCGAGCCGACCATGGCGATGTCGGCGCCGGCGGCCAGCGCCTTGGCGAGATCGCCGGAGAACTTGATGCCGCCGTCGGCGATGACGGGAATGTTGTGCTTCTTGGCCGCTTCCACCGCATCCATGATCGCGGTGAGCTGTGGGACGCCGACGCCGGCGATGATGCGCGTGGTGCAGATCGAGCCCGGGCCGATGCCGACCTTGATGGAGTCCGCGCCGGCATCGATCAGCGCCTGCGCGCCTTCGGTGGTGGCGATGTTGCCGGCGATTACCTGCACGGAATTCGAGATTTTCTTGATGCGCGTCACCGCCTCGAGCACGCGCATGGAGTGACCATGCGCGGTGTCGACCACCACCACGTCGACGCCGGCATCGATCAGCCGCTCGGTGCGGTCAAAGCCGCCTTCGCCCACCGTGGTCGCCGCGGCGACGCGCAAACGGCCCTGCGCGTCCTTGCAGGCCAGCGGATGCGCCACAGCCTTGTCCATGTCCTTGACGGTGATCAGGCCGACGCAGCGATACTGGTCGTCGACCACCAGCAGCTTCTCGATGCGATGCTGGTGCAGCATGCGCTTGGCTTCGTCCTGGCTGACGCCCTGGCGCACCGTGACCAGGTTCTCATGGGTCATCAGTTCGGAGATCTTCTGCTTCGGATTGGTGGCGAAGCGGACGTCGCGGTTGGTGAGGATGCCGACCAGCTTGCCGGGTACGCCCTGGCTGGCGCCGGTCACCACCGGAATGCCGGAAAAGCCGTGCTCGTTCATCAGCGCCAGCGCTTCCGACAGCATGGCGTCGGGGCCGATGGTGAGCGGATTCACCACCATGCCGGACTCGTATTTCTTGACCTGGCGGACCTGCGCCGCCTGGCCCTCCGGATCGAAATTGCGGTGGATCACGCCGAGGCCGCCGGCCTGCGCCATGGCGATGGCCATGCGGGCTTCGGTCACCGTGTCCATCGCCGAGGCGATGATCGGAATGTTGAGGGGGATGGCGCGGGTGGCGAAGGAGCGGATGTCGGCGTCCGACGGCATGATGTCAGACAGGCCCGGCTTCAGCAGCACGTCGTCGAACGTGAACGCTTCGCGGATTTTCTGAACGACAGCCATGGCCAACTCCGATCGGCGGCGCGGGGCCGCGGGGATACTCGGGATACACCGATAGGCCGGCGGTGCAGGACACCGTCGCCGAATCTGGACCCCGACATAGGATTGGCGGTGGTCGATAGCATGCTGCCCTGCGGAATCAAAGCGTTTGGCAGCCATGCACAGGGAATTTACCAGCCGAACGGTCAGCGCAGTCACGCCGTCGCCTGGCGTCTGGGAGCCATTCCCGCGGTTGTAATGGTCGGTGCGACGCCAGAGTGTTAAAGCGCCGGCGGCTTTGCTGAAGAATCGCGTTTTTGCGGCCCTGCGAGACCGTCCCTTGATGACCAAAGAACGCCTGATCCCGCTGATCGTCGCTTCCGCCCTGTTCATGGAAAACATGGATTCCACGGTGATCGCGACGTCGCTGCCGGCGATCGCCGCCGACATCGGCACCAGCCCGCTGACGCTGAAACTCGCGATTACCTCCTATTTGCTGTCGCTGGCGGTGTTCATTCCGGCGTCGGGCTGGACCGCGGACCGGTTCGGCGCCCGCGCGGTGTTCTCGACCGCCATCGTGGTGTTCATGATCGGATCAGTCGGCTGCGCGCTGTCGTCGTCGGTCACCGACTTCGTCATCGCCCGCATCGTGCAGGGCCTCGGCGGCGCCATGATGACGCCGGTCGGGCGGCTGGTGCTGGTGCGCTCCATCGACAAGGCAGGACTCGTCAATGCCATGGCCTGGATGTCGATCCCCGCTCTGGTGGGGCCGGTGATCGGCCCGCCGCTGGGTGGCTTCATCACCACCTACGCGTCGTGGCACTGGATCTTCCTCATCAACATCCCGATCGGCTGCATCGGCATCTTTCTGGCGCTGCGCTACATCGACCCGATCCGCTCGGACAATCCCGAGCGTTTCGACCTGATCGGCCTGGTGCTGGCCGGGGTCGGTCTCGCCGGCATCGCCTTCGGCCTCTCGGTGGCGGGGCTGAACCTGCTGCCGTGGCCGGTGATCGCCGGCCTGATCGGCGTCGGCGTGGTGTCGATGACGCTGTATCTGATCCACGCCCGGCGCACGGCGTCGCCGGTGCTGGATTTCTCCATGATGCGGCTGCCGACCCTGCGCGCCGCGATCATCGGCGGCTTCCTGTTCCGCCTCGGCATCGGCGCGTTGCCGTTCCTGCTGCCGCTGATGATGCAGATCGGCTTCGGCCTGTCGCCGTTTCGGTCGGGCCTGGTCACCTTCGGTTCGGCGGTCGGCGCCATGGGCATGAAGACGCTGGCCACGCGCATCATCCGCGCCTTCGGCTTCCGCAACGTCATGACCGTCAACGCGATCGTCAGTTCGGTCTTCCTCGCCGTCTGCGCGCTGTTCACGGTGACGACGCCGCTGACGCTCATTCTGGTGATCCTCGTGGTCGGCGGCTTCTTCCGCTCGCTCGAATTCACCGCCATCAACACCGTCGCCTTTGCCGAGGTCGAGCCGCCGCAGATGAGCCGCGCCACCACGCTGACCTCTGTCAACCAGCAGCTCTCGATCTCGGCCGGCGTCGCGATCGGCGCCTTCAGCGTCGAATCCACCATGATGCTGCGCGGCATGACCGAACTCTCCGCCGCCGACTTCGCGCCCGCGTTCCTGGTGGTGTCGCTGATCTCGGCGACCTCGGCCTGGTTCTTCTGGCAGATGCCCGACGACGCCGGCGCAGAGATCTCCGGCCGCAAGGTCGTCGCCATCGCCAGCCGCAAGGGCGCGGAAAAAGCTGCCGTCAAGGCCGCCAGCGAAACCACGGACGACACGCGGGATCAAAGGCTGGGGTAGTCCGCCTCAAGTTGCTCCCATTATGGGAGCATGATAGTGTTGCTGGCGATGAGGATTATTGCGCGCCGCACGCTGCGTGAATTCGTCGAAACATTGGCCGGTCACAAAGATCAGCTGGCCGTGAAGGCGGCGCTCGACGCGTGGTTCGATGAAGTCAGGCTCGCAAACTGGACCACGTCTAGCGACGTCAAACGGCGTTACGCCACAGCGAGCATTATCAATGCGGAGCGGATCGTCTTCAATATCAAGGGCAACGACTACCGCCTGGTCGCGGCCGTGGATTATGAGAAGGCGCTGGTGTGGATCAAATGGATCGGCACACACAAAGCCTATGACAAGATCGACGTCGCGGAGGTGAAGCATGACAAATGACCTGAAGCCTATCCGCTCTGAGGCAGATCACGCGGCCGCGCTGGCTGAAGTCGAGCGACTATGGGGCGCCAAAATCAGCACGCCGGATGGCGACCGGCTCGACGTGCTGGCGACGTTGATCGAAGCCTTTGAAGCGCGTGCCTATCCGATGGATCCGCCCGATCCAATCGACGCCATCCAGTTTCGTCTCGAACAGCTCGGGCTGACGCGGAAGGACCTTGAACCGTTGATCGGCACGCGCGCACGCGTGGCCGAAGTCATGAACCGCAAGCGCGGATTGTCGATCGAGATGATCCGCCGGCTACACGAACAGCTAGGCATTTCCGCCAATGTACTGATCCGCCCGACACGCACCGAGGCGGCGTGATCAAGCGGCTTACGACCGCTCAATGGCTGCAGGGCGGCGCCACGTTTGCTGCAGTCGGGCTTGCGGGCATGGTCTCCATTCAAGCCGTCAATCAACGGTTTGCCGCAAACGAGCCGCGTCAGGTCGAGACCGGCAAGTCCGATCCCGCTGCACACGATCCGGCTGCACCTTGCATCGCCGCCGATGGCACATGGCGGAATTGGTCGCAGGCCAATGTGCCGATGCTGTCGCCGAAATGTGAGGACGGCAAGTAGCGGTCAGCTGTCGCGCTGGCCGAGCCGTTCGTCGCCCGCAACACCGCGGAAGCCCATCGCCAGGACGTAGCGCTCCGAGGAGTCCTTGCGGCTGGAGGCCGGCTTGACGTGCTTGACGGTGGCGAAGTCGCGCTTCAGCTGATTCATCAGCGTGGCGTCGGCGCCGCTTTGAAAGACTTTTGCGACAAAGGTGCCGCCGGGCTTCAGCACGTCGGCGGCGAAGGCAGCCGCGTCTTCCACGAGGCCGACGATGCGCAGCTGGTCGGTCTTGCGGTGGCCGGTGGTGTTGGCGGCCATGTCCGACATCACCACGTCGGCGAGACCGCCCATCATCGCCTTCAGCTTCTCGGGCGCGTCGTTATCGAGGAAGTCCATCTGGGCGAAGGTGACGCCGACGATCTCCGGCATCTCCAGCAGGTCGATGGCGATCACCTGGCCCCGGCCCTCGGCCGAGCCGATGCGCCGGGCGGCGATCTGGCTCCAGCCGCCGGGTGCGGCGCCGAGATCGACCACCGAGGCGCCCGGCTTCAGGAAATGGTGCTTGTCGTCCATCTCCAGGATCTTGTAGGCGGCACGCGAGCGCAGGCCGTCCTTCTTGGCCTGCTGCACATAGGGATCGTTGAGCTGGCGGTCGAGCCAAAGCTTCGATGACAGCTTCATCCTGCCGGCGCTCTTGACCTGGATGCGCAGCCGTCCGGTGGTGTCTTTGGCCATGGTCTCGTGCTTGCTTTCGGGGGTTGGCGCGATCTCTAGCACAGGCCATCCGGTTCCGTGCACCCCAATCGGCGCCGGAAAGCCGGAAAGTCCCGGCCGGGCGCCCTACACCACCCGGATCGCGCCGTCTTCCCGCATCATTTCGACCAGCATGCCCTCGCGCAGCCCGCGGTCGGCGACGCGCAGCCGCGGCAGCGGGAACGCGGCGCGGATGGCGTCGAGGATCGCGCAGCCGCATAGCACGAGGTCGGCGCGGTCGGGGCCGATGCAGTTGTTGGCAGCGCGCTCGGCGTAGCTCATGCCCATCAGGCTGGCGATGGTGGCGTCGAGCTCGTCGTTGCTGAGCCAGATGCCGTCGATGCGGCGGCGGTCGTAGCGCGACAGGCCCTGATGCACGCCCGCCAGGGTGGTGACCGTGCCCGAGGTGCCAAGCAGGTGCATGCCGCCGAGATCGGCCCCGTGAGCCGCGGCGAACGGCGCGACGTGTTTGACGACCTCCGCGATCATCCGGGCATAGGAGTCGCGGTCGACGTGTTTGCCGCCGAATTTCTCCGCCAGCGTCACCACCCCGAGCGGAATCGACATCCAGGCCTTGATCAGCGGCTTGCCATTGGAATCCGCGGGATCGCGCTCGATGCGCACCAGTTCGGAGGATCCGCCGCCGATGTCGAACAGGATGGCGCCGCGACCGTCCGGGTCGATCAGCGGCGAGCAGCCGATCACGGCCAGAGCGGCCTCGGTTTCGCGGTCGATGATCTCCAGGGTGATCCCGGTCTCCGACGCGACCTTGCTGAGAAAGGCATCGGAATTCGACGCGGCGCGACAGGCTTCGGTCGCGATCAGGCGCAACCTTTGCGCGTCCTTGGAGCGGATCTTGTCGCGGCAGATGCTGAGGGCGGAGATCGCGCGGCCGATCGCCGCCTCGCTGATCATGCCGGAGGTCGAGACCCCCTCGCCGAGCCGGATGATGCGCGAGAAGGAATCGATCACGCGAAAACTGTCGCCGGTCGGACAGGCGATCAGCAGCCGGCAGTTGTTGGTGCCGAGATCGAGCGCCGCATAGACGCCGGACGCCGGGTCCGGCGCCTCGGCCGTCATGACGGCTGCCAGTCCTTGTCTAGTTGTGTCCGGTCGCGGGCCGGTATGAAGCCGCGTGTCGTCACCCATTCAGTCGTTCTTTCAGCGACCAGCCGGCCGACGTCAAAATCATCATTTGGACAAAGTCTAGCAGGGCGACACGGCAGTGCAACCAGCCGCCCCCACCCCTGCCCATTCATGCGTTGTGGACCCGGCCGCCTTGCCTTATTTGAAAGCCGCAGGGCGCCGGTACAGGGCGCCCGCGCGATTCTCCACATATGATGGAATTGGCAATGCAAGATTTTACCGGCTCGCCCGTCGACAACGCCGTCGCCATGCAGAAATTCGGTGTCGGACAGCCGGTCCGCCGCAAGGAAGACGACACCCTGGTGCGCGGCAAGGGCAAATACACCGACGATTTCGACCTGCCCGGCCAGCTCCATGCCTGGATCGTCCGCAGCCCCCATGCCCATGGCATCATCAAGGGCATCGACACCGCGGCGGCCAAGGCGATGCCCGGCGTGCGCGGCGTCTGGACCGGCGCCGACATGGCCGATGCCAATTACGGCCCCTTCACCTGCGGCCTGCCGCTGAAGAACCGCGACGGCTCGCCGCTGCTGCAGACCGGCCGTACCGCTCTGCCGAGCGACAAGGTGCGCTTCGTCGGCGATCCCGTCGCCTTTGTCGTGGCCGACACCGTGGCGCAGGCGCGCGACGCCGCCGAGGCCGTCGAACTCGACATCGAGGCGCTGCCGGCCGTCACGACCCCCGAGGAGGCCGTCAAACCCGGCGCACCAGTTCTGTGGGACCACATCCCAAACAATGTGGCGCTGGACTATCACTACGGCGACACGGATGCGGTGGAGGCGGCGTTCGGCTCGGCCGCCCACGTGACCCGCCTCGACATCGCCAACACCCGCGTTGCCGTGGTGTCGATGGAGCCGCGCTGCGCGCTGGCGTCCTACGACACGACCGGCGGCCGCTACGTGATCCAGGTGCCAACCCAGGGTGTCGCCGGCAACCGCAACACGCTGGCCAAGATGCTCAATGTCGAGCCCGACCGCGTGCGCATCCTCACCGCCAATGTCGGCGGCTCGTTCGGCATGAAGAACATCGCCTATCCCGAATATATGTGCCTGCTCTATGCCGCAAAATTGCTCGGCAAGCCGGTGAAGTGGCTGGACGAGCGCTCGTCCAGCTTTTTGTCCGACAGCCAGGGCCGCTCGCAGGACATCCACGCCGAACTGGCGCTGGACAAGGACGGCAAGTTTCTCGCCGTGCGCCTCAAGGGCTACGGCAATCTCGGCGCCTATATCAGCGGCGTGGCCCCGGGGCCGCTGTCGCTCAACACCGCAAAAAACCTCGCCAGCGTCTACAAGACGCCGCTGCTGTCGGTCGACATCAAATGCGTGCTGACCAATGTCACCATCATGGGCGCCTATCGCGGCGCCGGCCGGCCCGAGGCCAACTACTTCATGGAGCGGCTGATCGACCGCGCCGCCGACGAGATGGGCATCGACCGCCTGGCCTTGCGCAAGCGCAACTTCATCAAGCCGTCGCAGCTGCCCTTCGCGGCGGCCTCCGGCGTCACCTATGACAGCGGCGACTTCCAGGGCGTGTTCGACAAGGCGCTGGTGATCTCGGATCACGCGGGTTTTGCCCAGCGCAAGAAGGACAGCCGCAAAAACGGCAAGCTGCGCGGCATCGCCGTCGGCTCCTATCTGGAGGTGACCGCGCCGCCGTCCGCCGAGCTCGGCAAAGTGACCTTCGAGCCCGACGGCACGGTGACCCTGACCACCGGCACGCTGGACTACGGCCAGGGTCATGCAGCACCGTTCGCGCAGGTGCTGGCGACGCATCTCGGCGTGCCCTACGACGCCGTCCGCCTCGAACAGGGCGACAGCGACCTCGTCCGCATGGGCAACGGCACCGGCGGTTCGCGCTCCATCACCGCGTCGGGCCAGGCCATCGTCGAGGCCTCCGAACTCGTCATCGCCAAGGGCAAGGCCGCCGCCGCGCATCTGATGGAGGCCTCCGAGGCCGACATCGAATTCCAGGCCGGCCGTTTCACCATCGCCGGCACCGACCGCTCCATCGACATCATGGAGCTGTCGAAGCGCATGCGCGACGGCAAGATGCCCGAGGGCGTGCCCTCCTCGCTCGACGTCGACCACACCGGCTCCGACGTGCAGTCGACCTTCCCCAATGGCTGCCACGTCGCCGAGGTCGAGATCGATCCCGACACCGGCGTGGTGCGCATCGTGGGCTAGACCGGCGTCAACGATTTCGGCGTGGTGGTGAACCCGATGATCGTCGCCGGTCAGCTGCATGGCGGCGTCGCGCAGGGCATCGGCCAGGCGCTGATGGAGGAAGTCAGCTACGACAGTTCGGGCCAGCCGATCACCGGCTCGTTCATGGACTACGCGATGCCGCGCGCCGGCGACATCCCCTTGATGCAGGTCGGTGACCATCCCTCGCCGGCGAAGACCAATCCGCTGGGCACCAAGGGCTGCGGCGAAGCCGGCTGTGCGGGATCGCTGTCGACGATCGTGAACGCGGTGGTTGATGCGTTGAAGGATTACGGCGTCACGCATATCGACATGCCGCTGACGTCCGAGCGCATCTGGCGGGCGATCGAGGACGGCAAGAAGACGAAGGCCGCCTAAGCCACACAATCAGACTGCTATCGCCCGGCCGAGCGCGCCCTTGCGCACTTGGACCGGGCGACCCAGTATTCCAGAGCGCTCGTGATACAATGAATGCTCTGGAATACTGGGCCACCCGCTTTCGCGGGTGGTAACAACATTGGTTGGTGCGCAGCGTCGCTAACTGACAAGCAAACAGGCCGCGGCTTGCGCTGCGGCCTTTTGTTTCAAGTCTCGATCACGCTTACAGCCCGGTAAATCCCGCCTTCACCGGATCGTTGCTGCCATCCAGCTCGCGAAGA
>JBEVEC010000177.1:0-24229 GCA_040512975.1 Tardiphaga sp. | reverse complement strand
TTTCGGCGGCCTCGACGGCCAGCGTGGCTTCCTTCGTCCCCATGTTGGGCACGCGCGCGAGCTCAACATCGTTAACGGGATTGGTCACCACGGTTTCGCCTGTGCCGACCCAGGCGCCATCAACGTAGCACTTGTCGCGCAGCAGCGATGGGTCCTTCAGGCGGTCGCGCAGCGACGGCGCGGTGGGCTGGGCGGCGGCGGCGGTCGTCGACATGGCATTTCTCCTGCAAACTGTCGCGGACGTATAGCCGCGGAGTTGTAGAAGAGTACAGGCCGGATTACGCCGCCCAGCCGCGTATACCAGCCATCAGTCGCCGCACCGAGACGCGAGCGCTGCGTCAGGCTGCGCCGCGCAGATAGGTTTCGCGGCGGTCGATCATCCGTTCCATGGCAACGCGAGCATTGGCACGGGTGGTGGTGGAGAAGGTGCGGTATTCCAGTTCCGGCAGCATCGCGCCGTCGCGACGGCCGAACCAGGATATGAATGACTTCGGAGGGGCCGAGATCCGGGCCAGCGCCTGAGCCAGATTGTCGGCAGCGTCGAACGCGAACAGCGCGCCGGTCTGCGCGACCCGGACCTCAAAAATGCCGGGACCGATAGGCGCCTCGATGTTCTCGCCACGGGAAGCGCGGGGGTAGCTTTTCCAGTCGGTCCAGTTGGCGATCATCGTCGGTCTCCGCAGCGGGGCAGGCTACACATTTACATCGGGACTTGGTGAGTAGTGTCGGAAGGGCGTATTTCAGTTCAGGCGCTTTTTGAACACACCGCTGTCGGGTTTGTTCCGCAGTGCGGCGAATCATTGGGGATCAAATGGGTTTCAACCCGGACGAAGCCAGTCCAGGTTTAATCACTTCCGCGGGAGGGTTCGGTGACACCTACCGCGGTCGTACCTGCGAACGCAGGGGCGACCAGCGCTTACACCGGCAAGCCGTTCTTCTGCGCCAGGTCCTTCAACGACACCTGCGGGCGGGCGCCGATGTGCTGGATGACTTCGGCGGCAGCCAAGGCGCCGAGTTTGCCAGCGGCTTCATGACCGGCATTGCGAACCAAGCCAAACAGGAAACCGGCCGCGAACAGGTCGCCGGCGCCGGTGGTATCAACCAGCCCGTCGATCTTGTGCGCCGGCACGGCAACCACGCCCTCGCCGGAGGCCACGACGCAGCCCTTCTCGCTGCGGGTGACGACGCCGAGCCGGACGTCGTTGCGCAACTGCGCCAGCGCGGCGTCGAAATCGGTGGTTTCGTAGAGCGAGGTCAGTTCGGCCTCGTTGGCAAAGATCAGGTCGACGGTGCCGTTGCGCATCAATTCGAGGAATTCGCCGCGGTAGCGGCCGACGCAGAACGCATCCGACAGCGTCAACGCGACCTGGCGCTTGGCGTCATGGGCGATCTTCGAGGCCTTGATGAAAGCCTCCTTGGCGCTGACTGGATCCCACAGATAGCCCTCGAGATAGACGATGGCGGAATCTGCCACTGCCGCGGGATCAATGTCGGCCGGGGTGAGGTCCTGCGCCGCGCCGAGATAGGTATTCATGGTGCGCTCGCCGTCCGGTGTTACCAGGATGTAGGAGCATCCGGTGGCCGGGCCACCGCTGGCAGGTTTGGTCTCGAAGGCGACACCGGCGGCGCGGATGTCGTGGCTGTAGAGCTTGCCGATCGGGTCGTCCTTGACCTTGCCGACATAGGCGGTGCGGGCGCCCAGGCTCGCGAGCCCGACGATCGTGTTGGCGGCCGAGCCGCCGGACATTTCGGTGGCCGGGCCCATCGCCTTGTAGATCGCCGCGGCGCGGGTTTCGTCGATCA
Organism: Tardiphaga sp.; assembly: GCA_040512975.1. Classification (GTDB taxonomy): domain Bacteria; phylum Pseudomonadota; class Alphaproteobacteria; order Rhizobiales; family Xanthobacteraceae; genus Tardiphaga. The sequence continues at coordinate 22,426 of JBEVEC010000177.1, read as the reverse complement.
GCGCCATGCCGCCCTTGGTCATGTCATGCGCGGCGATGAAGCCGTCATCGACCTGCACCAGCACGTCGAAAATCGCGTTGCCGATTCCGAGGACGTCGTATTTCGCGGAGGTCATTAAGATTATCCCGTTGCAGCAATTGCGATGCGAGCGAAAATCCTCTTCAACTCGCAGCCACAATGCCGGTGTGATGGCCGGTTTTCTGGCTGCAGCGACTATCACGTTCCGCCCCGCGCCAGCAAGGACGGCTCGCTTACGATGGCTCTATGATCCGTTCTATCCTTACCGTCGCGTCCGGCACGCTGGCCTCGCGGCTGCTGGGCTTTGCCCGCGACGCCATGGTCGCGGCACTGCTCGGCGCCGGGCCTGTCGCAGATGCGTTCCTGGTCGCATTCCAGCTCGTCAACGTGATCCGGCGATTGCTCACCGAAGGCGCGCTGAACGCGGCGCTGATCCCGGCCTGGCTACATATCCGCAGCGTTGACGGGGCGGCTGCCGCCGCAGCCTTTGCCGGCCGCATCCTCGGCACCATCAGTCTTGCGCTGGTCGTGATCACCGCCGTGATCGGCATCGCGATGCCGGCTGTCATCGCCTTGCTGGCGCCGGGCTTTATCGGCCAGCCTACGTTGCAGCTCGCCGTCGACGATGCGCGGCTGATGTTGCCGTATCTCGCCTTTGCCGGCCCCGTCACCGTGATGATGGGCCTGCTCAACGCGCAGCAGCGCTTCGCCCTCACCGCGTTTTCGCCGCTGCTGTTCAACATCGCGCTGATTGCCGTGATGGCCGCGCTGCTGGCGTGGCGGCAGGATGCGGCAACCGCGGCGTTGCTGATGGCGGCCACCGTCGGCATCGCCGGCTTCCTGCAACTATCAATGCTGATCCTTCGCCGTGGCGACAACGTCGCGACGCCGCTGCGGGTCTCGCTCGATGCCGAAATGCGCGGCTTCTTCCGCAAAGCGATCCCCGGCATGGTCGCCAATTCCGGACCGCAACTCATCATGGTGGTCGGCGCCATCGTCGCGTCGGGCATGCCGTCGGTGGTGTCGTGGCTGTATTTCGCCAACCGCCTGATCGAGCTGCCGCTCGGCATCGTCGGCACGGCGATGGGCACGGTGCTGGTGCCTGAACTCACTTATGCAGTGCGTTCGGGTGATCCCGTCAGAACGAAACATGCGGAGTCGCGCGGGTTCGAACTGGCGATCGGCCTGGGGCTGCCTGCAACCCTCGGCCTGATGGCGCTGAGCCATCCGATCGTGCAATTGCTGTTCGAACACGGCGCGTTTGATGCCGCGGACACCGCGGCAACCGCGCAGGCGCTGACCTGGCTGGCCCTCGGCCTGCCGGCTCACATTGTGGTGAAAGCGCTGGCACCGGCCTTCTTCGCACGGGGCGATACGATGATGCCGCTACGGGCAACCCTGGCCGGCCTCGCGGTCGCGATCGTTGCCGCCTGGCTGCTCGGGCAGACAATCGGCGCCGGAGGCATCGCGGCCGCCATTGCGCTAGCCGCCTGGACCAACGCCGCCGTCCTGATTGCTGCGAGCGTCGCCGCGTTCGGCTTTACGTTCGACGCCGCGGCGCGGCGGCGGCTGCCGCGGATCGTGCTGGCGGCGCTGGTCATGGGCGCCGGGCTGTGGCTGGCCACGCAAACCGCCGCGCCGCTCGCCGGGGGCGCGCATGGCGCCGTCCGGGCCGCGATCCTCGGCGGGCTGATCGCCGCCGGGCTGGCGCTGTATGGGCTGTTCCTGATGCTGCTCGGCGTGGTCAACCGAGGCGAGATCGCTCGCGCGACCGGCCAATTCCGCAGCCGCGGCTTGCGCGGCTAGGCCCCGCATGGCAAGGGACGCGCCGGCGCCAGCGGGCGCAGCGGGGACACGCTCATGACAGCCATCACTCAGCGGGTTTTTTCGGGCGTCCAGCCGACGGGAAATCTGCACCTCGGCAACTATCTCGGCGCCATCGTCAACTTCGTAAAGCTGCAGGACCAGTTCGAATGCATCTATTGCGTGGTCGACATGCACGCCGTCACCGTGCCCGTCACCGTATGGGGCGGCCCGAACGAGCTGCGCCGCAACACCCGTGAAGTGACCGCAGCCTTCATCGCCGCCGGCATCGATCCGAAGAAGCACATCATCTTCAACCAGAGCCAGGTCGCGGGCCATGCCGAGCTCGCCTGGGTGTTCAACTGCGTCGCCCGCCTCGGCTGGCTCAACCGCATGACCCAGTTCAAGGAGAAGGCCGGCAAGGACCGTGAGAACGCCTCGATCGGCCTGTACGATTATCCGGTGCTGATGGCCGCCGACATCCTGCTGTATCGCTCGACCCATGTGCCGGTCGGCGAGGACCAGAAGCAGCATCTCGAGCTGTGCCGCGACATCGCGCAGAAGTTCAACAACGACTTCGCCGAGTCGATCGCGGAGCAGGGCCATAGCGGTCCCTACTTCCCGATGCCCGAGCCGGTGATCACGGGACCGGCGACGCGGGTGATGAGCCTGCGCGACGGCACCAAGAAGATGTCGAAGTCGGACGCGTCGGACAATTCGCGCATCAACCTCACCGACGACGCCGATGCCATCGCGCAGAAAATCCGCAAGGCCAAGACCGATCCGGAGCCGCTGCCGTCGGAAGAAAAGGGCCTGGAGCCGCGCCCCGAGGCCGACAATCTGGTCGGCATCTATGCCGCGCTGTCGAACCGTTCGAAGGCGGACATTCTGACCGAGTTCGGCGGCGCGCAGTTTTCCGGCTTCAAGTCGAGCCTGGTCGATCTTGCGGTCGAAAAACTGTCGCCGATCGCCGCAGAGATGAAGCGGCTGTCCGGCGACCAGGCCTATGTCGACGCGGTGCTGGCCGACGGCAGCGCGCGCGCCAATGCCATCGCCGAGGAAACCATGAAGTCCGTGAAAGATATCATGGGCTTCGTGCACAGCCGGTAACGCGATCTCCTTGATGCGCGGCGGCTTGTCGAAAGCGGGCGGGCCGTGGCAGCATGACCTGCTTCACATCGGCGCTGCGGCGCCGATTACCGGGACCTGCATGAGCACCCAGCGACGAAGTTACGAGACCGGCCACAAGCCGAAATGCCTGGTGGTGGTCGACGACAGCGCGGAGTGGGACCGTGCGGTGTATTACGCCAGCCGCTGGGCCAGCCGCGTCGGCGGCGGTGTGGTGATGCTGCGCATTATCGACACCGAGGACCGCAACCAGCAGTGGCTGGGCGTCGCTGACGTCATGAAGGCCGAGGCCGAGGAAGGCGCCAATGCCGCGCTCGACCGCGCCTCCGGCCGCGCCAACGGCCTCGCCGCCATCACCCCGGAGCGCGTGATCCGCGAGGGCGATCCCACCGAGCAGATACTCGACGTCATCGACGGTGATGAGGATATTTCGATGCTGGTGCTGGCGGCCTCCGCCGGCCCTGAGGGTCCCGGCCCGATCGTCACCATGATCACCAAGCTGGTCGGCTCATTCCCGGTGCCGGTCGTAATGGTGTCGGGCAATATGACCGACAACGACATCGATGCGCTGTCGTAACCTGGCCGGAAATCATCGTTCCGGGGCGTGGCCGGCGCCAGCCGGACGCGGCCCCGGAATCCCGGCATGTTCATCCCAATCCGTCCAACACCACGAGATTCCGGGTCCGCATGCGGCTGACGCCGCCTGCGCCCCGGAATGACGACTGAAACGCCTTGATCGTGCGTTTTCCGTCGCCATCTGCTAGAGGAACCCCCACGCGCCGGCCTTGAACCGGCGACGTCAGGAGAAATCGATGTTTATCCAGACCGAAGCCACCCCGAACCCTGCCACGCTGAAATTCATCCCCGGCCGCGACGTGCTCGACTCCGGCACCATGGAATTCACCACCCGCGACGCCGCGACCAAGTCGCCGCTGGCCGAGAAGCTGTTCGCCGTGCCCGGCGTGACGTCCGTTTTCTACGGCTCGGACTTCGTCACCGTGACCAAGGACGACAGCGACTGGCAGCATCTCAAGCCGGCGATCCTCGGCGCCATCATGGAACACTACATGTCCGGCGCGCCGCTGATGGCCGACGGCAGCGTGGCCGGCGACGTGATCGAGGACGGCGAGGATGAATTCTTCAACGAGTCCGACGCCGAGACGGTCGACACCATCAAGGACCTGATCGAGACCCGCGTGCGCCCGGCCGTGGCCAATGACGGCGGCGACATCACCTTCCGCGGCTTCAAAGACGGCGTCGTCTATCTTAACATGAAGGGCTCCTGCGCCGGCTGCCCGTCTTCGACGGCCACCTTGCAGCACGGCATCCAGAACCTGCTCAAGCATTTTGTGCCGGAAGTCGTCGAAGTCCGTCCGATGTAAAGGGCCGCAGCAGCTGGCTGTAGGGGTGGGCAAATCGTAGCGTGCCCACCACCACAACCTCGGGCGTCATGGTGGGGCACGGCCAAATGCGCCTTTGCCCGCCCTACGCGCTGCGGCTACGCCGCCCGGCCGATGCTCGCCGCTTCCTCGGCCGCCCGCTGCATGCTCGTCGACATCTCATCCGTCACAGAGCTCTGCTGTTCGACGGCCACCGCCGTGGCCGCGACGTATTCGCTGACCTGCTGGATCTCCTGACGGATCGCGTTCAGCGCATTGAGCACGTCGCTCGAGATGCCGTTGAGGCTGCTGATTTCGCCGGAGATCTTGTCGGTCGCCTGCTTGGCCTGATTGGCGAGGTTCTTCACCTCCGAGGCCACCACCGCGAAGCCCCGGCCCGCGTCGCCCGCACGCGCTGACTCGATGGTCGCATTGAGCGCCAGCAGATTGATCTGGCCGGTGATGCTGCCGATCAGTTCGACGATGCCGCTCATCGCCTGCGCGGCGGAATTGAGCCGCTTCGCCTGCTCGTCGGCGCGCTCGACCCGGCCGACCGCCGCCATCGCCGAATCCTTGGATTTCAGCATCGCGTCCGAGATTTCGCGGACCGAGGTGTTCAACTCCTCGGCGCCCGCCGCGACCTGCTCCATCATGGCGCGGACCCGCTCGCTCTTCATGCGATCGAACACCTGCTTGGTGGTATCGGTCGCGTATTTAACGATCTTGTAGGGCTTGCCGTTGAGATCGAGGATCGGGTTGTACGACGCCTGGATCCAGACCTGCTTGCCGCCCTTGCCGACGCGCTGATATTCGGCGGTCTGATACTCGCCGCGGCGCAGCGCCGCCCAGAAATTGCGGTAATCGTCGCTATCGCGTTCGGCCGGCGTAACGAACATGCTGTGATGCTTGCCCTGGATTTCGGACAGCGAATAGCCGACCACCCCAAGGAAATTCGTGTTGGCGTTCAGGACGACGCCGTCCATGTTGAATTCGATCACCGCCTGCGATTTTCCGATCGCATCGATCTGGCCGGAGAAATTCGCCGTGCGCAACTTCTGCTCGGTCACGTCGGATGCGAACTTCACGATCTTGATCGGCCGCCCGGCATCGTCGAGAATCGGATTGTAGGTGGCAAGGATCCAGACTTCCTTGTTGCCTTTGCCTAACCGCTTGTATTCGCCGGTTTGATACTCGCCACGATTGAGGCCGGCCCAGAACGCGCGATAGGGCTGTCCGTCGCGCTCGGACGGCGCCACGAACATGCTGTGGTGCTTGCCCTGGATGTCCTTCAGCGAATAGCCGAGCACGTCCAGAAAGTTCGAATTCGCAGTGATGATGGTGCCGTCGAGGTTGAACTCGATGACGGCCTGCGAGCGATCGATGGCAGCGATCTTGCCGTTGTCCTCAAGATTGCGCATTTTCTGCGCCGTGATGTCGGTGCAGAATTTGACGATGCGCACCGGCTTGCCGCTGGCGTCGACGATCGGATTGTAGGAGCCCTGGATCCAGACTTCGCCACCGCCCTTGCCGACGCGCTTGAATTCGCCGGACTGATAGTGGCCGCGGTTGAGCGTTGCCCAGAAGTCGCGATAGGCCGCGCTGTCGCGGGCGCCGGGCGCCGCGAACATGCTGTGATGCTTGCCCTGGATTTCAGCCAGCGTGTAACCCATCGTCGAAAGGAAATTCTCGTTGGCCGTGATGATGGTGCCGTCGGGATTGAATTCGATGATGGCTTGGGACTTCGACACCGCCGTCGCCTGGGCCATTGCCTGGCGGGCCGTCTGTTTATTCAACCAATGCAACATCGAAAAATTCTTCCTGTTCTTGGAATCAAACCGGAGTCGGAGACGGCTGCGAACGGCCGGCGTCCGCATTCCAATCCGGCTGCGTCCTTCCCGACATCATGCCGGCTCACGTGCAAAAGATTACTTAAATACTCATGATGCATTGCACCGCCGGCGGTATCCCGGGACGGGTTAGGGCGTCCTAGAATAACTTTATGACAAAGTGATCGCAATGAGCGTCTATCTCGGGGTTAACGATGCAATCGCGCATCTCAGGGATGCGGCTTTTATAAAGGAAGCTAGAAACAGTGATTCGCTTGCCGTCGAAAAATCTACCGGTGGCGTGCGCGAAGAGCGACAAGTCGTGGTAGCGTCCGGCTCATGCTGATCCTTGCCATCGACACCGCGCTCGACGCCTGCGCCGCCGGCGTGCTCGACACCAACACCACCAAACTGATCGTCCAGGAATCGCTGCCGATGCAGCGTGGTCACGCCGAGGCGCTGATGCCGCTGCTGGCGCGCGTCATGGCGCAATCGGGCATCGGCTTTCCGGATCTGGCCCGCATTGCCGTCACCACCGGGCCCGGCTCCTTTACGGGACTGCGCGTCGGGCTGTCTGCGGCGCGCGGCATCGGCCTGGCCGCGGCGAAGCCCGTGGTCGGTGTCACGACGCTGGCGGCCTATGCGGCGCCGCTGGTGACCCACAACCAGGAATCCCCTGTCCTGTCGGCGATCGATGCGCGCCATGACCACGTCTATATGCAACTGGTCGCTGGCGACGGCACGCCTTTGCTGCGGCCACGCGTGGCGCCGATCGAGGAAGCCCTGCAGGCCGTCCGCTTCGGCGCGCCGCGCCTGGTGGGCAATGCGGCCAGCCTGCTCGCCGAGCGCTGGCCGGACGATGCGCCTGCTCCTGTGCTGATCGATCCTCGGCCGGCGCCCGACATTGCCTGGGTGGCCTGGCTGGGCGCCGCGGTGGATCCGGCCTCCGCACCGGCGCGGCCGACCTATCTGCGCGCGCCGGATGCCAAGCGGCAGGGCAGCCTGATGCAGGCGGCCCAGCCCGCGCCATGATGCCCGGCTGGTGGTCCCGCCTGTTCGGCCGCGGCAAGCCGGTGGTCGAACCCGCTACGCTCCGCGATGTCGCAGCGCTGGCCGGCCTGCACGCCGCATCGTTTCATCGCGGCTGGGGCGAGGCCGAGTTCGACCAGATGCTGCGCGACGGCAATACGCTGGTGCATCGGCTGCGGCTGCATGGGCGCGTCATCGGCTTTGCCGTGTCGCGGATCGCCGCGGACGAGGCCGAGGTGCTGTCGGTCGCGGTGGCGCCGAAATGCCGCGGCCGCGGCCTGTCGCGCGATCTGTTCCTGACCCAGCTCGGCCATCTCGCGGGCCGGGGTGTCAAAACTGTATTCCTCGAAGTGGAGGAAAATAATGCGCCGGCACGACGGCTTTATGAACGCAGCGGCTTCGTCATGGTCGGCCGTCGCGAGCGCTATTACAAGGAAGCCAACGGCGTCGAAATGAACGCACTGGTGATGCGGCGCGACTTGTCCTGACCGGCGCGCGGTGGCAAAAGAGGCCTCGCGACCGAGAGCCGAAGCCATGCCCGCATTGAAACCGTCACCCGCGCTGAAATCCGCCGGAATTGAAGCGCGTTGCGCCGCCACTGGCATGCGCATGACCGAGCAGCGTCGCGTCATCGCGCGCGTGCTGGCCGAGGCGGTCGATCATCCCGACGTCGAGGAATTGTACCGCCGCTGCGTTGCGGTGGACGACAAGATCTCGATCTCCACGGTGTATCGCACGGTCAAACTGTTCGAGGACGCTGGCATCATCGAGCGTCACGATTTTCGCGAGGGCCGCGCGCGCTACGAGACCATGCGCGACAGCCATCACGACCACCTGATCAATCTGCGCGACGGCACGGTGATCGAATTCACCTCCGAGGAAATCGAGAAGCTGCAGGCCGAGGTCGCCGCAAAGCTCGGCTACAAGCTCGTTGATCACCGGCTCGAGCTTTACTGCGTGCCGCTCGACGACGATAATTCCACCAAATGAAATGTACTGAGTGAGTTTCGATCTCGTCATCTTTGATTGCGACGGCGTGCTGGTCGACAGCGAGTCGCTGTCCTGCGTCGTGCATGCCGATGTGCTGACGGCGCACGGCTATCCGATCAGCCCCGAGCAGGTGCATGCGCGCTTCCTTGGCCGCTCGGCGCGCGAAGCGCGGGCCGAGGTGGAAACCGAACTCGGCCGCGTGCTGCCCGACGCCTATACCGTGCAATTGAAGGCCACCATCGACCAGGTTTTCGGCGACCGGCTACAGCCGATCCCCCATGTCGCGGAGGCGCTGGCGCAGTTGACCCTGCCCGTCTGCGTGGCCTCGTCGGGCACACCGACGCGCATCCGTTCCAGCCTTACGACCACCGGCCTGCGTGACCGTTTCGATCCGCATCTGTTTTCCGCGCTGCAGGTCGACCGCGGCAAGCCGGCGCCGGACCTGTTCCTGTTTGCCGCCACGCAGATGAACGCAGCACCCGCGCGATGCCTCGTGATCGAGGACAGCATCCCTGGCGTCACCGCTGCGGTTGCGGCGGGCATGACCGTGTTCGGCTTCCACGGCGGCAGCCACTGTCACGCGGCCACCGTCGCGGGCCTGCAGGCTGCCGGCGCCCATGCGGTTTTCGACGACATGCGGCAGCTGCCTGGACTGGTCGCCGAGGGCATGCCGATGCCGGCAACCGCGCAGGTCGATTAAGCCACTGATTCATCGCGTTATTTATTGCGGCGCTGGATTTCCCGGGCGTTAGTCTATAATTGAGCCCTGCGCATAGAGCGCCGCCCTCCCACTGTCTCAGGTTCCATGACCGCGCCGCGCAAGCTGCATATCAAATCCTTCGGCTGCCAGATGAACGTCTACGATGCCCAGCGCATGGTGGACACGCTGGCGCCTGAGGGATTTGTGGAGAGCGGCACGGCCGAGGGCGCCGATCTGGTGATCCTCAACACCTGCCACATCCGCGAAAAGGCGTCCGAGAAGGTCTATTCGGAGCTCGGCAAGCTGCGCATCGCCAAGGAAGAGGCCGCCAAGTCCGGCCGGCAGATGAACGTGGTGGTCGCCGGCTGCGTCGCGCAGGCCGAGGGCGGCGAGATCATCCGTCGCGCGCCTGTGGTCGATGTCGTGGTCGGGCCGCAAAGCTATCACAACCTGCCGCGGCTTCTGGCGCAGGCCAAAGTGGGCGGCCGTGCCTTGGAAACAGAGTTTCCGGTCGAGGACAAATTCAACTTCCTCCCTGCGCCAAAACCTGCGGCGATCCGCGCGCGCGGCATTTCGTCTTTCGTCACCGTGCAGGAAGGCTGCGACAAGTTCTGCACCTTCTGCGTGGTGCCCTATACCCGCGGCGCCGAAGTCTCACGACCGGTCGCCAAGATCGTCGACGACGTCATGCGCCTTGCGGACAACGGCGTGCGCGAGATCACGCTGATCGGCCAGAACGTCAACGGCTATCACGGCGACGGCCCCGACGGCCGCCCCTGGGCGCTGGGCACGCTGCTGTATCGCCTCGCTGCCATTCCCGGCATCGAGCGGCTGCGCTATTCCACCAGCCATCCGCGCGACGTCGAGGACACGCTGATATCGGCGCATCGCGATCTGCGCGAACTGATGCCTTTCGTGCATCTGCCGGTGCAGTCCGGTTCCGACCGCATCCTGGCGGCGATGAACCGCAAGCACACCGCCGAGGACTATCGCCGCGTCATCGACCGGTTCCGCACCGCCCGCCCGGACATCGCCTTCACCTCCGACTTCATCGTCGGCTTCCCCGGCGAAACCGAGGAAGATTTCGCCGCCACGCTCGCGCTCGTCACACAAATCGGCTACGCTGGCGCATATTCGTTCAAGTATTCGGCGCGGCCGGGCACACCGGCTGCGGATCTGCAGGAGACGGTGTCACAGGCGGACATGGACGAGCGATTGGCGCGGCTACAGAATTTGATCGACAGCCAGCAGGCGGCCTTCAACGCGGCCGCGATCGGTCGCACCGTTGACGTCCTGTTCGAACGCCCGGCGCGCAATCCCGGCCAGATCGTCGGCCGCACCCCTTTCCTGCAGCCGGCCCATGTGATGGCCTCCGACGACATCATTGGCCAGGTGCTGCCTGTCACCATTGCCAGCGTCGAGCGCTACAGCCTGATCGGCGTGCTCGCGATGCCTGCCCTCGTTCCACCCCACGTCTCGCAGCCAGTCCTCACCGTCACGGGAGCCTGAATTCTTGGCCAAAAGCGCATCGGATTCGCCAACGCTCGCTGCTCGCAAACTCGACACCCCACCGCAGGCCGAGACCCAGGTCGTCATCGACTTCGACGACAACCGGGCGGCCTCCTCGCTGGTCGGGCCCTATGGCCAGAACCTGGCGATCGTCGAACGACGGCTCAATGTCGTCGTCGACAGCCGCGGCAACCGCATCACCGTCACCGGCACCCGCGAGGCCTGCGACGCCGCGCGCCGCGTGCTCGAGACGCTGTACACCCAGGCCACGCAGGGCCAGGAGCTCGCGCCGGGTGATGTCGAAGGCACCATCCGCGCCACGCTGGCGCAGGGCACGCTGTTTCCCTTCGATCCCAAGGGTTCGAAACAGGCCGCCACGAATTTCGAGACCATCAACCTGCGCAAGCGCCCGGTGCGCGCACGCACGGCGACGCAGGACACCTATATCCGCGCGCTGAAGAGCAACGAGCTGGTGTTCGGCATCGGCCCCGCCGGCACCGGCAAGACCTGGCTGGCGGTGGCGCAGGCCGCGATGCTGTTCGAGCGCAAGGAAGTCGACCGCATCATCCTGTCCCGCCCGGCGGTGGAAGCCGGCGAGCGCCTCGGCTTCCTGCCCGGCGACATGCGCGAGAAGGTCGATCCCTATCTGCGCCCGATCTACGACGCTTTGTACGATCTGATGGATTCGCGCATCGTCGAGCGCGCGCTGCAGACCGGCGAAATCGAAATCGCGCCGCTGGCCTTCATGCGCGGCCGCACGCTGACCAATGCCGCGATCATCCTCGACGAGGCGCAGAACACCACATCGATGCAGATGAAGATGTTTTTGACGCGTCTCGGCGAGAACAGCCGCATGATCATCACCGGGGATCCCAGCCAGGTCGATCTGCCGAACGGGCAAACGTCCGGGCTTGCCGAAGCTGCGCGCCTCCTTGACGGCGTGCAGGGCATTTCCCAGGTGAAGTTCACCGGCGAGGACGTCGTGCGCCACGAACTGGTCGCGCGCATTGTCGCCGCCTATGAGGGGACGCCGCAGAAAACGGCCGCCACCAAGACCTAGTTGTACAAGAGACCCGATCATTCACTCAGACGCTGAGGGCGGATCCGAATGCGGGCCCGCCCGCGAAAGAAGTTTTCGACCGATGCCGATCTATTCATCCCCCGCGACGGAAGTTCTCGTTGTCGCCGAGTGCTGGGCGACCGAGCCCGACGCCGACGCCGTGATCCATCGCGCCATCGAAGCCGCCGCCGCCCTGGTCGAGACCGACACCTCCGATGCCGAGCTGGCCATCATGTTGACCGACGACGACGGCATCCGCACCCTGAACCAGAACTGGCGCGGCATCGACAAGCCGACCAACGTGCTGTCCTTCCCGGCGCTGCAGCCGCCGGCCGGCGTCAGCGAGCCTGACGACATGCCGCGCATGCTCGGCGACATCGCCATCGCCTATGAGACCACGCGCCGCGAGGCCGACGACGAAGAGAAGCCGTTCGCCAACCATCTCAGCCATCTGGCCGTCCACGGCTTCCTGCATCTGATCGGCTACGATCACGAGAAGGACGACGAGGCCGAGTCCATGGAGGCGATGGAACGCAAAATCCTCGCCACCCTCGGCATCAGTGACCCCTATGCCGATCAGGACCGGGTGACCTGAGATGCCCGACGGCGACACTAGTCACGACAATCCGAAGCCCGTCAGCAATCTGCCGGCGGTGATCCACGATGGCGAGGTCATGCGCCCCGCCGCCGACGGCTGGCTGCTCCGCGCGATCCGTTCGCTGTTCGGCTGGAAACCCGGCTCGGTGCGCGACGACCTCCAGGTCGTGCTCGATGCCTCCGCGCCGGACGAGACCGGGTTCTCGACCATCGAGCGCACGATGCTGCGCAACATCCTCGGCCTGCACGAGCGCCGCATCGCCGACGTCATGATGCACCGCGCCGACATCGTCGCGGTGAAGCAGGACATCTCGCTCGGCGAATTGATGAGCCTGTTCGAGAGCGCCGCGCATTCGCGTCTCGTGGTCTATAACGAGACCCTCGACGATCCCGTCGGCATCGTCCACATCCGTGACTTGCTGGCCTACATGACCGAGAAGGCGCGCAGCGTGGCGGTGCCGACCGCCGCGGCGGCGAAGAAAAAGAAGCCGCTGCCCGCGGGTCTCGACCTGCGCCTGGTCGATCTCGCGCAGACCGTGGTGGAAACCGGCATCATCCGCAAACTGCTATATGTGCCGCCGTCGATGCGCGCCATCGATCTCCTGGCGCAGATGCAGGCCGCGCGCATCCATCTGGCGCTGGTGGTCGACGAATATGGTGGCACCGACGGGCTTGTCTCGATCGAGGACATCGTCGAGCAGATCGTCGGCGAGATCGACGACGAGCACGACAGCGACGCGCCGCCATCCATCGTCAAGCAGGGCGACAGTTTTATCGCCGATGCCCGCGCCAGCCTCGAAGACGTGCGCGCCATGATCGGCGAGGAGTTCGAGACCGGTGAGGACGGCCAAGAGGTCGAGACGCTCGGCGGCTATCTGGTCACCCATGTCGGCCGGCTGCCAGTGCGCGGCGAGGTGATCTCCGGTCCCGGCAATTTCGAGATCGAGGTGCTCGACGCCGATCCGCGCCGCGTCAAGCGGCTGCGCGTCGGGCCGCGCAAAGAGCGCCCGGCGCCGCGCACGCGCGAGGCGCGCCGCACGGCCGCGTCAGCCGACGGCGTCCGGCCGCCCTCCAACGACAACACGACGACGCCCCCGTCGGGCGACAGCGCGGGTACGCCGTGACATCTCGTAACTTGCGCAGCGTCGCACTCGGCATCGTCCTCGCCTGGGGCTGGAAACGCGCGTTGATCGCGCTGGCCGCCGGCGCAGTCTCTGCGCTGGCCATGGAGCCCTTCAACGCCTGGCCGGTGCTGTTCATCACCTTTCCCATTGCGGTCTGGCTGATCGATGGCGCCGCCGCCGGAAAGATGCGCGGCATTCCCGCCGCGGCGATGGCCGGCTGGTGGTTCGGCTTCGGCTACTTCGTGCCTGGCCTGTACTGGATCGGCTATGCCTTCCTGGTCGATGCCGACAAATTTGCCTGGCTGCTGCCGGCGGCGATCTGCGGCCTCCCCGCTTACCTCGCGCTCTACACGGCGCTCGGCTTTGCGCTGGCGCGGCTGTTGTGGACGCGAGACGTGGCGCGCATCGTCGCGCTGGCCGCGAGCCTCACCATCGGTGAATGGCTGCGCGGGCACATGCTCAGCGGTTTTCCGTGGAATACGTTCGGCTACGCCCTCACCGAACCGCTGGCGCTGGCGCAGACGGCGTCGCTGATCGGCCTCTGGGGCATGACGTTTCTCGCGGTGGCGATCTTCGCGTCACCGGCGGTGCTGATCGATACGCGCTCCCCCGGGCAGCGCGTGTGGCTCGCGCCTGCTGCGGCGGTTGCGCTCCTGGTGGCGATGGGCGCGTTCGGTGCGCTCCGGCTGGCGCGTACGCCGACGCAACTGGTGGCAGGCGTCAAGCTGCGCATCATGCAACCCAACCTCTCGCAGGACGCACGCTTCAACTACAGCGCCAAAGCCGACGTGATGCAGCGTTATCTCGCGCTGTCGGATCGCGCCACCGGCCCGCAGACGTCGGGCGTCGGCTCCGCAACAATCCTGATCTGGCCGGAGTCGGCTTTCCCGTTCTTTCTGTCGCGCGAGCCCGCTGTGATGGCTGAGATCGCGGAGTTGCTGCCGAAGGGTACGGTGCTCGTCACCGGCGCGGTCCGCCCGCCCGAGCAGCCGCCCGGCATGCCGGTGACGCGCGCGTACAACTCGATCTACGTCATCGATCACGATGGCAGCATCAACGCGATCTACGACAAACTGCATCTGGTGCCGTTCGGCGAATATCTGCCGTTTCAGGACTGGATGGAGAAGCTCGGCTTCGAGCAGTTGACCAAGGTGCATGGCGGCTTCATTCCCGGCACCAGGCGCAAGTCCATCGAGATGCCGAACGCGCCGCGCATGCTGCCGCTGATCTGCTACGAGGCCATCTTCCCCGGTGACATCGCCAGCGCCGGCGATCGTCCGGGCTGGATCGTTAATCTCACCAACGATGGATGGTTCGGCATTTCGACCGGGCCGTATCAACATCTGCAGCAGAGCCGGCTGCGCGCCATCGAGCAGGGCCTGCCGCTCGTTCGCGCGGCGAACACCGGGATCTCCGCGGTGGTCGATCCGGCCGGGCGAATCATCGCGCGACTGGGCCTCGGTATCGAGGGCGTGCTCGACGCCAGCCTGCCCGCAGCAATTGCACCGACAATCTATGCACGGAGCGGGGATATTCCGGCAGCCGTTCTGGTTGCGCTGGCGATTCTGTTCGCCGTGCGGCGCCGGTCGTACGCGCGTATTTAGCCCAGTGTAGCAACGGTACAACAGAACCGCTCGCAGCCTTCTGATACCTGCAAATAACGTAGAAGCATCGCTTTTTAAGCTAGCTTTATCGCGATGATTTCTCAGCTTCTGAGAACTGAAAAGCAGCCAGCTCAAACTTTCTGCTTAGGAAATTTGTACCGCCGCTATAATGACTCTGATACCTCTGGCCGGTTCGTTGCTACCGTTGCGGGCTGCCGGATCCATCGCGTTGTGTAATCCATGGAGTATCTGAGATGTCGACCAAGGCGCCCAATCCTGTTGACAAATATGTCGGCAGCCGTGTGCGCATGCGGCGCATTATGCTCGGCATGAGTCAGGAGAAGCTGGGCGAAGCGCTCGGTCTCACGTTTCAACAAGTTCAGAAATACGAAAAGGGCACCAACCGCGTCGGCGCCAGCCGACTGCAGCAGATCTCCGAAATCCTGCAGGTGCCGGTGTCCTTCCTGTTCGAAGGCGGCCCCGGCGCGATCTCCAACGGCGAAGGCTTCGCCGAAGCTTCGTCCCCCGCTTATGTATCGGATTTCCTTGCCACCTCCGAAGGCTTGGCGCTGACGCGGGCGTTCACGCGCATCACCGACGGCAAGCTCCGCCGCAGCATCGTCGACCTGGTCGAACAGATCGCCGCCCGCGAAGTGCCGGACGAGCGCTGATCGCGGTGCAAAGCGGCGATAGCGCCGATGCCGTTTCCCCGCTATCAGTCCGCCGATGACCACCGACAACGACACCACTGAACAGAGCCCGCATTACAGCGGCTCGTTCTTCGGCCGCCGCAAGGGCCACAAGCTGCGCGACCATCAGGCCGACCTGATGGCGACGCTGCTGCCGCAACTGACCGTCGGCATTGCCGATCCGGCGCCGGCGGATCTCCGCACGCTGTTCGACGCGCCGGTCGGCGCCGTGCGGCTGGAGATCGGCTTCGGCGGCGGTGAGCATCTGGTGGCCGAGGCGCTGGCGCATCCCGACACGGGCTTCATCGGCTGCGAGCCCTATATCAACGGCATGGCCAAGATCCTGACCCAGATCGAGGCGCAGGGCATCCGCAACATCCGCCTGGTCGCGGGCGACGCCGCCGAGCTGCTGGCCTGGGCGCCCGCGCAGTCGCTTCAGCGTATCGACCTGATCCATCCCGACCCGTGGCCGAAGAAGCGCCATTGGAAGCGCCGCTTCGTGCAGGACGCGACGCTGGCGGCGATGGCGCGCGTGCTTTTGCCTGGGGGCGAGTTTCGGTTCGTGCACGACATCCCGGACTATGTGGCGTGGACGCTGTGGCATGTCATGCGCGCGCCGGATTTCGTGTGGACGGCTGAGCGCGCCGACGACTGGCGACGGCCGTGGCCGAACTACACGATGACACGGTATGGCCGGAAGGCGACGCGCGAGGGTCGGGCCGCGGCGTATCTGGTGTTTCGGGTGCGGTAGGAGGGGTTTCCGCTGCGGCCCCTCTACCCGGCCCTCTCCCGCAAGCGGGAGAGGGGGTACGGCCGTGCTTTGGACTACGCCAGTAATCCAGCCGCAACCGCGCAAAAAATGCGGACTGTCCCCTCTCCCGCTTGCGGGAGAGGGTTAGGGAGAGGGCCCCACACCGGAAACCTATCCCCCGTCGCCCGCTACAGCATCCCCGGCAACACCCGGTCCGGCGGCTTGTGATTGTCCAGGAACGCCCGGATGTTGATGATCACCTTCTCGCCCATCTCCACCCGGCCCTCCACCGTGGCCGAGCCCATATGCGGCAGCAGCACCACCTTGCCGGCTTTGGCCAGCCGCACCAGCTTCGGGTTCACCGCGGGCTCGTGCTCGAACACGTCGAGCCCGGCGCCGGCGATGTCGCCGCTTTCGATCAGCTTGGTCATGGTCTCCTCGTCGATCACCTCGCCGCGCGCGGTGTTGACGATATAGGCGTCCTTGCGGATCAGCTTCAGACGGCGCGCCGACAGCAGATGGAACGTGGCCGGCGTGTGCGGGCAGTTCACCGAGATGATGTCCATGCGCGCCAGCATCTGGTCGAGGGAATCCCAATAGGTGGCGCCCAACTCGTCGGCGATCTTCGGCGCGACGGGTTTGCGGTTGTGGTAGTGGATCTGCAGCCCGAAGGCGCGGGCGCGGCGCGCCACCGCCTGGCCGATGCGGCCCATGCCGATGATGCCGAGCCGCTTGCCCCCGAGCCGCTTGCCGAGCATCCAGGTCGGCGACCAGCCCGGCCAGTCCTTGCCCTCGGTCAGGATGGAAGCGCCGTCGATCAGCCGCCGCGGCACCGCGAGGATCAGCGCCATGGTCATGTCGGCGGTGTCTTCGGTCAGGACCTTCGGCGTGTTGGTGACGGTGATGCCGCGCGCCTGCGCCGCCGTGACGTCGATATTGTCGACGCCGTTGCCGAAATTGGCGATCAGCTTGAGCTTGATGTCGGGCTGCTCGAGCAGCTCCTTGGTGATCTCGTCGGTCACCGTCGGCACCAGCACGTCGGCGGTGCGGATGGCTTCGGCGAGCTGCTCAGGCGTCAGCGGCATGTCGTCGAGATTGATGCGGGCGTCGAACAGTTCGCGCATCCGCGTCTCGATGGAATCCGGCAGCTTGCGCGTGACCACGACCAGAGGTTTTTTCTTGACCGACATGTGCCACTCGCTCGCGTTCGGCTGATCCGTTCAGCCCGCATTAACCCGGTTGCTCGAAACTGTCACAGCCGCGCAATATCGCCGTTTCCTCGGGGTCCTTGCCGCCTTTTTGGCGCCTTGGCCTTCGGTCCTCTCTAGCAGAAGACCGGGCCGAGACAAGAACCGCGCCGGGACGGCCGATGACGCAGCGCGGCGGGGTGGCGTTGAGTGGGGTCGGGTTGATGGCGTTGGGGCGTTACGCGCGTGCGGTTTTCGCGGCGATCGTGGTGATCGTCGCTGCGATGCATCCGGCTCAGGCCGCCAAGGACACCTCCAAGGATACGCCGCTCGGGCCCAGCGGCCTGCCGGTGCCGCGCTATGTCAGCCTGAAGTCGGACCATGTGAATGTGCGCGCCGGCCCGACCAAGGACAACGACGTCGCCTGGGTCTATACGCGCTCCGGACTGCCGGTGGAGATCACCGCGGAATACGAGAACTGGCGCCGCGTGCGCGACAGCGAAGGCTCGGAAGGCTGGGTCTATCATTCGCTGCTGTCGGGCCGCCGCACCGCCGTGGTCACCATGAAGACCAAGGAAGAGTTCACACCGATCTATGACAGCGCCGATCTCAAGAGCGCCGTGGCAGCCCGGCTGCAATCCGGTGTGGTCGCGCAGGTCAAGCGCTGCAACAACGGCTGGTGCCGCGTCATCGGCGAAGGTTTCGACGGCTGGATCGAACAGCAGCGGCTATGGGGCGTCTACGCCGACGAATCCGTCAACTGACGGGCTCGGCCGTGCATCCTGCCGCGATCTGGGCCGTGCTCGCGATGTTGCTGGTCGCCGGCGGCGCGCGGGCGCAGTCAGCAGCTGACGCGTGCCTGGCCGTGGAGCAGAAACTGTCCGGCGACGCGGCGCTGCCCCGGACCGCCGCGATCCTGAAAACCGGCCGGCCGCTGAAAATCGTCGCGATCGGATCGTCGTCGACACTCGGGCTATGGCAGTCGGATGCGGCAAAGACCTATCCCGGCGTCATGCGGGCCGAGCTGCTGCGGTTGAAGCCGGGCCTGCAGCTCGACGTGGTCAATAGCGGCCGCAACGCCGACACCATCCCCGGCAACATCGCGCGGTTCGAGCGTGACGTGTTCGCGCATGCGCCCGACCTGGTGATCTGGCAGGTGGGCACCAACGACGTCACCTGGCTGAAGAGCACTGAGGACCTGACCCAGACGATCGTCGGCGGCATTCGGGCGCTGCGGGGATCCGGCGCCGACGTGGTGCTGATGGATCAGCAATACGCGCCGGTCATCCTGGCTTCGCAATATGCCAAGATGCAGACGGCGATCGCCGACGCGGCGCGACAGGAAAAGGCCGCGCTGTTCCCGCGCTTCGCACTGATGAAGCGGGTGGTGGATGGCGGCGTGCCGATGACCGCGCTGACGGCGTGGGACGGGCTGCACAATTCGGCCGAGGGCTATGACTGCGTCGGGCGGTCGCTGGCACGGGCGATCGTGGCGGCGGCAGGGCCGGCTGAAGCGGCGGGGCGTGCGGTCAAGCGTCAGGGCAGCAGATAGCTACCACGGGAAACCGGCTCAGCGCTTCTTGCGCAGGCGGACGACCATGTCGATGCGGCTGATCTCGAAACCCTCGGGAACGTCCGGCATCTTGGTCAGCACCAGGTTCTGGTCGGGGATGTCGACCAGCTCGTGGTTGTTCTCGAGGTAATAATGGTGATGCGAGGTGACGTTGGTATCGAAATAGGTCTTGGTGCCGTCGACGCTGACCTGGCGCAGAAGACCCGAGTCGGTCAACTGGTTCAGCGTGTTGTAAACGGTGGCCAGCGACACCGGAACCTTGGCGAGGGTAGCCTCCTCGTAGAGCATTTCCGCCGTGAGATGGCGGGCGCCCTTGCCGAACAGCAGCCAGCCCAGCGCCATGCGCTGCCGGGTGGGGCGCAGGCCGACCGAGGACAGCATCTCGTTGACGTCATGCCACGGGCAACCCGTCAGGGCCGGCTGGCGGCCATGATTGATTTCCGCAACCGCGGCTGCGTCATCCATGCTTGAAACGGTGTCGCTCATTCCCACGTCAGTGATCCTGCCGTTCGTACTCAAAATACTTTAAGCCAGAACTGATTATAGAAACTTATGGGTCTACCTGCAAGATTCTCGCAACTGGAAGGCATGCGCTGTCTGAAGGGCTGGCGACATGCCGCATTGCGGTCGATTTGCCGCTGAATCCCCGCAATGCGCAGCTTTGACGCCTCTCTCGCCTATGTTAGAGAGCCGCAGCGGAACACGGTATCCGCGTCATTTTGAGCGATTCTAGTCTGGGCTGCCCGGCTTTGGGTGCGCTTCAGCGGTGGAAGTGAAGGGCCGGCATGTTGGAGACCAAGCGCAACAGTTACGGATACGAGGACCTGCTGGCCTGCGGGCGCGGCGAGTTGTTCGGCGCCGGAAACGCCCAGTTGCCGCTGCCGCCGATGCTGATGTTCGACCGCATTACCGAGATCAACGGCGACGGCGGCGAATACGGCAAGGGCCTGATTCGCGCCGAGCTCGACGTCAACCCGGACCTCTGGTTCTTCGCCTGCCACTTCAAGGGCGACCCGGTGATGCCGGGCTGCCTCGGCCTCGACGCCATGTGGCAGATGGTCGGGTTCTTCCTCGGCTGGTCCGGCGGCATCGGCCCCGGCCGTGCGCTCGGCCTCGGCGACCTGAAATTTTCGGGCCAGGTTCTCCCTGGTATCAAGAAGGTGGTCTACACCATCGACATGAAGCGCGTGATGCGTTCGAAACTCTGGCTCGGCATTGCCGACGGTACGCTTTCGGCGGACGGCGACATCATTTATCGCGCCAAGGATCTGAAGGTCGGCCTGTTCAAGCAGGACAACGCCGCCGCATTGCAGCCGGGAACGTAACTTACCCCCGGGCAGTTCAGGACGCGCGGTCTCCGTGGGGGCGGCCGCGATGTTTACAACAACACAGGCTATAAAGGGCGAGACGATCATGAGGCGGGTTGTCGTCACCGGGATGGGCATTGTCTCATCAATCGGAAACAACACTCAGGAAGTGCTTGCGAGCCTCCATGAGGCGAAGTCGGGCATCACGCGTGCCGACAAATATGCGGAGCTCGGCTTCCGTTCGCAGGTGCAGGGCGCGCCGACGCTGAATCCGGCCGACGTGATCGACCGCCGCGCCATGCGTTTCCTCGGCGAAGGTGCCGCCTGGAACCACATTGCCATGGAGCAGGCGATCCAGGATTCCGGCTTGTCGCCCGAGGACGTTTCCCACGAACGCACCGGCATCATCATGGGCTCCGGCGGCCCCTCCGCGCGCACCATCGTCGAATCCGCCGACGTCACGCGCAGCAAGGGCCCGAAGCGCGTCGGCCCGTTTGCCGTGCCGAAGGCGATGTCGTCGACCGCGTCGGCGACTCTCGCCACCTGGTTCAAGATCAAGGGCGTGAACTACTCGATCTCGTCGGCCTGCGCGACCTCCAATCATTGCATCGGCAACGCCTATGAGATGATCCAGTGGGGCAAGCAGGACGTGGTGTTCGCGGGCGGCTGCGAAGAACTCGACTGGTCGCTCTCGGTGCTGTTCGACGCCATGGGCGCGATGTCCTCGAAATACAACGACACGCCGTCGACCGCCTCGCGGCCCTATGACGTCAGCCGCGACGGTTTTGTCATTGCAGGTGGCGCGGGTGTGGTGGTGATCGAGGAGCTCGAGCACGCAAAAGCCCGCGGCGCAAAAATCTATGGCGAGATCATCGGCTATGGCGCGACCTCCGACGGTTACGACATGGTTGCCCCGTCCGGCGAAGGCGCCGAGCGCTGCATGAAGATGGCGTTGGCCACCACCGGCGGCATCAAGATCGACTACATCAACCCGCACGCCACCTCGACACCTGCCGGCGACCCGCCGGAAATGCAGGCGATCCGCAACGTGTTCGGCACCGGCGAGAAGTGCCCGCCGATCTCGGCGACCAAGGCGCTAACGGGCCACTCGCTCGGCGCAACGGGCGTGCAGGAGGCGATCTATTCGCTGCTGATGATGCAGAACGGCTTCATCTGCGAGAGCGCGAACATCACCGAGCTCGATCCGGTGTTCGCCGACATGCCGATCGTGCGCAAGCGCATCGACAATGTGAAGGTCGGCACGGTGTTGTCGAACTCGTTCGGCTTCGGCGGGACGAATGCAACGCTGGTATTCAAGCGCATGGATGCGTGAGCGTCTCGTTAGCTACATAAAAAGCTGTCATCGCCCGCGAAAGCGGGCGACCCAGTATTCCAGAGCGTCAGCAAACTAACAGAATCGCCTCGGCGTACTGGGTCACCCGGTCAAGCCGGGTGATGACGGCTGTAAGCTTCGTAGAGGCCGTGCCTCACATCTTCTCCCCGGACGCAAATTCCATCGCGCGTTGAAACGCCGGCCGTGCGCTGCAGCGGTCGAGATAGCGATCGAAGGCGGGACGCGACGGCACCATCTTGAAATTACGCACCGCAAAGTTCAGGCCCGAGCCGATGGCGATGTCCGCGGCAGAAAACTGCTCGCCCAGAATCCACGGCCCCTCCTCCAGTGCCGCTTCGAGCACGTCGAACACGCGTTGCGCATCGCCCCATCCGGCGGCGACCGTGCTCAGCTCCATCTTGGTGGCAATCTGCGCCACCGCGGGCTCGATGCAGCTCGGTGCGAAGAACAGCCAATACAGATATTTCGCGCGATGCGCGTCGCCCAGATCGGGCGCCAGCTTCGCTTCGGGATGCCGTTCGGCGACGTAGGCGCAGATCGCCGCGGCCTCCGCCATGGTGGCCTCGCCGTCCTGCAGCGCGGGCACCTTGCCCATCGGATTGACGGTGAGGAACTCCAGCGAGCGCTGCGCGCCGGTGGAGATGTCGGTCAGCACGCGCTCATAGGGAACGCCGGTTTCTTCCATCAGCCAGAGCGCGGTGAACGATCGCGAACGCGGCGACCAGTATAATTTCATCATGGCAAATCCTCCGGCAGACTATTTTACCTGTTCGGCTGGGATTGGGAAGAATGGGCACG
>JBEVEC010000109.1:0-17441 GCA_040512975.1 Tardiphaga sp. | reverse complement strand
TGAACCATCTCGATTCCGGACCGGAACTGGCGTCGTTTCGCGTCGTCAAATTTCCCGCGCTGGCCGGCGATCGCGTCCGCTATGTCGGACAGCCCGTCGCGGCCTGCGTGGCGCGGACACGCGCCGAGGCCGAAGATCTGGCGGCCCTGGTGGTGTTCGAGGGCGACGTCCTCCCTGCCGTCATCGACACCCGTGACGCCATCAAGCCCGACACGACGCCGTTGTTCGACGGTTGGCCGGACAACGCGTTCATCCACGCCACGGTCTCCGAAGGCGATATCGCCAGCGTCGCCGACGCGCCGGTCATTCTGCACCGCCAGTTCAAGATGAACCGGCAGTCCGTCGCGCCATTGGAGACGCGCGGCATCATAGCCCATTGGGACTACCGGCTCGACGAGTTGGTGATCTACATGTCGACCCAGGGCCCACATCTGATGCGGCACAGCCTGGCGCAGACGCTGGGCCTGCCGGAGCACAAGGTAAGGGTCATCGCCCCCGACGTCGGCGGTGGCTTCGGCGGCAAGAACCGCCTGATGCCCGAAGACATCGCCGTCTGCGCCATCGCGCTGACATGCGGGCATCCGGTGCGCTGGATCGAGGATCGCCGCGAGCATCTGATCGCGGCGGTGCAGGCGCGCGAGCATGTCTACGACATGACGCTGTACGCCGAAAGAAACGGCCGCGTGCTCGGCATCAAGGGCGAGGTCTTCGTCGATGCCGGCGCCTATTCGTTGTGGCCATCCGGCCCCTACATGGAAGCCAGCATGGCCGCCCGCAATCTGCCGGGCCCCTATCGCATCGAACATCTTGAGGTCGAGACCCACACCGTCGCCACCAACAAGGCGCCGCTCGGTCCCTATCGCGGCGTGGCGCGTCCCGGCGCATGCTTCGCCATCGAACGCGCGATGGACGAACTGGCGCACGAACTCGACATCGATCCGGTCGAGCTGCGCCGGATCAATCTCGTGCGCGCGTCGGACATGCCCTACCGCACCATCGGCGGCCTGGTGCTCGACACCGGCGACTATCCCGGCGCCATGGAGGCCGTGGTCGAAATGGTGGACGTGCCCGGCATCCGCGCGCGCCAGCAGCGTGGCGAAGCCGATGGCCGTCGCATCGGTCTCGGCTTTGCGGTGTACACCGAACAGAGCGGCCACGGCACCATCGAATGGACCAAGCGCAAGTCGCGCATCGTGCCCGGTTACGAGTCCGCGACGGTCCGGATGCTGCCGGACGGCACCGTGCAGATCGGCGTCGGCATCCTCAATCACGGCCAAGGCCTCGAGACCACCCTCGCCCAGATCGCCGCCCATGAGCTGACCATCGATCCCGGCCGCATCGCGATCCGCCACGGCGACACCAATGCCACGCCGATGGGGTTTGGTACCTTCGCGTCGCGCAGCATCGTGTTCTCTGGCGGCGCCGTGGCCAAGGCGAGCGCCTTGCTCGCGGACAAGATCCGCGCCATCGGCGCCCATCTACTGCAGGCCCCGCTCACCAGCGTCGTCCTCAAGGACGGTGCCGTTCATGCCGGCCCCGCCAGTGTGCCGATCGCCGAGATCGCCCGCGCCGGCAATGTCCGGCCGGAGATGCTGCCGGCCGGTGTCGCGCCCGGGCTGGAAATGACCGCCACCTACGAACCGCCGGACTCCGGCGGCGTGTTCTCCTATGGCGTCCACGCGGCCATTGTCGCCGTCGATCCCGAAACCGGCGTGGTCGAGATCCTGAAATACGCCATCGCCGAGGATTGCGGCACCATGATCAATCCGATGATCGTCGACGGCCAGATCATCGGCGGCGTGGCGCAGGGCATCGGCACCGCGCTGTACGAGGAGTCGCCCTATGACGCATCGGGCGAGCCGCTGGCGACCACGTTCGGCGATTACATGATGCCCTGTGCGCCGGAGATCCCGACCCTCGACATCAAGCACTTCGTCTCGCCGGCCCACAACACGCAGCACGGCGTCAAGGGCATGGGCGAAGGCGGCGCCATCGCGCCCCCGGCCGTGATCGCCAATGCCCTCACCGACGCGTTCCGCGATATCGACGCCAAATTCAAGGAGACGCCGATGACCCCGCGCCGCGTGTCGGACGCCGTGGCTCGCGCGCGGGAGAGCCTGCGATGAAACCGGCGGCCTTCGACTACGCGCGCCCGCCGTCCCTCGACGATGCCATCCGCCTGCTCGCGGACGGCGACGGCGCGGCGATGCCGATTTCCGGCGGGCAATCGCTGCTGATCCTGATGGGTCTGCGCATGACCATGATCGACACCCTGGTCGACGTGACGCAGTTGCAGGAATTGAAGCAGCTACGCGACGACGGTGACGGCGTGTTCGTCGGCGCGTTGACCACCCACGCCACGATCGAGGATGGCAAGATCCCTGATCCGTCCGCGGGGCTTCTGGCGCGTGTGGCGAGCAAGATCGCCTATCGGGCGGTGCGCAATCTCGGCACCATCGGCGGCAGCGTCGCGCTGGCCGATCCCGCGGCCGACTGGCCGGCCTGTCTGATCGCATTGGGCGCCGAGGTCTGTATCGTCGGTCCCGGCGGCGAGCGCCGCGAACGGGTCGAGGACTTCGTGCGTGGCGCCTATGAGACGAGCCTCGCCACCGGCGAAATCGTCGTCGGCTTCCAGCTGCCCCGCCGCGAGGCAACACGCTGGGGCATCTCCAAGGTCAGCCGCAAAAGCGGCGCCTTCGCCGATTCCATGGCGGTGGCCGTGGAGGCCACCGACGGCGCGCCGCGCGTCGCGCTGGCGGGGACGGCCTCGCGCGCGCTGCATCTGCCGCAGGTCAGCCTGCATTTGCAGCAGCACCGCACGGTCGACGCGGCCGAGCTCGCCACGGTGATCCGCGCCGAGTTGGCGGAGCTGGTGCCCGACGCCGATCCCTATCAATTGCGCTGCCACGTCGCGACCATATCGCGCGCCATTGCCGAAGCGAGAGCCTGATGACCACCGTGAACCTGACACTCAACGGCGAAGCGATCTCGCAGCAGGTCCATGCCCGCGACAGCCTCGCCGATGTCCTGCGTGAAGGCCTCAACCTGACCGGCACCCATGTCGGCTGCGAGCAAGGCGCCTGCGGCGCCTGCACGGTGACGCTCGACGGCATGGCCGTGCGCTCCTGCATCGTGCTGGCGGTGATGTGCGAGGGCCGCACCGTCGAGACCATCGAGGGCACGCGCCACACCGAGCCGATGGACATCATCCGCCGGCATTTTCATGAGAAGCATGCCCTGCAATGCGGCTTCTGCACCCCCGGCATGCTGATGATGGCGCGCGACATCATCGCCCGGCATCCCGACCCCGACGAGGCCACGATCCGCAGCCAGCTTAGCGGCCAGATCTGCCGCTGCACCGGCTATGCCGGCATCATCGCCGCGATCGGATCGGCCGCCAGGGAAATCCGCGAGACCAATTGATCCCACCTTAAGTGGCCTGGACCGCCGATGAGTTCGCCGACCGAAGCAGCAAACGGCGACGTTCCGTGGGTTGCCACGTCCGGATTCCACGGTACACCTTGCAGGGGTGCTGTACCAAAAGGCTGAGGATCGACGGCGAATGGCGAAAACCATCAAGCTCATCAAGAAGGCGCCCAAGACAAAAAAGGTCGCCGTGAAAAAACAGACCCCGGTTGCGGAAGGTCTTGCCACCGGTTCGAACGCCCCTCAGGAGACCGAGCGAAAACTCGAAAAAGCACTCGGCGCCTATGTCAGGCACCTGCGCCGCTTGAAGGACCTCTCGATTGCCGATCTGGCCGACGCCGCCGATATCTCCGCGGGAATGCTGTCCAAGCTGGAAACGGGCCAGATTTCACCGTCGCTGACAACGCTGCAGTCGATCGCCAGTGCGCTCGACACACCGATGTCGGCGCTGTTTTCCGAGTTCGAGAGCCGACGCGACTGTTCCTACGTGAAGAACGGGCAAGGGGTGGTCATCGAGCGGCGCGGCACCAAGGCCGGCCATGTGTACCGGCTGCTTGGACATGCGCTACGCGGAGAAATCGGCGTCGAGCCCTATCTGATCGAACTCAAGCACGGCGCGGCCCCTTACACCGAGTTTCGGCATGCCGGCACCGAATTCATCTACATGATCTCAGGCCAGGTCACCTACCGACACGACGACCAGTCCTATGTGCTGCGGCCCGGCGACGCCCTGATGTTCGATTCCGGCGCGCTGCATGGACCGCAGAGCCTCGAGGATCTGCCCGCCACCTATCTGTCGATCATCATCTACGAACAACCAAACAGATAGTCATGCCCGCCTTGACGGCCGAACCGAGCGAAACGCGCTCCCGGGAATGACACGCCAGCGGCCGCTCACTCAGCAGTCCAGCGTGGTCTCGCGTTCCCACTGAGTCAAATGGCGGGCGAAATCGTCGAGTTCGTTGTGCTTGAGCTTCAGATAGGATGGCACCAGCGAGCCCAGGGCATCGTGGAGCACCGTCGATTTGCCCAGGGCGCGAAGAGCGTCGAGCAGGTTCAGCGGCAGCTTCTTGACGTCGCCGACCGTGTGCCCCTCCGTATACATGTTGATGTCGAGCCTGGGTCCCGGATCGCGGGCGCTGGCCAGACCGTCGAGACCGGCGGCCAGCACCGCTGCCGGCATCAGATATGGGTTCACGGCGCCGTCGGCGAGGCGCAACTCGAACCGGTCCCCGTCAGGGACGCGGATCATGTGCGTGCGATTGTTGCCGGTCCAGGTGACCGAATTCGGCGCCCAGGTCGCGCCCGACACCGTGCGCGGCGCATTGATGCGTTTATAGCTGTTGACGGTCGGGTTCAGGATCGCGGCTAGGGCATCTGCCGAATGGATGATGCCGCCGATGAAATGCAGCCCGGACCGCGACAATCCCGAAGCAGCCGTCGCGTCCTCAAACACATTGGTCGCGCCCTTCCACATCGATACGTGCATGTGGCAACCGCTGCCTGTGAGATTGACAAACGGCTTCGGCATGAAAGTCGCCCGCAGGCCGTGCTTTTCGGCAATCGCCTTCGCCATGTATTTGAAGAACACATGGCGATCGGCCGTGACCAGCGCATCATCGTAACTCCAGTTCATCTCGAACTGGCCGTTCGCATCCTCGTGGTCGTTCTGATACGGCTTCCATCCCAATTGAAGCATCGCATCGCAGATCTCGGTGATGACATCGTAACGGCGCATCAGGGCCTGCTGGTCGTAGCAGGGCTTGACCTGGCAATCCGCGGTGTCCGCGATGCCTGTGCCGTCCGGCGAGATCAGAAAAAACTCGCATTCGACGCCGGTCTTCATTTGCATGCCCTGCTCGGCAGCCCGCGCGATCTGCGCCTTCAATGCGTTTCGCGGGCCTTGCACCACGGGCGCACCGTCCATCCAGAGATCTGCGGCAAGCCAGCCGACATCCGGCTTCCACGGCAATTGGATGAGGCTGGCCGGATCCGGCATGGCGAACAGGTCGGGATCAGCCGGGCTCATATCGAGCCAGGTCGCGAAACCGGCAAAGCCGGCGCCCGATTTGTGCATGCCGTCGATGGCCTGAGCCGGCACCAGCTTGGCGCGCTGGCTTCCGAACAGGTCGGTGTAGGAGATCAGAAAATACTTGATACCTTTCTCTTTCGCGACCTCACTGAGATTGGCTGCCATTCTTTGATCCCCCGCGCGTTCGCACATCGTTGTACGAACTATGACTCACGTTACGATGAAAGCGACGGCACGACGCCGCTCATTGCCGGCTAAAAATTCGTCTGTCCAGGAATCCAGTTTGTTCCGGCGAGCGGTACGCCCGCCATTGCCGCCGCCTCGATTGTCAGCGCGACCAGATCTTCGGGCTCCAGATTGTGCAGGTGGCTTTTGCCGCAGGCTCGCGCAATCGTCTGGGCCTCCAGCGTGAGCACCGACAGATAATTTGCGAGCCGACGACCGGCGGCCACGGGATCGAGGCGTGCTGCGAGGTCCGGATCCTGGGTCGTGATGCCGGCGGGATCGCGTCCGTCCTGCCAGTCGTCATAGGCCCCCGCGGTGGTGCCCAGTTTGCGGTACTCGTCCTCATGGACCGGATCGTTGTCCCCGAGCGCGATCAGTGCCGCAGTGCCGATCGCCACGGCATCGGCACCAAGCGCCAGCGCCTTCGCCACATCTGCGCCGTTGCGAATGCCGCCCGATACGATCAGTTGCACCTTGCGATGCATGCCGAGGTCCTGCAGCGCCTGCACCGCCGGCCGAATGGCCGACAGGATCGGCAGCCCGACATGCTCGATGAAAATTTCCTGCGTCGCCGCCGTGCCGCCCTGCATGCCGTCGAGCACCACGACGTCGGCGCCGGACTTCACGGCCAGTGCGACATCGTAATACGGCCTGGTCGCGCCGACCTTCACATAGATCGGCTTTTCCCAATCGGTGATCTCGCGCAGTTCCTCGATCTTGATCTCGAGGTCATCCGGACCGGTCCAGTCCGGATGACGGCAGGCCGA
The DNA here is from genome assembly GCA_040512975.1 of Tardiphaga sp. Taxonomy (GTDB): domain Bacteria; phylum Pseudomonadota; class Alphaproteobacteria; order Rhizobiales; family Xanthobacteraceae; genus Tardiphaga. Next base: position 10,991 of record JBEVEC010000109.1, on the reverse strand, counting down.
GCGCTGATCGATGCCCTTCGGCAGGTTGCGCATCGCGGCAACCCGATCGGAAATCTTCTGGCCGAGCAACATGCCGCCGCCGCCCGGCTTCGCGCCCTGCCCGATCACCACCTCGATCGCGTCCGCTTTGCGCAGATCGTCGGGATTCATGCCGTAGCGCGACGGCAGATACTGATAGACCAGCGTCTGCGACTGGCCGCGCTCCTCCGGCGTCATGCCGCCATCACCGGTGGTGGTGGACGTGCCGGCAATGCTGGCACCGCGACCGAGCGCTTCCTTGGCCTGCGCGGACAGCGCACCGAAACTCATGCCCGCGATGGTGACGGGGGTCTTCAGATGGATCGGTTTCTTCGCGAAACGGGTCCCGAGCCAGACGTCCGTTGCGCATTTTTCACGGTACCCTTCCAGCGGATAGCGCGAGATCGACGCACCGAGAAACAGCAGGTCATCGAAATGCGGCAGCGAACGCTTGGTGCCGGCGCCGCGGATATCATAGATGCCGGTCGCAGCGGCGCGCCGGATTTCCGACATCGTATGCGGGTCAAAGGTCGCCGACTGGCGCGGCAGCGTTCGCGGAGTGTTGTTCGAGTCCATGACCGAAGTCCCTAATACGCGGCGGCGTTGTCGACGTGAAAATTGTAGAGCGTGCGAGACGAGCCATAGCGCTTGAATTCGTCGACGCGAACCTCATCTCCTACGCCGGCCGCCGTCAGCAAGGCGCGCAGCTGCTCCTTGTGTTCATCGCGCATGGGCTTTTCCACGCAGTCGGCGCCCAAACTTTTCACGGCGCCCCGAACGAACAGCCTCGCCTCGTAGATCGAATCCCCCAGCGCGTCTCCGGCATCGCCGAGCACCACGAGCATTCCGGATTGCGCCATGAAAGCGCTCATCGGCCCGATCGATCCCTTGACGACGATGTTGACGCCCTTCATCGAAATGCCGCAACGCGCCGAGGCATCGCCGTCGATTACCAGCAGCCCCCCATGGGCCGTAGCGCCCGCCGCCTGGCTGGCATCGCCTCTGACATGCACCATGCCCGACATCATGTTTTCGGCCACGCCGACGCCGACATTGCCGTCCACGATCACGGTGGCCTGCTTGTTCATGCCCGCGCAGTAGTAACCGGCGTGTCCGGCGATCTCGACCGTGATCGGCGCGTCCAGACCGACCGCAAGGGAATGCTGACCGCCCGGATTTTCAACGCGCCAATGGGTCTCGTTAGTGTTCGGCGGCAAGGCGTGAAGATGTCTGTTGAATTCGCGCTTGTTCGTGATCTTCAGATCGATCATCGACATCAGTTTCGCTCCCACGCGTAGACACGTGCGGGTTCAGGTTCGAAAACCCTTGCGGTGGCAATGCCGGGAAGTCCGACAAGCGCACGGTATTCCGACCCGAACGCCACATATTGATCGGTCTCGGCCATCACCGCCGGCTTGCAGGAGATGGGGTCGCGAACAACCGCAAAACCGCTTTCGGTCCCGACAACGAAGGTAAAGAAGCCATCCAGGTCGGTCAGGCTCGATTCGAGCGCTTCGGCCAGGGTCGCGCCCTCGCGCAATTTCCAGCTCAGGTAGCCCGCCGCCACCTCGCTGTCGTTGTCGGTCTCGAAGCTGATGCCTTTGGGCTCCAGCATGCGACGCAGACCGCGATGGTTCGACAGTGAACCGTTGTGAACCAGGCATTGGTCGGGGCCGGTCGAGAACGGATGCGCGCCCGCGGTGGTGACCGCGCTCTCCGTTGCCATGCGCGTATGACCGATGCCGTGGGTGCCAGTCATGCCCGACAGATCGAAGCGCCTGGCAACCGTCGCCGGCCGCCCCACTTCCTTGTACAATTCGATGCGCTGGCCCGCGCCGATGACCTTGATGTCCGGCCGCTGCCGGCTGAGATAGGCCCGCACGCGGCTCTCGTCGCGCTTCGGAAACGACAGTACGAGGTGGGTATCGCGCACCACACCCTGCACGCCCTCGCCCAGAGCCGCCGCGACACTGTCAAGATCGGCGCCGCGCAGCGTCAGTTTGAGATGCTCCGCATCACCTTGACTGTAGACGGCGAAACCGGCGCTGTCGGGACCGCGATCACTCATGACCTCGAGCATGCCCGATAGGAACATGCCGAGCTGTGGCTCCAGCGCGCGGTCCTTTAGAAACAGGCCAACGATTCCGCACATGCTCGAAGTCTCCGTCATCCTGCCGACGACCCTACCGAGGAACGGATTATCAAGTCAATCTACACGAATGTTATTTTCTTATCAGGAAACGACTTCAGCCTCGGGCTGCTGTAGTTCCGAATGGGGCGTTCATCGACTGAGAGGCCGACTGCATGAAGTCGCGTAAGCTGCCGGCGAGGCTCCGGAATACGGCGACATGAAAGGTTTCGGCGTCATCGATCTGCCAGATCACCACGCCGATATGGGCCATCACGGTGGTGGCCGCCGATCCGACGTTGAACGTCGACGGATCCAGATCGATGAAGGCGCCACGCTGCAAAAGTCTGCGCGCCGCCGGGCCGGCGATCCTGAAAATCACATAACCGCCGGATTGGTCCGACACGGAAACGCCCGGCAAACGCAACGTCAGTTCGTCGGCCAGCGTCAACGCCTTCCCTTCGGCGAAGGCCAGCCAGTTGCCCGGTCCGGTCCCGATCAGCACCGCGCCTTGGACGGCGACACAGGTCGGTCCGGCCGGCATGTTCACCTGAAGCGCCCCGCCGATGGCGGCGACATCGGCGTTCTTGCGCGACATCACCGTGGCGAAGCCGAAGTTCTGGCATTCCGAAATCTGCAGAGTGTCAGCCACGGATGCGCATTCCTTCCGGATCGAGGAAAACAGGATGGCAGACCTCGACGGGGATATCGCCGCCGCGCACCGGATCGTGAATTCGGATCGTCTCGCCATGGCGTGACGCACCACGTTTCAGCAGCGCCAGTGCGATCGAATGTCCAAGAGTCGGTGAAAAGGCCGCCGACGTGACATAGCCTTCGTCGTTCGCCGCCACGGCATCTGCATCGCTGGCGAGCAGGTGACCGCCGGCGCGCAGCCGCACGGCCCGGTCGACGGGCTTCAGCCCGACAAGAACCGCGCGATCTGCAGCGATCAGGCCGGGACGCTGCGCCATCACGCGGCCGATGAAATCCTTCTTGGTCGACATCATGCGGCCCATGCCGAGATCGCCGGCGGTGGCCTGGCCGCTGATTTCGTTACCGGCGGCGTGGCCCTTCTCGACTCGCATGACGCCAAGCGCCTCTGTGCCGTAAGCGACCAGATCGAAAGCCGCGCCAATCTGAAAGGCGGTGCGGATGAACAGGTCGCCGAGATTGGCGGGAACGCTGACCTCGAACGCCAATTCGCCGGAGAACGACAGCCGAAATATCCGCGCCGCTGCACCGTGCCAGCGAAACTCCGCCGCTGCCATGAACGGAAAGCCTTCGTTCGACAGATCAAGGTCGGGCAGCATTGTCTGCAGCAGAGCGCGCGATTGCGGGCCGGCGACGGCAAAGGTCGCCCATTGTTCGGTCACCGACGTGGCCTGCACGTCGAACTCCGGCCACAGCACCTGACGCGCGTAGTCGATATGCTGCATGACCTTGGCCGCGTTCACGGTGGTCGTGGTGAGGAAGAAACGATCGTCGGCGAAGCGCGTGGCGGTGCCGTCATCCATGACGAAACCATCTTCGCGCAGCATCACCCCGTAACGTGCCTTTCCGATCGGCAACGTCGAAAACGTGTTGATGTAGAGACGATCCAGCAATACGCCCGCATCAGGCCCGTGCACGTCGATCTTGCCCAGCGTCGAGACGTCGCAAATCCCGACGCCGTTGCGCGTCATGGTCACTTCGCGATTTACGGTGTCGAGCCATGATGTCTCGTCCGGCCGCGCGAACCACTGCGCGCGCTTCCATTGCCCGGCATCGACAAAACTCGCGCCCTGCTCCGCCGCCCAGGCATGGCTGGCGGTGCGACGCACGGGACGAAAATGCTCGTCGCGGTGATGGCCCGCGAAGACGCCGATCGCCACCGGAAGATAGGGCGGACGCGAGAGGATCGTGCCGGCTTCCGCCATGGTCTTTCCGGTCGCCGCGGCCAGCAGCGCGTGGCCGTTGAGCTGGCTGGTCTTGCCCTGGTCGGTGGCCATGCCCATGGTCGTGTAACGCTTCAGGTGCTCGATCGAGACAAAACCCTCGCGCGCGGCGAGCGCGATGTCGTCGTCGGTGACGTCGTGCTGGAAATCCACGAAGGCTTTCGTCTGCCGCGTGGTGACGTGCCACATCGGCGACACCGCCGTGGCTTCGTCGCTGCAGCGTGGCGCGACGGCCATCGCAGACGGCCGGCCCGCATCGGTGGCGATTGCGGCGGCGACGCTGACGCCGTCTGCGAGAGCTTCGGCGAGCGACAAGCGTCCCGCGGCGGCGCCGATCGCCGCCATGCCCGGCGGCGTGCGATCGAGTACGAAACTCTGCAACGGCTCATGCCAGACCGGACGACTGCCGAGATTGCTGCCCAGCCCGATCGACGGATTCCAGCCGCCAGACATGGCAACCAGATCGGCCGCGAGCGTCCGGATCGTCCCGTTGGCGGTGCGGATATCGACGGCGCGCGCCGAGCGCCCTTGCACGTCATCGACGCGCGCCTCCAGAAATATCTCGGCGCCTGCGGCCTTAACGCGATCTGCGGCGACGTGCCGGGTGCTGCGTGAATCGACCACCGCAACCACTTCGACGCCCGCGGCGATCAAGTCGAGCGCCGTTGACCAGCCGCTGTCCGTCGCGGTGAACACGACCACCCGACGTCCGGCGATGACGCCAAAGCGATTGAGATAGGTCGAGACCGCGGAAGCCATCATGACGCCCGGGCGATCGTTGCCGCCGAACACCAGCGGACGCTCGATAGCGCCCGCCGCCAGCAGCGCGCGCTTGGCAATAATCTTCCAAAGCCGCTGCCGTGGCTGCCCGACAGACGGACGCGCGACGTGATCCTGTACGCGTTCGACGGCGCCATACTCACGGCCATCGTAAACCCCGAACACCGAAGTGCGCGTCAAGACGGTAACGTTCGGCATTTCGGCCAGTTCGGCGGCGATCCCCTGCGCCCACGCTGCCGCCGACATGTCGTCGATCTCCAGACGCTCCGACAGCAGCCGTCCGCCTAACATGGTGTCATCATCGGCGATGATGACCCGCAATCCCGCGCGCCCGGCCGTCTGCGCAGCGGCCAGGCCCGCGGGGCCGCCGCCGATCACCAGCAAGTCGCAGAAGGCATGGTTGCGATCGTAGTGATCGGGATCCGGTAGCATCGATGCGCGACCGAGACCGGCAGCGCGCCGGATCAGCGGCTCATAGAGCTTCTCCCAGAATTTTGCCGGCCACATGAAGGTCTTGTAGTAGAAGCCCGCCACGAAGATCGGCGCCGCCAGCTGGTTGATCGCCATCACGTCCAACGCCAGGCTCGGCCATCGGTTCTGGCTTGTCGCTTCCAGCCCGTCATAGAGAGAGACGGTGGTGGCCCGCGTGTTCGGCTCAGCCCACGCTCCGGAACGAAGCGTGACCAGCGCGTTGGGCTCTTCGCTCCCCGCGGTCAGGATGCCGCGCGGCCGATGATATTTGAAGGAGCGGCCGACCAACTTCACGTCATTGGCAATCAGCGCCGACGCCAGCGTGTCACCCTCGAAGCCGCGATAAGGCCTGCCGTCGAACGTAAATCCAAGTGGTTTGCTGCGATCGACCAGACCGCCTTCGTTCAACCTGCTCATGACGCCGTCTGCTTCGCAATCACACTGCTGAAGATCTCATGCGTGGTCGTGTCGCGCGCAACTTCGATCCAATTGCGGCATCCTTGCGCGTGATACCAGTGCTCGCGCATGACGCCCGCAACATTCTTGCGAAGATAGACATAGGCGTAGAAGCCCTTGTCGTCGGCGGGGCGAGATACCGCCGCGTCGCCGCGATAGACGAATTCTTGCACGTCGCGTTCGCCACAATACGGGCACGGGATACGCATGGATGACCTTTACTAGTGCAGGTTCGGTTGGGCGCCCTGACCCTTTTCATCGATCAGGTGACCGGTCTCGAAGCGATCGAGCCGGTACGCCGTGGCGGTCTCGTGCGGCCGGTCGGTGGCCAGCAGATGGGCAAAGCACCATCCCGCGGCCGGCGTCGCCTTGAAGCCGCCGTAGCACCAGCCGGCGTTCAGATAGAGGCCGGGCAGAGGCGTGCGGTCGATGATCGGCGAGCCATCCATCGACATGTCGCAAATTCCGCCCCAGCTGCGCAGCATGCGAAGCCGGCCGATCATCGGCATCACGGCCATCCCGCCCTCGCAGACATCCTCCACCACCGGCAGGTTGCCGCGACTGGCGTAGCTGTTGTAGCCGTCGATATCGCCGCCGAACACCAGCCCGCCCTTGTCGGACTGGCTGATATAGAAATGACCGGCGCCGAAGGTGATGACGCCGGGGATCAGCGGCTTCAGGGCTTCCGACACGAAGGCCTGCAAAACGTGGCTCTCGATCGGAAGCTGCAGGCCGGCCATGTCAGCGAGACGCGACGAACTGCCGGCAACCGACAGTCCGACCTTGTTGGCGCGGATCGTGCCGCGCGTCGTCTCCACGCCGGACACGCGACCATCCGGTTCGCGCAGGATGCCGGTCACTTCGCAGTTCTGGATGATATCGACGCCGCGGTCGGAAGCGCCGCGGGCATAGCCCCATACGACCGCATCGTGACGCGCCGTGCCGCCACGCTCCTGCAGCAGCCCGCCCATCACCGGGAAGCGCGCATGGTCAAAGTTGAGGAACGGCGCCAGCCTGCGGACGCCGGCCTGATCGAGCAGTTCGGCATCGACGCCGTTGAGCCGCATGGCATTGCCGCGTCGGGCGAACGCATCGCGCTGGGCGTCGGAATGATACAGATTCAGCACGCCACGTTGGCTCACCATGGTGTTGTAGTTGAGATCCTGCTCCAGCCCTTCCCACAACTTCATCGACCACTCGTAGAAGCTGGTATTGCCGTCGAGCCCGTAATTGGAGCGGATGATGGTGGTGTTGCGCCCCGCATTGCCGCCGCCGATCCATCCCTTTTCGACCACCGCGATATTGGTGATGCCGTGGACCCTGGCCAGATAATAGGCGGCGGCGAGACCGTGCCCGCCGCCACCGACGATTACCACGTCATAGACGTCGCGCGGCGCGGCATCGCGCCAGGTCCGCTGCCAATTGCGATGGCCGGACAGTGCGTTTCGCGCGAGATTCAGGAAGGAAAACTGCGCCAAACCGAATGATCTCACAGAAACAATCTTGCTCGAAAGGAAAGATAACGCTACCCAAACGAGGTTTCTTGCCAAAAAGCGACGTTTTCGGACAAAACGACGTCATGAATGGAGACGCGCCGCATACGCTCGGACTGTTGCTGATCGAGGGTTTCGCGCTGATGTCGTACGCCTCCATCATCGAGCCCTATCGCGCGGCAAACGCGCTGGCCAAGCGCAAGCTTTATCAATGGGTGCACTTGTCGCCGGATGGGCGGCCCGTGACCTCATCAAACGGTGTGACCATCGCACCCGACAAACGTCTGGACGACAAGACATCATGTGACGCGGTGTTCGTCATCGCCGGCGGCAACCCCGCCACCTTTGCGGATTCAAAAACGTTCGCCTGGCTAAGGCGGCTGGCGTCCCGCAACGTCACGCTTGTCGGCGTCTCGGGTGGGCCGTTCCTTCTCGCCAAGGCCGGCTTGCTGGACGATCACCGGATGACGATCCACTGGGACCACTGGCCGGCCTTTGTCGAAGCCTTTCCGCTGCTGCGGATCGAATCCAGCCTTTATGTCATCGACCGCAAACGCGTGACCTGTGCGGGCGGCATCGCGGGCCTGGACCTGACGATCGAATTGATCGAACGCGAGCAAGGGCACGCTCTAGCAAGCCAGGTCAGCGAATGGCTGATCGGCGCCAAACCCCGTGCCGCGGAAGCACCGCAGCGTCCGAGCCTGCGAGACCGCTACGGCGTCAATGACGACCGTCTGCTGAAAACCCTGGCCGAAATGGAAGCAGCGATCGATAATGTCAAATCGCGTGACGAACTGGCGCGGATCGTCGGACTTTCGGTCCGCCAGCTCGAGCGCCTATTTGTCAACCTTCTGGGCCGCACGTTTCATCGAACCTATCTCGAGATCCGCCTCGCCCAGGCCGATCAACTGCTCACGAAAACCGGAATGTCGGCCACCGAAGTCGCCTTGGCCTGCGGCTTCCGCAGCAGCAGCCATTTTTCCCGCGCCTTTGCTGACCAGTACGGGCTATCCCCCACTGCACACCGGGCCAGGAGTCGGAACCCCTAGCGCGTTCGGGAATCGATCATTACGAGGCGGTCGGCTGCACCTGATGTTGTTGTTCCAGAATGCATCGATGCGTATCGTTCCTCTGGACGGCTACGGCGTCAGAAATTGCAACAATCTCGGGTCATCGCGGATCGCTGCGGCCGACCCGGTTAGCGCGACCCTGCCACGGTCGAGCACATAGGCCTGGTGCGCGACACGCAGCGCCAGATCGAGATGCTGCTCGACGATGACAACGGCAATGTCCTTGGCCAGAACAATCAGCCGCTCGGTGATCTCCTCGATGACGCCGATCCAGACGCCTTCGGTGGGCTCGTCGAGCAGCAGGATCTTTGGATCGGACAGCATCGCGCGGCCGATCGCCAGCATCTTGCGCTCGCCGCCGGACAGCGTGCCGGCGAACTGGTCGAGCCGCTGGCCGAGTTTCGGGAAGATGTCCAGCACGCGGTCGACCGCCTCGCTGTCGCGGTTGGTCAGGGCGCCGACGGCGAGATTGTCGCGCACCGAGAGTTTGGCGAACACCGAGTGCTCCTGCGGCACGTAGCCGACGCCGCGACGGATGCGTTGCTCGGTCGGCAGCCGGCCGACGTCGCGGCCATCGAGGCTGATGCTGCCCGCCAGCACCGGCAATTCGCCGATGATGGTTTTCAGCAGCGTGGTCTTGCCGGCGCCGTTGCGGCCGAGGATGGCGACGCCGCCGCGCCACGGCACGCTTAGCGTCACACCGAACAGCACCTGGCTGCGACCGTAACCGGCATCGAGCGACTGGATATCGAGGAATTTGTCGTCAGGCACGGCGGAGATAGACCTCCTGAACCTTGGGGCAGGACTGCACATGCTGCACAGTCCCGGTCTGCAGGATTTGGCCCTGATCCAGCACCGTGAGCCGATCGCAGATATCGCGAATGAAATCGAGGTCGTGCTCGACGATCACCAGGGAGCAGCGCGCCTTGATCGGCTGCAGCAGTTCGCCGGTGACGCGGCGCTCTTCCAGGCTCATGCCGCCGGTCGGCTCGTCGAGCAGCAGCAGTTTGGGCTCGGGCGCCAGCGCCATGGCGATCTCCAGCCATTGCTGCTGGCCATGGGACAGCGCCGCGGCGGGCTCGTGGGCGCGATCGGCGAGACGAAACTGCTCGAGCATCGCCATGACCTTGTCATGCAGCACGCCGCGGGTGCGCGACAGGGCCAGATGCCACAGCGAGGTCTGTGCCTGCAGCGCCAGCAACACGTTGTCGTAAAGCGTCAGCGCCGGCAGCACGCTGGTAATCTGGAATTTGATGCTCATGCCGGCGCGGGCGCGCTCGGCCGGCGTCGCCTGCGTAATGTCGCGGCCGCCGAATGTCACCGTGCCCTGCGTCGGCGTCTCCGCGCCGGCGATGCATTTCATCAGCGTGCTCTTGCCGGATCCGTTGGGACCGATCAGGCCATGAAATTCGTTGGCTTCAACGGTCAGGTCGGCGCCGTTCAGCGCGGTGAGCTTGCCGAAAATCTTGACCAGGCCGCTGGCTTCGAGGAGCGCCATGGCTAGCGCTTCCCCGGCCGGCCGAAGCTGCCGACGCGCTCGCGCTCGGACAGCACCAGACTAACCAGCCCGGCCGGACGGAACAGGATGACCAGCAGCAGCAGCACGCCAAGAATGATCGGCCAGATATCCTGATAGCTGTTGGAGAGCCAAAAGCTGACGGCCTCGATGACGATGGTGCCGATCACCGCGCCGATCAGCGTCCCGGCGCCGCCGAACAGGACGTAGAGGACCACTTGGGTGGAGATCACCACGCCCAGCATGTTGGGCCACACGAACCCCTCGTGGAACGCATAGAGGCTGCCGGCGAGCCCGGCGATGGCACCGCTCAGCGAGAAGATGATCGCCTTGAGGTGCTGCAGTTCGTAGCCGAAGAAGGCGATGCGTTGCTCGTTCTCGCGCAAACCGGCCAACGCCAGGCCAAATTGCGAGCGCACAAGATAGCGGCACAGCAGGTAGACCGCCACGAGGAATCCCATCGCCATGTAGTAATAGGCCGGACCTTCGGTCACCTCATAGCTGCCGAGGGTCATGGGCGGGATCGAGGGAATGCCGTTCTGGCCGCCGAGATAATACCAGCCGCGTGCGAGCCGGTCGCAGGCATAGGACCCGGTCAGCGTGCCCAGCGCCACAAAGATCACGCTGGCGGGATGACGGCCGAGCAGCAGGAAGCCGCCGAGCAGCAGCGCGAAGGCAAAGCCGATCAGCACGCCCGCCGGCAGCACCAGCAGCATCGAGGTGATGCCGAGGTCGCGCGCGATCAGGGCCACGCCGTAGCCGGCCGAACCGAAGAACACCGCCTGGCCGAAGCTCATGATGCCGGCATAGCCCCACACCAGATCGAACGACAGCGCGAACAGGCAGAGGATCAGCACGCGCGTGGCGTAGACGGTGAGATAGTCCTGCAGCACCAGCGGCAGAAAAAGGGCGATGACGAGGATGGTAAGTTCGATGACGGGCAAGACCGGCCGGCGGTGTGCGGTGTGGCGCGTTTGTGTTGTGGCCTCAGTTTGCAGAAGCGTCATCTTCCGTCGTCCCCGCGAACGCGGGGACCCATACCCCCTGAGGATGAGGGTGAAAGACAGAGGGGCCGATATATCACCAAGACGACACGGCGTATGGGTCCCCGCGTTCGCGGAAACG
>JBEVEC010000028.1:0-14292 GCA_040512975.1 Tardiphaga sp. | reverse complement strand
GCATCGGGCGCATATTTGGCGAGGAATGCGTAGAAGCGCTGCATGCCGGGGTCGGTGTCCCATTGCGGGTCGGACCCGTCCTTGGCGTAATAGGCCGACAGGATGCCCTGCGCATTCTCCAGGCCCGCGGGCTTCAGCACCGAGGCGATCGAGGCCGAAGCGTAGCCCTGGATGAACAGCGGCTTCCAGCCCATCTCGGCAACCTTGCGGATCGCCTGCACCGCCGATTTCGGCGTGGTAACGCTGATGAAGGTATCTGCGCCGGACGCCTTGAGGTTGATGATGTGCGAGTCGATGGTCGGCTCGGTCACTTCATAGCTTTCGGCTGCGACCAGCATGGTAGCCTTGTCGCCGAGACCGTCTTTCAGGCCCTTCAGCACGTCGCGGCCGAGGTCATCGTTTTGGTACAGCACGGCGATTTTCGCACCGGGCTTTTCCGCCAGCAGGTATCGCGCATAAATGCGGCCTTCGCTTTGATAGGGCGGCTGCCACGCCATGGTCCAGGGATAGGCCTTGTGATCGCCAAAATAGCCGGCGCCGGCGCCGACGAACAGTTGCGGCACGTGTTTGCCGTTGAGATATTTCTGGATCGCGGCATTGGACGGCGTGCCGAGCGGATTGAACACCACCAGCACCTCGTCGGATTCGACCAGCTTGCGCGCCTGCTCGACGGCCTTGGCCGGATTGTAGCCGTCGTCATAGCTGATGAACTCGATCTTGCGCCCGTTGATGCCGCCCTGGTCGTTGATCATGCGGAAATAGGCGCCCTCGATGAGACCCGCGACGCCGTAGGCCGAAGCCGGGCCGCTATAGGGCATGATGTTGCCGATCTTGATGGTGGTGTCGGTGGCGCCGGGATCGTAGTGGCTTTGCGCGAGGGCGACGCTGTTGCCTGCAAGGGTTGCGGCGACGGCGAGGAGTGGCAGGCGGAGAGAGGGCATCGAGGGGCATCCGAGACGCGCAGCAAGGTGGCGCAGGTCGGGGATGTCTAGTTGATCCGATTTCAAAAAGGTATTGCTACGGCACGCCGGCAAGCAATTGTGATGGCGTGTCTATAGCCACCACGTCGTCCCCGCCAGCGCGGGGACGACCCGTTGAGAGGGCGGTTGTGGAACCCTAGCTCCCGACTTTGCCGGCGATGATCGGGCCGAACAGCTCCCACTTATCGCCCTTGAAACGCTGCATCTGAAGCTGCTCGATCGGGTAGAAATCCGTCGCCGTCGTCGTGATGGTGACGCCGGGCAGCAGCGTGTCGGGCGCGAACTCCTTGAGGTTGGCGGCTTCCTTCATGATGTTGGCACGGGTGAGATTGTTGCCGGCCTGCTTCAGCACCTGGACGATGGTCTGCGCTTGGCCGTAGCCGTAGATGACGGAGCCATCGGTGCGGTCCATGCCGGGGGCGTATTTGGCGAGGAAGGCGTAGAATTTCTTCATGCCCTCGTCACTGTCCCACTGCGCGTCCGAGCCGTCCTTGGCGTAGTTCGCCGACAGGATGCCCTGGGCGTTGTCGAAACCGGCAGGCCGCATCACGCTGCCCACCGATGCGCCCACATTGCTCTGGACGTAAGTCGGCTTCCAGCCAAGCTCCGCGACCTTCTTGATGCCCTGCGCGGCGAATTTCGGCGTGGTGAAACTGATGAATGTGTCAGCGCCGGCCGACTTCAGCTTGATGACGTGGGAGTCGATAGTCGGCTCCGAAACTTCATAGCTTTCCTCGGCGATGATCATCGACGCCGCTTTGGCGCCCAGGCCGTCCTTGAGGCCCTTCAGCATGTCCTTGCCGAAATCGTCGTTCTGGTACATCACGCCGATCTTGGCGTCGGGCTTCTCCTTCAGCAGATAGGCCGCATAGATCCGCGACTCGCTCTGGTAGGCGGGCTGCCAGCCCATGGTCCACGGCGAGTCCTTGTATTCGCCGAATTTGGTGGCGCCGGTGGCGACGAACAGCTGCGGCACCTTCTTGGCGTTCATGTATTTCTGGATCGCCGAATTCGACGGTGTACCGAGCGAGGAGGCGATGAACAGCACCTCGTCGCTCTCGACCAGTTTTCGCGCCTGCTCGACGGCCTTGGGCGGCGAGTAGCCGTCGTCATAGGTGATGTAATTGATCTTGCGGCCGTTGATGCCGCCCTGTTCGTTGATCATCTTGAAATAGGCTTCTTCCATCTTGCCGATCACGCCATAGGCCGAAGCCGGGCCGCTATAGGGCATGATGTTGCCGATCTTGATCTCGGTATCGGTGGCGCCGGTGTCGTATTGTTTCTGCGCAAGGGCGGCGCTGGAGAGGGCGATGGTCAGCGTGGCGGACAGCATCAGGGACGCGGTGCGCGCGTTAAGCATGGGCATTTCTTGATCTCCCGGATCGGTGAACGTTGTCGTTCTTTTTGCCTTTTCGGCTGCGGGAGATTGAACAGGCTTTCGATGCGTCGGGCAAGAAAAAGCCCCCTGCGCCATTAGTCGCAAGAGGCTTGTTTTGGTAGGGCCGCGCCGTTCCCTCGCCCCGCTTGCGGGGAGAGGGTGGCGCAGCGAAGTGGCGACGGGTGAAGGGGCTTCTCCGCAAGGGCGGACCCAGCGGAGACGCCCCCTCACCCGACTTCCGCGCGCTCCAGTCGACCTCTCCCCGCGCACGGGGAGAGTTGAGAAAGCTAGCCGCCGAGCTTGCTTTCGATGGGCGGGCCGAACACGTCCCACTTCTCGCCGGTGAAGCGCATCATGCGGAGCTGTTCGATCGGGTAGAAGTCGGTCGCCGATGTGTTGATCTTGACCCCGGGCAGCATCGTGTCAGGCACGAAGTCCTTCAGCGACGCGGCCTCCTTCATGATGTTGGCGCGGGTCAGATTGTCGCCGGCCTGCTTCAGCACTTGCACCACGGTCTGGGCCTGTCCGTAGCCGTATTCGGCCGAGCTGTCCGCGACGTTGGCAAACGGCGCGTGCTTGGCGAGGAAGTCGAGATACTTCTTCATGCCCTCGTCATTCGCCCATTGCGGGTCGGACGCTTCCTTGACATAGGCCAGCGACAGCACGCCCTGTGAGTTCTCCAGGCCGGCCGGACGCATCACCGAGGCGACCGAGGCGCCGACATTGCTCTGGAAGTACATCGGTTTCCAGCCGAGTTCGCCGACCTTCTTGATCGCCTGCGCGGCGAATTTCGGGGTCGAGATGCTGAGCAGGATGTCGGCGCCGGTGGCCTTCAGCTTGGTGAGGTGGTTCTCGATGGTGGGCTCCGAGACCTCGTAGCTCTCTTCGGCGACGATCATCGACGCCTTGGCGCCGAGGCCGTCCTTGAGGCCCTTGAGCATGTCCTTGCCGAGGTCGTCGTTCTGGTACAGCACGGCGATCTTGCCGTCCGGCTTCTCGGTCATGGCGTATTTGGCGAAGATCTGGCCTTCGCTCTGATAGGCCGGCTGCCAGCCCATGGTCCACGGGAAGCTCTTGTATTCGCCAAACTTGGTGGCGCCGGTGGCCACGAACAGCTGCGGCACCTTCTTGGCGTTCATGTATTTCTGGATCGCGGTGTTCGACGGCGTGCCGAGCGGCCCGAACACGAACAGCACCTCGTCGGATTCGACCAGCTTGCGCGCCTGCTCCACGGCCTTGGGCGGCGAATAGCCGTCGTCATAGCTGATGAAGTTGATCTTGCGGCCGTTGATGCCGCCCTGTTCGTTGATCATCTTGAAATAGGCTTCTTCCATCTTCCCGATGATGCCGTAGGCCGAGGCCGGGCCGCTATATGGGATGATGTTGCCGATCTTGATCTCGGTGTCGGTGGCGCCGGTGTCGTATTTCTTCTGGGCGAAGGCGGCGTCGGTCACGGCGAGAGAGGCCAGCGCCACGCTGGCGAGCGCGGCGATGCGGACAGAAACTTGAATGGTCATATTTCCTCGGTTTTTAGTTTTTACGAAATTTGCCGATCAGGCGTTGCGCCCCATAGGCGAGTTGCCGGCTGCCATGCGGCAGCAGGAAGATGATCAGGATCAGGATGACGCCGAACACGGCGCCGGACAGACCCTTGGACACGCTCTCGGCGATGTTCGGCACGAACACGATGAAGGCCGCGCCCGCCAGTGACCCCGGCAACCAGCCGACACCGCCGACCACCATGCCGAGAAACAGCGCGACGGCAAGCTGGATGGTGTAGCCGTCCGGCGCCACGAACTGCACCGCGATGGCGCCGAGTCCGCCGGCGATGCCGGTGATGCCCGCCGAGACGCCGAAGGCGAGCGTCTTGTACAGCGAGACGTCGACACCCATGGCGGAGGCCGCGATCTCGTTGTCGCGGATCGCCATCATCGCGCGGCCGGAGCGCGACTTCAGCAGGTTGACGGAAAGAATGTAGATCAGGATCGAGACGGCGAGGGTGAAGTAATACAGCCACATGTCCTGCGACACCTTGAGCCCCAGCGTCGCCAGGATCTCCGGCGCGTCCGGCTTGGTGACGACCAGGCCCTGCACGCCGCCGGTCCAGTGCTCGAACACGCCGAGCTTCAGCAGCTGCGGCATTGCGGTCGCCAGCGCGAAGGTCGCGAGCGCCAGATAGACGCCGGAGAGCCGCAGCGCGGGCAGGCCGAACAGGAAACCGGCAACGAAGCAGATCACGCCGGCGACGGGCAGGGTGAGCGCGTAATTGATATCGCCATGCTCCATCAGGATTGCCGACGTATAGGCGCCGAGCGCGTAGAACGCGCTCTGGCCGAGCGAGAACTGTCCGCTGGCGCCGGTCAGGATGTTCAGCGCCAGCACCGCGATGGCGTAGATCAGCCACATGGTCATCTGGAAGATGATGAAGTTCTTGACGAACAGCGGCGTCACCACCAGCAGCGCCAGGATGATCAGGGACGCCAGCGGGCCGAGCGACATCGCCTTTTTCGGCACGGCGTCGATCACGGGTGCGGCGGTGACGTCTTGAACGGTGCTCATGATCAGACTCGCTTGACGATGGCACGGCCAAACAGGCCGTTGGGTTTGACGACCAGCACGGTGATGATCAGCGCCAGCGCGATCGGCAGCTTGAGCTCGTTGCCGACGCCGGGGATGTAGGTGCCCACCAGGTTCTCGAAGATGCCGACCAGGAAGCCGCCGACCACGGCGCCGAGCGGGCTCGACAGGCCGCCGACCACGGCCGCGGCGAAGCCGTAGATCAGCACGCCGCCCATCATGTTGGGCTCGAGGAACACCACGGGGGCGATCAGCATGCCGGCGATGGAGCCGATCGCGGCCGCCATGCCCCAGCCAAGCGCGATCATCCAGGATGTGTTGATGCCGACCAAGCGCGCCGATTCGGGCATCGACGCCGCCGCGCGCATGGCGAGGCCGACGCGGGTGTAGCGGAAGAACACGAACAGCAGCAGCAGCAGGATCAGCGTCACGCCGATCATGCCGGCCTGATGCGTCGAGATCAGCTGACTGCCGAGGAACGGCGACGAGCCGAACGGCGACGGGAACTGCTTGATGGTGAAGTCCCAGGTCAGGCCGGCGACGCTGTTGATGATGGCGAACAGCGCGATGAAGCCGGCGACGTGGGTCAGCACCGGCGCCTTGGCGAGCGGCTTGAACAGCGCGCGCTCGATGACAATGCCGCCGACAAACGAGAACGCCAGCGTCAGGATGAACGCGCCCCAGTACGGCACGCCCCATTGCATCAACTGCCAGGCGACGAAGGTCGAGAACATCGCCATCTCGCCCTGGGCGAAGTTCAGGTGGTCGATGGCCTGGTAGATCATCACCACGGCGAGCGCCATGCAGGCATAGATCGCGCCGGTGGCGATGCCGGCCAGGACCTGGTTGGTAAACAGCTCCATCGTGCCCTCAATATCCCAGATAGGATTTACGAACGTCTTCGTTGTTCGCGATTTCGGAAGCCGTGCCGGACATCACGATTCGGCCGGTCTCGATCACATAGGCCTTGTCGGCAAGTTCGAGTGCGAGTTGCGCGTTCTGCTCGACCACCAGGATCGAGACCTTGTCCTCGCGGTTGATCTTGCCGAGGATCCGGAAAAGGTCGCGCACCACCAGCGGCGCCAGGCCGAAGGACGGCTCGTCCAGCAGCATCAGGCGCGGCCGCAGCATCAGCGCGCGCGCCACGGCCAGCATCTGCTGCTCGCCGCCGGACAGCGTGCCGGCCTGCTGGGTATGCCGCTCCTTGAGCTTCGGGAAATGCGCATACATCCGCTCGATGTCGGATTTGATGCCGGCCATGTCCTTGCGGGTGATGGCGCCGAGCTGCAGGTTCTCCTCCACCGTCATGGTGGTGAAGGTGCCGCGGCCCTGCGGCACGTGGGCGATGCCGAGCCGGACGATGTTTTCGGTCGACTTGCTGCCGAGCTTGGCGCCTTCGAACTCGATCGAGCCGGTGGAGCGGATCATGTTGCAGATCGCCCGCAGCGTCGTGGTCTTGCCGGCGCCGTTGGCGCCGAGCAACGTGGTCAGGCTGCCTTCCTGCAGTTCGAAGGCGAGGCCGTGCAGCGCCTGGACCTGGCCGTAATAGGCGCGCAGGTCCTTTACGTTGAGCATCGCGGTCATGAATCTTTGTCCCCGAGATAGGCCTTGATCACCGCGGGGTCCTTCTGCACCTGGGCCGGCGTGCCTTCGGCGAGCTTCTTGCCGAAATTCAGCGCCACCACGTGGTCGGCGATCGACATCACCAGGCCCATGTGATGCTCGACCAGCAGCACGGTGACGCCGCGGTCGTCGCGGATGCGGCGGATCAGGTCGCCGAGGATGTAGACCTCCTCGTGATTGAGACCACCGGCTGGCTCGTCGAGCAGCAGGATCTTCGGCTCGGCCGCGAGCGCTCGCGCCAGTTCGACGCGCTTCTGGGTGCCGAACGGCAGGCCGCTGACGATGGTATCGGCGACGTCGTGCAGATCGAGATAGCCGAGAATGTCGTGCACGCGCTTGTTGATCGTGGCTTCGGTCTTGCGCACCCAGGGCAGCTTCAGGGAGTCGCTGATGATGTCGCTGCTGGTGGTGGCATGGGTGCCGACGCGGACATTGTCGCGCACCGTGAGATTGGGAAACAGCGCGACGTTCTGGAAGGTGCGGCCGATGCCGACCTCCGAGATCTTGTGCGCGGGGCGCTTCAGGATGCTCGCGCCTTCGAGCAGGATGTCGCCCTTGCTCGGCTGGTAGAGGCGGCTGAGGCAATTGAACAGCGTGGTCTTGCCGGCGCCGTTGGGACCGATCAGGCCGAGGATATGCCCGCGCTGCATGTCGAATGACACGCCGTTGAGCGCGATGATGCCGCCGAACACGACGCTGACGTCGCGCACCGACAACAGCGGCGTGGTCGCCGCGACGGGCGCCTGCCGTACGAGTTCTGCCTGCATCATTGGCAAGCGTCCACGCGACGACGATCTGAGCCTTTACACGGCACGGGCAACTCTCCCTCCCGATTTAGTTTTTTTGTTATCGCTTTGATGGGTGTGCAACACGGCTGTTCCGCCGAGCGCAGATTCGATGGTCCTTACCATCGCCAACAGGCGTGGTCCAATGTCGTTGAGCAGGCGGTCTTCGGTGAAACGAAACGCCGGTGCGCCGCAGTTGAAGGCGTAAGGTCCGGTGCCGTCATTGAGCTTCATCGCCACGCCGGCCGCGTGCACGTCATCCTGCCATTCGCCAGCCGAGATGACAAAGCCATGGCGTGCGACCATTTCGCCGGCGCGCTCGATACCGTCGCGCAGCTTCGCCCAGCGGTGTCCATAATGCTCGCGCATCTCGCGCAACAGCTGGGCGCGTTCGTCCGGAGCGAGCGCCCAAAGATAGGCGCGACCCATCGCCGTGGTTGCGATCGGAATGCGCGAGCCGACATCGAGCTGAACGCTCACGCTCAGGTCCGCCTTGCTCTGGCCGAAATAAATCATGCTGAGACGATCGCGCGCACCCACGGCGCAGGCGCCCCCGGTCTGCCGCATTAATTCATCGCGGAACGATTCCGACAAATGTTTGACGCCTAGGTTCGCAAGTGCAGCATAACCCAGGGCCATGGCAGCCGGCGCGAGTTGATACTTTTCGAAGCGGGGGACGGGTGTAAGATAGCCGAGTTTTGTCAGCGTATAGGTCAGGCGTGACACGGTCGGTTTGGGCAGTTTCGTGCGTGCGGCAATTTCCTGATTGCCGAGCAACCCGTCATTGGGACGGAACGCGCGCAACACGTCGAGGCCGCGGGCAAGTGCGACGACGAAATTGCGATCTGTCGCCACAGTCTTGGCAGGACGTTTCATGCTTCCCGGAAGTTTCTCGCTTATCGAGGTTTCGCATGCCTGCGCAGCGCTGGCCTCGTTGACAAGCGACGCTCTTCAAAATAACCCTCGCTGTCAAGATGTGGAATTAAATTCCGCACTGCGAAACAGGTTAAACAAGACCCGAGGGAGACCGCCGTGAGTGATGTCGTAACGCTTGAACGTCATGATGATGTGGCCGTCGTCACCATCAATTCTCCGCCGGTCAATGCGCTCAGTGCGGCCGTTCGCCGCGGCATCTTCGAGAACGTCAAGGCGGCGAACGCCGATCCCGCAGTGAAGGCCATCGTGCTGGCGTGTGCGGGCCGTACCTTCGTCGCGGGCGCCGACATCACCGAATTCGGCAAGCCGCCGCAGTCGCCGCTGCTGAACGAAGTGATCGCGGAAATCGAATCGTGTTCGAAGCCGGTGATCGCGGCGATCCATGGCACCGCGCTGGGCGGTGGCCTTGAGCTGACGCTTGGCTGTCATTTCCGCGTTGCGACCAAGGACGCAAAGCTTGGCCTGCCCGAAGTGAAGCTCGGCCTGCTGCCCGGCGCCGGCGGCACGCAGCGTCTGCCGCGCGCGGTCGGTCCCGAGCTCGGCGTCAAGATGATCGTCACGGGCGATCCGATCGGCGCGGCGGACGCGCTGAAGAACGGTTTGATCGAGGAAATCGTCGAGGGTCCGGCGTCCGGCGCGGAAGCCTTTGCGCGCAAGGTGCTGGCCGAGAACCGTCCGCTGCGGCTGCTGCGCAACGACGATTCCAAGCTCGCGGCGGCCAAGGCCGATCGCTCGATCTTCACCAATGCCGCCGCTGCCGCCAACAAGAAGAACCGCGGCATGAACGCGCCGCTGGCCTGTGCGGAAGCGGTGAGCTGGACGCTGGACACGCCGTTCGACGAGGCGCTGAAGAAGGAGCGCGAGACCTTCATGAAGCTGGTCGCGGACGACCAGTCGAAGGCGCAGCGCTACGCGTTCTTCTCCGAGCGCGAGGCCGCGAAAGTCCAGAACGTGCCGGAGGGCGTCAAGCCGCGTCCGGTGGAGCGTGTCGCCATCATCGGCGCCGGCACCATGGGCGGCGGCATCGCGATGTCCTTTGCCAATGCCGGCATTCCCGTGACCCTGATCGAGACCGGCGAGGAGCAGCTCAAGCGCGGCCTCGGCATCATGCAGAAGAACTACGAGGCCACCGCGGCCCGCGGCGGCATTCCCGCCGACGCGCCGGCGAAGCGCATGGCGCTGATCAACGGCGTCGTCGGGCTCGAGAACGTCAAGGACGTCGATCTGGTGATCGAGGCCGTGTTTGAGACCATGGCGATCAAGAAGGAAGTGTTCACCGCGCTGGATGCCTATGCCAAGCCGGGCGCCATCCTCGCCAGCAACACCTCCTATCTGAACATCGACGAGATCGCGGCTGTCACCAAGCGGCCGCAGGACGTGCTCGGCATGCACTTCTTCTCGCCGGCCAATGTGATGAAGCTGTGCGAGATCGTCCGCGCCGACAAGACCGCGCCGGATGCGCTGGTGACCGCTGTCGCCGTCGCGCGGAAAATTGCCAAGGTGCCGGCGGTGGTCGGCGTGTCCGACGGTTTTGTCGGCAACCGCATGCTGGCGGCGCGCTCCAAGCAGTCCGAGAAGCTGTTGTTCGAAGGCGCGCTGCCGCAGCAGGTCGATGCGGTCGTCACCAAATTCGGCATGCCGATGGGGCCCTTCGCCATGGGCGATCTTGCCGGCCTCGACATCGGCTGGCGCTCGCGCAAGGACCGCGGCATCACCTCGCCGATCGCCGATGCGCTGTGCGAGGCCGGCCGCTTCGGCCAGAAGACCGGCAAGGGTTATTACAAGTACGAAGCCGGCTCCCGCGCGCCTGTGCCCGATCCGGAAGTCGAGACGCTGATCGACGAGACCTGCAAGCGTCTAGGCCTGACGCGCCGCATCGTCAGCGACCAGGAGATCCTGGAGCGCATGATGTATCCGATGATCAACGAGGGTGCGCGCATCCTCGAGGAGAAGGTCGCGGCGCGCCCGAGCGACATCGACGTGATCTGGCTCTACGGTTATGGCTGGCCGATCTACCGCGGCGGCCCGATGTTCTATGCCGATCAGGTCGGCCTCAAGCAGATCGTCGAACGCCTGCAGTTCTACGCCAAGCAGACCAACGACCCGAGCCTGGAGCCGGCCGCACTGCTGAAGAAGCTTGCGGACGAGGGCAAGACGTTCGCAACGTTGGCCAAGGGTTAACAGCCTGCCGATGATGCCCAGGTTCATGACTGGCACGACATCTCGACGCGTCGTCCCCGCCAAGGCGGGGACCCCTAAGGGGCGGAGTCTCGTTCGTGCATTGAATTCGCTTCCTACCGAACGACGACAGGCCAGGGGTGATGGGTCCCCGCCTTCGCGGGGACGACAATAATGACTCATCCCGGCGAACAGCATTATCCACCCGGCGTGACCTGGGACGCGCCGATTGCGCGCGGGACCTTGCCGGACCTGCTGGCGGAGTCCGTCGCGCAGCACGGCGACCGTATCGCCATCGAATTCCGCGACCGCGCGATCACCTATGACGACCTGCAGGCGCGCGTCGATCTCGCCGCGGCCGCGCTGGTCCGCGCCGGCTACGGCCGCGGCACCTCGATCGGCATCTTCCTCGGCAACACGCCGGATCACCCGGTGCATTTCTTCGGCGGCCTCAAGGCCGGTGCGCGGCTGGTGCATCTGTCGGCGCTTGATGGCGAAATCGCGCTGTCACACAAACTGACGGATTCCGGCGCGCGCGTGCTGGTCACCAGCAACCTTGCAGCGTTGCTGCCGATGGCGCTGAAGTTTCTCGACAAGGGCCTGCTCGACAAGCTCATTGTCTGCGAGGACGACGACTGGGGCGCCGTCGGCAATCCGCAACTGCCGTTGCCGCAACATCCAGCCATCGTCACCTTTCGCCAATTTACCGCAGGGGCGACGCCCCCGGCGCAATGGCCGACGCTGTCGCCGGACGATGTCGCGCTGCTGCAATATACCGGCGGCACCACCGGCTTGCCGAAAGGCGCGATGCTCAGCCACAGCAATCTCACCTCTGCGGTGTCGATCTACAACACCTGGGGCGCGCCGGCGCGGGCCGCGCGCGGGTGTTTCGAGCGCGTGATCTGCGTGCTGCCGCTGTTCCATATCTATGCGCTTACCGTGATCCTGCTGGCGCGGCTCAGCCTCGGCGACACCATCTCGCTGCACCAGCGCTTTGATGTCGGCCGCGTGCTCGACGACATCGAGATCGGCAAAGCCACCGTATTCCCCGGCGTGCCCACCATGTGGATTGCCATTGCCGGCGATCCCTCGCTGGAAGGCCGCGACCTGTCCTCGCTGGTGTCCGCCGGCTCCGGCGGCGCGCCGCTGCCGGAGGAGGTCGCGCGGCTGTTCGAGCGTAAAACGGGCCTGCAACTCCGGAGCGGCTGGGGCATGACCGAGACCTGTTCGCCGGGCACGACCCATCCGCCGGGTGGGGGCAAGGCGGGCTCGATCGGGCTGATGCTGCCCGGCATCGAGATCGACGTGGTCTCGCTCGACGATTCCTCGAAGGTGTTGGGGGTCAACGAGACCGGCGAGATCCGCATCAGGGGACCGAACGTCACCCGCGGCTACTGGAACCGGGAGCAGGAGAGCGCCGCCTCCTTCGTCGGCGATCGCTTCCTCACTGGCGACATCGGCTTCATGGACGAGGACGGCTATTTCTTCCTGGTCGACCGCAAGAAGGACATGATCATTTCCGGCGGCTTCAACGTCTATCCGCAGATGATCGAGCAGGCGATCTACACCCACCCCGCGGTGCAGGAAGTCATCGTCATCGGCGTTGCCGACCAGTATCGCGGCGAGGCGGCCAAGGCCTTCGTCAAGCTGCGCAAAGATGCTGCGCCATTCAGCCTCGACGATCTCCGCGTCTTCCTCACCGGCAAGCTCGGCAAGCACGAATTGCCGGCGGCGCTGGACTTCGTCGACGAGCTGCCGCGCACCGCGGTCGGAAAATTGTCGCGCCACGCCTTGCGCGGATTGCAGCCAGCGCCGATCATCGATCAACAACAAGCCGCACAACAACAACAGACCTCCGGAGGATAGCCCATGACCGAAGCCGTAATCGTCTCCACCGCCCGCACCCCGATCGGCAAGGCCTATCGCGGCGCCCTCAACGCCACCGAAGGCGCGACATTGCTCGGCCACGCCATCGAGCACGCGGTGAAGCGTGCCGGCATCGATCCGAAGGAGGTCGAGGACGTGGTGATGGGCGCCGCCTTGCAGCAGGGCGCCACCGGCGGCAACATCGCGCGCAAGGCGCTGCTCCGCGCCGGGCTTCCGGTAACGGTCGGCGGCACCACCATCGACCGGCAATGCGCCTCCGGCCTGCAGGCGATCGCGCTGGCCGCGCGCTCGGTGATCTTTGACGGCGTCGAGATCGCGGTGGGCGGCGGCGGCGAGTCGATCTCGCTGGTGCAGAACGACCATGCCAACAAGTTTCACACCGTCGACCCCGAACTAATGAAGATCAAGTCGGACGTCTATATGCCGATGCTCGACACCGCGGAGACCGTCGCCAAGCGATACGGCATTTCGCGCGAACGTCAGGACGAATATTCGCTGGAAAGCCAGCGCCGCACCGCCGCCGCGCAGCAGGGCGGCAAATTCAACGACGAACTGGCGCCGATCACCACGCGCATGGGCGTTGCCGACAAGGCCACCGGCGAAGTGTCGTTCAAGGACATCACGCTGTCGAAGGACGAAGGCCCGCGGCCGGAAACCACTGCAGAAGGTCTCGCCGGCTTGAAGGCCGTGCGCGGCGACGGCTTCAGCATCACTGCCGGCAATGCGTCGCAGCTCTCCGACGGAGCCAGCGCCACGGTGATCATGAGCGACAAGACCGCCGCTGCGAAGGGCCTGACGCCACTCGGCATCTTCCGCGGTTTTGTCAGTGCCGGCTGCGAGCCGGACGAGATGGGCATCGGCCCGATCTTCGCGGTGCCGCGGCTGTTGAAGCGCCACGGCCTCAAGGTCGAGGACATCGACCTGTGGGAGTTGAACGAGGCCTTTGCGGTGCAAGTGATCTACTGCCGCGACAAGCTCGGCATCGATCCGGAAAAACTCAACGTCAACGGCGGCGCGATTTCGGTCGGCCATCCCTACGGCATGTCAGGCGCGCGCCTCGCCGGCCATGCCCTGATCGAAGGCCGCCGCCGCAAGGCGAAGTATGCCGTCGTCACCATGTGCGTTGGTGGCGGCATGGGCTCCGCGGGCCTGTTCGAGATCGTGCCCAGAGTTTCTAACCTCGCCCCGCGCGCGGGGAGAGGTCGACCGGCGAAGCCGGGCGGGTGAGGGGGCCTATCCGCAAGGGTAGCCCCTGCGGATAGGCCCCTCACCCCGACCCTCTCCCCGCATGCGGGGAGAGGGAGCGCGCTGCCGGTGTTGATAGACAACGACTTACACAAGGAAAATTCCCATGGATCTGAGCTTCAGCAAGGACGAACTGGCATTCCGCGACGAGGTCCGCACCTTCTTCCGCGAGAGCCTCGACCCGGCCGTGCGTAAGAAGATGCAGGAAGGTCACCACACCTCGAAGGAAGACCTGGTGAACTGGCAGCGCACCCTCAACAAGAAGGGCTGGGCGGTGCCGCATTGGCCGAAGGAATATGGCGGCACCGGCTGGAGCGCCGTGCAGCAATATATCTTCCTTGAGGAGTTGCAGAAGACCCCGGCGCCGCCGCCGCTGCCGTTCGGCGTCAACATGGTCGGCCCTGTGATCTACACCTTCGCCAATGAGGCGCAGAAAAAGCACTTCCTGCCGCGCATCGCCAATATCGACGACTGGTGGTGTCAGGGCTTTTCGGAGCCCGGGTCGGGGTCTGATCTGGCCTCGCTGAAGACCACAGCCAAGAAGAGTGGCGACACCTATATCGTCAACGGCCAGAAGACCTGGACGACCCTGGCGCAATATGCCGACTGGATCTTCTGCCTGGTCCGCACCGATCCCGACGCCAAGAAGCAGTCCGGCATCTCGTTCCTGCTCATCGACATGAAGTCAAAGGGCATCACCGTG
>JBEVEC010000021.1:0-8887 GCA_040512975.1 Tardiphaga sp. | reverse complement strand
GGCCATCACGTGCAGCGAGAGCCCGGCGGCCAACTCGCCATAGCTTGCCTCGCGGCCATCGGGCGCGCGCACGGCGCCGAAGCCGGTTGTCGAAGCGGAGGGCCACGGGATCTGCCAGTTTTGTGCTGCCGCCTGCATCAACAGCATGCGGACATTGGCGGCGGCGTTGGCGATGGCCATGCCGCTGTCCTGCATCGAATGGCTTCCCGCGGTCAGCCCTTCGTCCGGCGTGCGCGCGGTGTCGGCGGTGACGATCTGCACCCGATCGGGCGGCAGATCGAGCCCCTCGGCGGCCACGACCCAGAGGGCCGACATAATGCCCTGGCCGAGTTCGGCCTTGCCGGTGAACACCGTGGCATGGCCGCCCGCGTCGATACGGATCCAGGCATCGCACCACGGAGAGCTCTTCAGGCTGCCGGGCAGGTTCGGCGCGATCACCGCCGGACCTGCGCCGCCTTCACCGCCGCCGGCGAGTTGCGCGAAAGCGCGCGGCGACATCGCAAAGGCGACCACGAGCGCGCCCCCGGCCAAGAAGCCGCGCCGCGATGGCGCTGTGAGATCGGCCGGCATCAGATCGTCTCCCCCGGGGCGAGGCGCGCGACGCGTCGGATCGCCCGCAGGATGCGCATATGCGTGCCGCAGCGGCACAGATTGACGTCCATATGCGACCGGATCTCGTCCTCGCCGGGATGCGGATTGGTGTCGAGCAGCGCTTGCGCGCGCATGATCATGCCGGCGATGCAGTAGCCGCATTGCGCGGCCTGCTCGATCTCGAAGGCCTTCTGTAGCGGGCTCATCTGCTCGACGGTGCCGAGGCCTTCCACCGTGCGGACCTTGCGCCCCGCCACGGCGGCAAGCGGCAGCAGGCAGGAGAACACGGCCCGGCCGTCGACCTGCACGGTGCAGGCACCGCACTGGCCGAGACCGCATCCGTATTTTGCGCCGTTCAGTTCGAGATCGTTGCGAAGTACGTAAAGCAGCGACGTCGACGGATCGGCTTCCACCTGATGATCGCGGCCATTGACGTTGATGGTCAGCGTCATGGAATCGCTCCCTCCTTGCGCGCCTTAGCCACCGCGGCTTCGAGCTTCGGCCAGGC
Source organism: Tardiphaga sp. (assembly GCA_040512975.1). Classification (GTDB taxonomy): domain Bacteria; phylum Pseudomonadota; class Alphaproteobacteria; order Rhizobiales; family Xanthobacteraceae; genus Tardiphaga. The sequence continues at coordinate 7,788 of JBEVEC010000021.1, read as the reverse complement.
CGGCAGATCGCTGTAGCGCGCACGCACATAGGCCACGAGTTCGGCGACTTGTGCGTCGGTGAAGGTTGATCCCAGCGACGGCATCACCGGACCGGCCACGCCCTGGTCGGGGCGCACGCCTTGCAAAATGATCTGGATCGCGTTGCGCGGATCGGCTTCGCGGACGGGACTGGCCAGCGAAAGCGGCGGCCGGCCCTGTCCCATCATCGGTGCACCGGGGCCGTGACATCCGGCACAGGCGCCGGCGAACAGAACGGCTCCCTCGGGATGGGCTTGCGCGGCCTGCTCAGGTCGATCGATCGGCGCTGTCTTGTCCGGAGCAGGGCGTGTCATCAGCGACGCGACGTAGGCGGCGATCGCGCGCACGTCGTCCGCCGGCGCATTCGCGAGATTCGTCGTCACCGGTCCCATCGGTCCGGCGGCGACGGAGTGGTTCATGTCGATGCCGGTTCGCAGATAGGTGAAGATCTCGTCGGCCGTCCACGGTCGCGCGGCCGGATTGGACCGGTCGAGCGCCGGCGCGTTCCAGCCTTCCGCAACGCCGCCGGCAAACGCGCGGCCACGCTCTTCGCCGCCGGCGATATTGCGCGGCGTGTGGCACGCGCCGCAATGGGCGAGCGCTTCGACCAGATACGATCCGCGATTGAGATCGTTGGCGAGCTTCGGGTCCGGTTGCCAGACGCCCTTGTGCAGGAACAGCAAGTTCCATCCCGCCAGCAGCGGACGAAATCCGAGCGGCGGGATCAGCCTGTTTGTCTGCGCCGGCGAATCCACGGCGCGCCGTGTCATCAGAAACGCGTAGATCGCCTCGATGTCGGGATCGGTCAGGTGCGTGTAGTGCTCATACGGAAATGCCGGATAGAGAAAACTGCCGTCGCGCGCGACGCCGTCACGCATCGCCCGGCGAAACGCGTCCAGCGACCAGCGTCCGATGCCCGTCTTCTCATCGGGGGTGATGTTGGTGGAGAACAGAACGCCGAACGGCGTGGCCAACGCCTTGCCGCCCGCATAGGGCGCGCCACCATGCGAGGTGTGGCAAACGATACAATCGCCGATCCCGACCAGCATCTCACCGCGGGCCACGACATCGCTGGCAAAAGACGACGGCTGCGGCCGTTCGATCTCGCGGATCTCCGGGCGATACGTCAGGACGAGGCCGGTCAATGCACAGACGACAAAAACGCCCGACAGAACGCCGGCGACGAGTTTCAGATGAGATCGTGTCCACGCCATCCTAGAGATCCGCGCCGGCCCCGCGATGCCGCGCGCCGAATGGTACCGGGTGCGTTCGCTGTGATCTTGTCGATTTGATCGGTGTTTTGTCGAAATGCACTGGCGAAACGCGGGCTCCGATCGGTGGCGTCCGATCAACGGAACCGGCAGGCTGCCTGGATGGATCGTTGCAGCGATGTAACCGTCGTTTCGTTCAATACGAGATCGCATCGCCTCGCTATCTCTGCGACCGCGCGATCGAGAGCAGGGCGCAATCGACGGCGGCTTTGTTTGAACAGCCGCATCCCTGCTTTAAAAAAAGAGGCGATAATGACCGTTCAACAGGACGCGGCAGCAGGCAAGGCGCCGTATTTCAGCTCGGGCCTGACCTTCGCGATGGCGCTTGCCGGCGGCGTCGCGGTCGCCAACGTCTACTACAATCAGCCCTTGCTCGGTCTGATCGAACAGAGCTATCCGGGATCGGTCGCGATCGGCCTGATTCCCACGGCCACCCAGTTCGGCTACGCCGTCGGACTGTTTTTGCTCGTGCCGCTCGGCGACCTCGTCGAGCGACGATCCGTCATCGTGATCCAGTTCCTGCTGCTCGCGGCTGCGCTGGTTTTTGCCGCGCTTGCTCCCACCACGGCAAGCCTGATCGCGGCGTCGCTCATCCTCGGCGTAGCAGCCACGGTGGCGCAGCAGATCGTTCCGTTCGCGGCGATCCTGGCACCGCCGGAACGCCGCGGCGCCGTGGTCGGCACGGTGGTCAGCGGCCTGCTCGGCGGCATTCTGTTGAGCCGCACGATCGCGGGCTTCGTGGGGGCGCATCTCGGCTGGCGCGAGATGTTCTGGATCAGCGTGCCGCTGGCGCTCTCGGCAGCCTTGCTGATGCGCCTGACGCTGCCACGCCACCATCCGGCCGCCGCGATCGGCTATGGCGACGCGATCAGGTCGCTATTTTCGATGTGGATCGAGGAGCCGATATTGCGGCGTGCCGCGTTGACGCAGGCGGCGCTGTTCTCGTCCTTCACGGTGTTCTGGACGATCCTGTCGCTTCGCTTGCTGGAGCCCCGCTTCGGTATGGGCGCGGAAGTCGCGGGCATCTTCGGCATCATCGGCGCGACCGGCATTCTTGCCGCCCCGCTGGCAGGCCGCATCGCCGACCGGCGCGGGCCTTATCTGGTGGTCATGTCATGTGCCGTAGCGACGCTGTTGTCATGGCTGATATTCGGGGCCTGGGAATCGCTGGCCGGTCTCGTCGTCGGCGTCATCGTCCTGGACGTCGGCGTCAACTCCGCGCTGGTCGCGAACCAGCATCAGATTTTCGCCTTGCGTCCGGAAGCCAGAAGCCGGCTCAACACGCTTTTCATGACCTGCATGTTCATCGGCGGCTCGCTCGGCTCGCTGGGCGGAACGGCGGCGTATCATTTCGGCGGCTGGCTCGCCGTGTGCGGTTTCGGCGGCGTTCTGACGCTGATCGCGATCGCCCTGCAACTGGCAAAGCCTGCGCCTTCGAAGTAGGAGACGCGCCCCGGACCGTCAGCGCTTCTTGCGCGCTGACGCCGGGCGTTCGGCGCCGAGATAGCTGAGATACATCTGGGTCAGGTCCGGGCACAGCCGGGCATCGGGAATGATGAATTCGACCGGCTCCACATAGCCGCGGATGCGGCGATGCTGCAGCACCGATTCGATCATCCGGGCGCCCGACACGGCAACGGCCCGGGGATTGGGAACGTGGATCTCGTCCTTCTTCGAGAGCACCAGAAGCGCCATCAGTTCGACCTTGAACTCGGTGATTTCCGTCACGCGTTTGGCCAGCAGCGGATTTTGCAAGGCGCCGAAAAACGCCGCCTTGAACACCGGGATATGCCGGCCAGGCACCTCGACGAGCGAATGTATCATATCAGAGACGGTGGTTTTCAGCGACGCGTCCTTCCAGTTTTCGGGATCGAGCCGCTTCGACAGATTTGCGCGCACGTCCGACATCGCCTGTTCCTGCAGCGCCAGCAGCAAAGCGATCTTGTCGGGAAAGCGGGCATAGAACGAGCCCACGCTGGCACCGGCCCGGCTCGTGATCTCGGAAATCGCGATGTCGGCGAGGTTCTTGGTCTTCAGGAGTTCGCGCGTGGCCAGCAGGATATTGGCCTCGGTGCGTCGGCTGCGCTCCTGCTTGGGTGGCTGGATCTCTCTAGCGGACTTCACGGTTCGTCTTTCTGCCAGTAGGGCCGAAGCACGAGCAGGTATCGATCACGCTGCGCCCGATCGCCGGCCATCCATACACACGCTGGTCCGTCCGATACAGGACGGAGACAACTACGATGGCAGAGGTATGCGCCGATGATGACCCGCTGCGTCATTTTCGCACTTGCGTCGAAATAGAATGTCGTTCTAATTTCTACCTAGTTACCGTGTATTCGGGTTCCATGCAACTCAATGGAACTTGTGCGACGTCGTTGCACTTAAGATTGCGGAGAAGCTCCCGGTCAGCGCGGACCATTGCAGGAGATGACGACCGTGGCCAGCACCGCAAGGCTCGAGCCTCCCAGTGTCGCCGGTTTGCTCGCGCCCGATGGAAACAGTCCATGACGGTCAACTCGCAAAGATCGGTCGCCACGGTTGCCGTGATCGACGACGATCCTGGCGTTCTTGAGTCATTGAACACGATTCTTCGCTCGGTCGGGCATCGGGTCGAGACGTTCGGAACCACGCAGGCCTACCTTTCCCGGGCGGGCGTCGAGCCTGACTGTATCGTTCTCGATATCAGGATGCCCGGCCGCAGCGGTCTGGATTTCCAGGACGATCTGGCAAAGCGGGGCGATCAGACCTCGATTGTCATCATGAGCGGCTATGCCGATGTGCCGATGTCGGTGCGGGCGATGAAAGCCGGCGCGACCGAATTCCTCGTCAAGCCTGTCCGCGCGCAGGACCTGCTCGACGCTGTCGACCATGCCATCGCGCGCACGCTTGTGATGCGACTCGAAGGGCAGAGACTTGCGCATCTCAGAGCAAGCTTCGATACGCTGACGACGAGGGAACGCGAAATCTTCGGGCATGTGGCGGCCGGGGCGATGAACAAGAACATCGCGGCCGCGGTCGGGCTGAGCGAAGCTACGGTGAAAGTGCACCGGGGTTCCGTCATGCGGAAGATGGGGGCGCGTTCCCTGGCGGATCTGGTCAGAATGGCCGACCAGCTGGGCGTTGCCCTGAAGCCTTGCCTCGCCGACACTTAGATCAAAACACCTGACTTTTAGACAAGACCGGCCACAGCCAGCGGCTTAGCTAAGATCCGCGTTTCGGCGGCCGCCGGCTGCCCGTCAGCCTGCGCCGCGAGATTCGAGCGCGGCGTCGATAGCCCTCATCAACGTGGCTTCATCGACCGGCTTGAGAAGACACGCGATCGCGCCCAGCTCTCCGGCTCGTCTGGTAACGGCGGCGTCGACCAGCGCCGTGATGACGATGATGGGACGTGGATCCTTGCGGGAGATCATGGCCTCCTGAAGCTGGAGGCCGGTCATTCCCGGCATCGCCATGTCGGTGATGACGAGGTCGGAATCGGATTCGCCGGACTGAAGATAGTCGAGTGCCGACGTATAGAGCTGCGTCTTCATGCCGGAGGATCGCAGCAGATTGCTGATCGCGTCGCGCAGGGGCTCGTCGTCTTCAACGATGGCGATGGTGGTGGGCTTGGTCATTACAGCAGACTCGTTCGCGACCCGGAACTGGCGTTCTGTAACGAAGAACAAATAGAATTCGTGAAGATCTTGTCAAGCAATGCCTGCTTCATGGAGAAATGGTAACGCTGGATTGCGCCGCTCTGCGGTGGCGCCGGGCCGATGTATCATGATCAGCGGCGAGAAAGGCAGCATTGAACTTCGTGGACAAATCGGTGAACAGTTTCGGACAGGTGGCGCGGTGGACGCCCTGGCGGGATGTCATGCCCTCAAAGCCCGTCGAGCTAATTCTGCTGGCTCTGACCATACTGGGTATCTCGGCTACGATCTTCACCCTGGATGTCATCCAGCCGCGGCCGATCGCCATTCTTTACACGGTCGCCATCCTCATCGCCGCGGGCTCTGGGCGCCGCAGTTGGGTGACGGGCACCGCAGCGGGCGTCACGATCCTGACGCTGCTGAGCTATTTCTTTGTCGAGCCGGACGGCATTCGCTGTGCCATCCGGATCATCGGCATTGCGATCGTGACGTCCCTCATCCTTCGCAACATGACCACATCGAAATTACTGCGAGAGCAGGCCGTCGTCCTGGACCAGACGCAATCGGATCTGGCCCGTGCCGCCCGCCTGACCAGCCTTGGACAATTGACGGCCTCAATCGCCCACGAGGTCAATCAGCCGATCGCGAGCATTTTGGCGAACGGGCAGGCGGGGCTGCGCTGGCTGCGGCGCGACACGCCGGACCTCCCCTCCGCCACGGCGTCCCTCGAAAAGATTGTCGGCGATGCCCGCCGTGCCGGCGGGATCATCACCAGTGTCCAGATGCTCGTCCGGAATGAAGTCGCAGCGGCTACCCCGCATGATCTGAACGACATCGTTGCAGAAAGTCTGGCGCTGCTGGGCAGGGAGTTCGCTCGCGATCACGTCCAGCTCCGTCTCGATCTGTCGAGATGCGCTGCGCCTGTTCTGGTCGACCGCATCCAGATTCAGCAGGTCGTCATCAACCTGGCGATGAACGCTGTGCATGCCATGCGCGAAACTCCCGGCGCGGGGCGATGGCTTCGCGTCGCAACCCGCGTTGCAGATGGCGAATGCACGGTAACGATCAGCGATACCGGGCCGGGTATCGATCCCGGCGTGCGTGACCGGCTGTTCCTGCCCTTCACCACGACCAAAGCAGAAGGCATGGGACTTGGCCTGGCGATTTGCGCGTCGATCATGGCCAGGCAGGGCGGCCGGATATCCGCTTCGTCTGCGACGCCCTCGGGCGCGACATTTACCTTCGTGCTGCCGCTGCATGGTGCCGCAACCAATGGCTAATGCGCCATCGGCGCGACACCGGGCAAGCTAAGCACGCTCGGTGCCTGGATCCGCTCTATGGTGGTCGGGCTCCGCTATTATCGCGGCAGCAGGTTGGTGGTCGCAAGATCGATGATTTCGTCGCCACGGCCGCTCATCACGGCGCGCAGCATCCACAGGCTGAAACCCTTGACCTGCTCGGCGCCGATGGTCGGCGGCATCGACAATTCCTGCGTCGCCGTGACGACGTCCAGCAGGCCGGGTCCGTCGTGGTTGAACAGGTCGGTGAGCGCGTCCTCCAACTCGCCGGGATCCTCGACCCGACGCGAGAAGATCCCCATCGCGGCCGCCATCGCTGCAAAATCGGGGTTCTGCAGATCGGTGCCGAGTTCGACGAAGCCGGCGGCCTTCATTTCCAGCGCGACGAAGCCGAGCACGCCGTTGTTGAAGATGATGACCTTGACGGGCAGTTCCATCTGCGTGAGCGTGATCAGATCGCCCATCAGCATGGTGAACCCGCCGTCGCCGGACAGCGAGATGACCTGTCGCCCCGGTTGGGCGGCCTGCACGCCGATCGCCTGCGGCATCGCATTGGCCATTGATCCATGGGCCAGCGATCCGACCAGACGCCGGCTGCCGTTCATCTTGAGATAGCGCGCGGCCCAGATCGTCGGCGTACCGACGTCGAAAGTGAAGACGGCGTCGTCGTCGGCCGTGTCGCTGATGAGCCGGGCGAGATATTGCGGGTGGATCGGCTTCCGGCCGGGCGTGCCTTTGGCGAGCGCGTCCAGTTCGAGGCGCGCCGCGCCGTAATGCGCGACGTTGTTGTCGAGGTGAAGTGTGTCGGTCTTGGCCGTCAGTTTCTCGCAAAGCGCCGTCAGGGTCGGCTTGATGTCTCCGACGACGCCGAGTTCGAGCTTGCATCGACGGCCGAGATTCTCCGGACGGATGTCGATCTGCGCGATCTTGATGTGGGTCGGCAGGAATTGCTTATAGGGAAAATCGGTGCCGATCATGAGCAGCAGGTCGCAATTGTGCATGGCGGCGTAGCCCGACGAGAACCCGATGAAGCCGGTCATGCCGACATCGTAGGGATTGTCGTATTCGACGTATTCCTTGCCGCCCAGCGCATGCACCATGGGGCTCTTCAACAGATCGGCGAGACGCATCAACTCGGCATGGCTGCCGGCGCAGCCGCGGCCGCAAAACAGCGTCACGCGCCGGGCCTTGTTGAGCAGGCCGGCGAGCGCGTCCAGCTGCGGCTCGGCCGGCACGACCACAGGGGCGACCGGCAGCAGGCCGGCAGGCGGCGCGCTGCCGCGCGTCGGCGCCGGCAATAGCGCGACATCGCCGGGTATCACGATGACGGCCACGCCGCGGTGGCCGATCGCGGCGCGGATCGCGTTCTCCAGCACGTAGGGCAATTGCTCGGGATTGGAGATCATCTCGCAATAGACGCTGCAGTCGCGGAATAGGGCCTGCGGATTAGTCTCCTGGAAATAGCCACCGCCGATTTCGGCCGAGGGGATCTGCGCCGCGATCGCGAGCACAGGCGTCCGCGTCCGATGGGCATCGAACAGGCCGTTGATCAGATGCAAATTGCCGGG
>JBEVEC010000016.1:0-4646 GCA_040512975.1 Tardiphaga sp. | reverse complement strand
CGCGGCTCGGCGTCCAGTTCAAGTTCAATACGTCTATCGATCGCCTGGTCGCGGACGGCGGCAAGATTACCGGCGTCGTCACCAGCGCGGGGCTGTTGCAGGCCGACGCCTATGTTGCTGCGCTCGGAAGCTGGTCGCCAAAGTTGCTCAAACCCGTCGGCATTCCCGTTCCGGTCTATCCGGTAAAGGGCTACTCGATCACGGTGCCGGTCATCGACGCAGACGGTGCGCCGGTGTCGACCGTGATGGACGAAAGCTACAAGGTCGCGATCACGCGGCTCGGCGACCGTATCCGCGTCGGCGGCACCGCGGAAATATCAGGCTATTCGGACCGGCTCGACGCAGCGCGGCGCGCGACGCTCGATCATTCTCTGACCGACATGTTTCCGCGCGGTGGCGACCTCGGCAAGGCCAGCTTCTGGAGCGGCCTGCGCCCGATGACGCCGGACGGGCCGCCGGTGATCGGCGCGACGCGCTACTCCAATCTCCATCTCAACACTGGCCACGGCACGCTCGGCTGGACCATGGCGTGCGGATCGGGAAGAGTGCTTGCAGACATGATGTCCGGGCGGAAGCCGGATATCGACGTGAGTGAGCTCACCGTGGGCCGGTACGATCACCGGTTCGGGTAGGAGCGTCATTCCGGGATGGTGCGCAAGCGCCAGACCTCAGATGCGCAATTGCGCATCGGGGAATCTCGAGATTCCGGGTTCGATGCTTCGCATCGCCCCGGAATGACGCGAATGCATCACCCCTGTTCGGGAGGATCAAAGGCGCGAATGGCAGGCAGCGATCCCTTATATTTCTCGCACTCGACCACCGTCACCTGACCGCAGCAGCCTTGCGCCAGCCGCGATGTGCCGATGTCGCGGGTGAGCACGTTTGGATTGCCATGGACGCAGAGCGGATGTTCTGCCGCGCCACGCTCCGGATCGTACCAGGCGCCGGTGGACAATTGCAGCACGCCCGGCATGACGTCGTCTGTAACGGCGGCGGCAGCCAGACACGCGCCGCGATCGTTGAACAGGCGGACGATGTCGCCATCGGCGATGGCGCGGTGCGCCGCATCGACAGGATTGAGACGGACGACTTCGCGGCCGGCAATTTTCTTGGACTGGCTGTAGGCACCGAAGTCGAGCTGACTGTGCAGCCGGGTCGCCGGCTGGTTGGCGATCAGCGTCAACGGGTGGCGCGAAGTTGGCGGCTCGGTCGACGGCAGCCATGCCGGGTGCGGCGGACAATCGCCGTAGTCGAAGCCGGCGATGGTGTTCGAATAGATCTCGATTCTGCCGCTCGGCGTGGGCAGCTTGTTGGTGAGGGGATCGTTGCGGAAGGCGCGCAGAAAGCCGCCGTCATCGGGCGCTGACGGCAGCGCGAGTTCGCCGCGCCGCCAGAACTCATCGAAGTCAGGCGCATCCCAGCCGGCATCGGCAAGCGCCTGTTGCGTCGGCTCGTAAAGATGGGCCAACCATTGCCTGCTGTCGCGTCCTTCCGTGAAGGCCTGTTCGACGCCCAATCGCCGCGACAGTTCGGCAAAAATATCGAAATCGTCGCGCGCTTCGCCGATCGGATCCACGGCCTTGCGCATCGCGATCAGCCTTGGATCGGTGCCCGCGGCGCCGATGTCGTCGCGCTCCAGTGTCATGGTCGCAGGCAGCACGATGTCGGCGAACTTCGCCATCGGCGTCCAGGCGCTCTCGTGCACGACGATGGTCTGCGGGACATTGAAGGCCCGCCGCAGCCGATTGATGTCCTGGTGATGATGGAAAGGGTTGCCGCCCGCCCAATAGACCAGCTTGATATCAGGGTATCGCATCGACCGGCCGTTGTATTCGAACCTCTCGCCGGGATTGAACAGCATGTCGGCGACACGCGCGACCGGGATGTGGTCGCTGACGCCATTCTTGCCTTGCGACAGAGTTGGAATCGGAACCGCGTTGAGCTGGCGACCGGTATGGCCCAAAGCGCCGAGCGCATAATTGTATCCGCCGCCGGGCAGCCCGATCTGGCCAAGCATGGCCGCGAGCACCGCGCCCATCCACACCGGCTGCTCGCCATATTGCGCCCGCTGCAACGAGTGCGAGACCGTGATCAGGGTGCGCCCGCGCGGCAGCCGGCGAGTGATGTCAACGATGGTGCCGGCCGGAATGCCTGTAATATCGGCCGCCCATGCCGCGTCCTTTGGCGTGTTGTCGTCGCGGCCGCGCAGATAGCGTTCAAAGATTTCAAAACCAGTGCAATAGCGCCCGACAAAGGCGCGGTCCCACAGATTTTCGACGAGCAGCGTGTGCGCGAGCGCCAGCATCAGAGCCACGTCGGTGCCGACCTTGATCGGCAGCCACCGGCCGCCGGCTTCTTCCGGCATGTCATCGCGCAATGGACTGATGCCGTAGAATACTGCGCCCCGGCGCGCGGCCTTCTCCATCGCGTCGCGCTCGATGTGCCGGCTGATGCCGCCGCTCGCGACGTCCGAGTTCTTCAGGGCCATCCCGCCGAATGCCAGTACCGTATCGGTGTGTTCAGCGACCTGGTCCCACGTCACGTTGTGGCGCGAGATGCCTTCGAAGCTTCCAAGGACATGCGGCAGGATCACGGCCGAGGCGCCGGCGCTGTAGCTGTTCACCGAACGCACATAGCCGCCAAACGCCACGTTCAAAAAGCGATGAACCTGGCTCTGCGCGTGGTGGAAGCGTCCGGCGCTGGCCCAGCCATAGGAGCCGCCATAGACCGCGGCCGCACCATGTTCGGTTCGGATCCGCGACAATTCGCCGGCGAGCAGGTCAAGAACTTCGTCCCAGGGGCAGGCGACGAATTTCTGGTCGAAGGTGCGCTCGCCAGCTGCGCTCCGGTCCAGCCATGCCTTGCGGACCATCGGCCGCAGGACACGCGCCTTGTGGCGCATCGCCGTGGTGAAGTTTTGCAACATCGCCGAGGGCGCGGGGTCGTCCTCGTAAGGCTTGATATCCATAGTCGCGCCGTTCCATCGTGCGGAAAAGGCGCCCCAGTGCGCGCTGTGCGGGCTCCAATCCTCTCGGGCTTCCGGCATTACTCCTCCGCCACCGCTTCGCTCCAGGGTTGGAACGGCTCGGTGGCGCCGCTGTTGGTTTGGCCGTCGCGCAGCACGACGCTGGGGCAGGCGAACTTCATGGGCAAGGTCTGTATCCGCGCTTCTTCGTAATCGAAACGCGCGCCGAGCGCTTCGCGTGCGGCCTGCGGCAAGCGAACATCGCCGATCACTACTGCGCCTTCGCTGGCGTCGATGCGCGGCTGGTGGATCGCAGCATCAAGGTCCATGCCGTAATCCATCACGAACGACAGAAGCTGCGTGACCGCCGGCAGGATGCGACGTCCGCCGGATGCGCCGATGGCCACGCGCCTTCCGTCGGCCGCCTGCGCCAGCACCGGCGTGTAGTTGGTGAGGCAACGCTTGCCGGGCGCCAGTGAATTCGGCGTGCCCGGGGTCGGGTCGAACCACATGATGCCATTGTTCATGGTGACGCCGGTCTGGCCTGAGACGAATTTGGAGCCGAACGTCGAGAGCAGGGTTTGCGTCACCGCCGCCATGTTGCCGTCGCGGTCGACCGCCGAGAAATGCGTGGTGCAGGCCGGCGCCAGCGCTTCCGCGCCGAGCGCGCGCCGGCCGTCGGCGTCGCCCATGTCTTTGAGGCGCTCGCGATAGGCCGCTTGCAGCGCCAAGGCATAGGCGATGTAGGCGGCGGCATCGGGCGCGCCACGCGCAGGCTTCATGCTTTCCTGCAGCAGGCCGAGCGCGCGCGAAAGCGTTGGTCCAGCGGTGAGTTCAGGCGTCGCAAACACCTTGCCGCCGCGGTAGGGAATAGACAGTGCCTCGCGCAGATGGGCGCGGAATGGCTTGAGGTCTTCGACCGACAATGCGCCACCGGCGGCCTGAATATCCGCGGCGAGGCTCTTCGCCAGATCGCCTTCGTAAAAGTCGCGCGGGCCTTGAGATGCCAGATGCGCCATCGTGGCCTTGAGCCGGTCCTGCGGCAGGCGAACTTCAGACTTGATGCCCCATGGTGCATTCGGCGGCAGGCCGTCCACCAGATAGGCGGCGGCACTGGCGGGGTAAAGCCTGAGATCCGCGGCCGAACTCGAAATCATCAGCGTTGTCCACCAGTCGACCGCGAGGCCTTGACCTGCGAGGCTCACGCTCGGCGCCAGCAATTCCTGCCACGGCAGTCTGGCGTGGCGGCGGTGCGCTTCCTCCATGCCGGCGACCACGCCGGGGACCGCGATTGAGCCGGGACCATGAAGATTGCGGTCGTCCCTGACACGCGGCCAGGGGAAGATATCGGAAGCCGCGCCGTCGCCGGTCAGCGGATAATCTTCGGGACGCAAACTCGACGGCGCGCGCATGCCGTAGTCGATCACTTCATAACGGTCTTCGCGCGCACGGTAGAGCACCATCGCGCCGCCGCCGCCGAGCCCGCTCATCCAGGGCTCCAGCACGCCAAGCGCAAATGTGGTCGCGATCACGGCATCGACGCAATCACCGCCGGCGGCCAGCACCTCGGCGCCGACTTGCGCCGCCTTTCCCGATTGCGCGGCGACGATGCCGCCCTTGGAGGTGACGGCGGGCTTGCGGATCGATTGGGTGTTGGAGAACTGGTCGCGCATCGGATGGC
>JBEVEC010000008.1:0-18559 GCA_040512975.1 Tardiphaga sp. | reverse complement strand
GTTTTGCAAAATGATAGCCCTGGAACAGCGAGATGCCGGCGGCGCGCAGCACGGCCAGTTCGTCGGCGCTTTCGACGCCCTCGCCGAGTACGGTGATGTCGAGTTCGCGCGCGATGCCGACGATGCCGGCGACGATCGCCTGCTTGGCGCGGCTGAGGTGAATGTCGCGCAGCAATTCCATGTCGATCTTGATCAGGTCGGGCTGCAGCCGCGCCAGCAGGCCGAGGCCGGCGTAACCGGCGCCGAAATCGTCCAGCGCGGTCCAGAAGCCGAAGGCCCGATAGGCCTCGACGATCCGCTGCACATGGGCGGCGTCCTCGATGCGCTCGTTCTCGGTGAACTCGAACATCAGGTTCCGGTGCGGAAAATCGACGCGCCTGGCTGCGGCCAGCGATTTCTGGATGCAGGCGGCGGGCTCGTAGACGGCGTTCGGCATGAAGTTGATCGACAGCTTCAGGTCTTGCCCGGCATAGAGCCGGCCGGCGGTCTCGATCGCCAGCACGCGGGCGGCCTGGTCGAAGCGGTAGCGGATCGCGTCGGTGACCTGGCTGAGCACCGACCAGGCGGATTCGCCGTTCGGCCCGCGCACCAGCGCCTCATAGCCCCAGACACGCTGGTTGTTGAGGTCGACGATCGGCTGGTACGCCATCTTGAATTCAAACGGCAGCGCGACGTCATCGCGGCAGCCCTCGCATTTCACGCCCATCGAACCCACCCCTGCCTGAAGCATCTACCGTTAAAGTAGAGATCAACCATAAATGCCCGGTAAATGGGTAAGTCGAAACCGAACACAGGAGCGTCCCATGAGCTACGCGAATTTCAAGGTCGAAACCGATGCCGACGGGATTGCGCTCGTTACCTGGGACATCCCCGGCCGTTCGATGAACGTGCTCGACACCGCCACCATCGAAGAATTGGGCGCCATCGTCGACCAGACCACGGCTGATGCCGCGGTGAAGGGTGTGGTCATCACCTCCGGCAAGGACGCTTTTTCCGCCGGCGCCGACCTGTCGATGCTCGAAGGCATGGGCAAGGTGTTTGCCGAAACCAAGGCCGCCAAGGGCGAGGAAGCCGCGCAGCAGATGCTGTTCGATGAGAGCCGCAAATTGTCACTGACGCTGCGAAAGATCGAGACCTCCGGTAAGCCGTGGGTCGCCGCCATCAATGGGCTCGCGCTCGGCGGCGCGTTCGAACTGACGCTGGCGTGCCACTACCGCGTCGCCGCAGAGAATCCGAAGACCAAACTCGGCCTGCCCGAGATCAAGGTCGGCCTGTTTCCCGGCGGCGGCGGCACCCAGCGCCTTGCGCGCATGCTGCAGCCGCAGGACACCATGCAGATGCTGCTGAAGGGCGAGGCGCTCAACCTTACCAAGGCCAAGGCGATGAACATCGTCGGCGCCGTGGTGCCGGCAGCGGATCTGATCACGGCGGCCAAGGACTGGATCAAGGCCGGCGGCAAGGCCGTGGCGCCGTGGGACGAAAAGGGCTTCAAGCTGCCCGGCGGGCCGGTCTACTCCAAGCAGGGCATGATGCTGTTTCCCGCCGGCAACGCGATCTATCGCCGCGAGACGTTCGACAACTATCCGGCCGCGCGTGCGGTGATGCAGTGCGTCTATGAAGGCCTGCAATTGCCGATGGATGCCGCCCTGCGCGTCGAGTCGCGCTACTTCGCGCACATCCTGCAGACAAAGGAAGCCGCGGCGATGATCCGCAGCCTGTTCCTGTCGATGCAGGAACTGAACAAGGGCGCGCGCCGTCCGCAGGACGTGCCGCCGACCAAGGTGAAGAAACTCGCCGTGATCGGTGCCGGCTTCATGGGCGCGTCGGTGGGCTTCGTCTCGGCGCGCGGCGGCATGGACGTGGTGTTGATCGACCGCGACCAGGCTTCGGCTGACAAGGGCCTCGGGCATTGCGAAGCGGCGATCGACGCGCTGGTGTCCAAGGGCCGCGCCAAGGAGGCCGATAAGGCCGCGCTGATGGCGAAGATTACCGCGACCGCGGATTTTGACGTGATCAAGGACTGCGATCTCGTCATCGAAGCGGTGTTCGAGGATCGCGCGGTCAAGGCGGAGATCTACAAGAAGGTGCAGCCGCTGCTGAAGGAGGGCGCGATCATCGCCTCCAACACCTCGACGCTGCCGATCAATTCGCTGGCCGAGGAATTCACCGACCAGGGCAAGTTCATCGGCATCCATTTCTTCTCGCCGGTGGAGAAGATGATGCTGGTGGAGATCATCGTCGGCAAGAACACCGGCGACGTGGCGCTCGCCACCGCGCTGGACTACGTCCGCGTCATCGGCAAGACGCCCATCGTGGTGAACGACTCCCGCGGCTTCTTCGCCAACCGCTGCGTGCTGCGCTTCACCGCCGAGGGCCTGGAAATGCTGATGGAAGGCGTGCCGCCGGCGATGATTGAGAACACAGCAAAGATGGCCGGCATGCCGGTCGGGCCGCTGTCGCTATCCGACGAGATCGCGCTCGATCTGGTGCTGAAGATCATGAAGGCCACCGAGGCCGATCTCGGCGTGCAGGCGGTGGACCAGGCGCAGAAGAAGCTGATCGTCGAGATGGTCGAGAAGCAGGAGCGGCTTGGCCGCAAGAACGGCAAGGGCTTTTACGAGTATCCGCCGAAGGGCAAGGGCTCGAAGAGCCTTTGGTCGGGCCTCGCACCGCTGGTGCCGACGCCGGTCAATCCCGATACGCTCGATGTCGAGGAATTGAAGCAGCGCTTCCTTGTGGTGCAGGCGGTTGAAGCTGCGCGCACTGTCGAGGACCACGTCATCACCGATCCGCGCGAGGCCGATGTCGGCTCCATCCTGGGCTTCGGCTTCGCCCCGTTCACCGGCGGCACGCTGAGCTATATCGACTTCATGGGCACGAAGAAGTTCGTGGAGCTATGCCACAAGCTGGAAGCCAAATACGGCTCCCGCTTCACGCCGCCGAAACTGCTGGAAGACATGGCGGCGAAAGGTGAAACCTTCTACGGCCGCTTCCCGCCCAAGAAGCTCGCGGCGTAGCGCTCTTGTTTCCCCTCCCCCCGCAAGGGGGAGGGGACAACTTCAACTCACGCTGCCTTCAGCATGCCTTCCTTGGTCAGCGCTTCCTTGACCATCGGACGCGCCGCGACACGGGCCTTGAACGCCATCAGGTTCGGCAAGCCCGACAAATCGAGGCCCATGCGTTCGGCCCAGTTCAGCATCACGAACAAATAGCCGTCGGCCACGGTGAAATCCGAACCCGTCAGGTAGTCGGACCCGGCCAGCGCGCTGTCGATATATTTGAATTTGCCAGTGACACGGGTCCTGAAGAAGCCCTTCACATCGTCGTCGAACGCCGGCTGGAACAGCGGCGAGAAATTCTTGTGCACTTCGCCGTTGATGAAGGTCAGCCATTCCTGCAGCTTGCGGCGGGCGTCGCTGCCGATGGCCGGGGCCAGTTTTTTGCCGGCAGCCTGATCGGCGATGTATTGCACGATCACCGGTCCCTCGGTCAGCAGCTCGCCGCTGTCGAGGCCGAGCGCCGGCACCTGGCCCTTCGGGTTGATCGAGAGATAGTCGTCGCCGTTTTCCAGCTTCTTGGCCTTCAGATCGACTTTCACGAGATCATAGGGCAGGCCGGCTTCGAGAAGCGCGATATGGGGCGACATCGAGCACGCGCCCGGCGAATAATACAGCTTCATCCAAAATCCTCCCTTGAGATCATTGGTTTAACCAAACCCGTCACTAAATGCAGCAGCATGGAATAGTCGAGATTGATGCAGCTGCATCAAATGGCTAGGGTGCCGCCACCATATGGACGAAACGATGAAACGCAAACCTTCCCTCGAGGCGACCGCCGCCTGGATTCGCCTGATGCGGATCCAGAGCCGGGTGCTGGACGCCGTCGAGCAGGATCTCAAGCGCGCCGGTTTTCCGCCGCTCGCCTGGTACGATGCGCTGATGGAGCTGTCGCGTGCGCCGAACGGCGAGATGCGCCCCGTCGAGCTCGAAAAGCAGATGCTGATACCGCAATACTCGACCTCCCGGCTGATCGACCGGCTGGTCGACGAGGGGCTGGCGGCGCGGCGCGAATGCAAGATGGACAAGCGGGGGCTGTTCGTGGAAATCACGTCGGCCGGGCGCGAGTTGCAGAAGAAGATGGGCTGTGCCTATTCGACGGCGATCGAGAAGCACGTCGGCTCGAAGCTGTCGGACGCGGACGCGGCCAAGCTTTGCGGCCTGCTCGACCGGCTCGGCTGCGCCTGCCAGGAAGCGGCGCTGCCGGTCACGCCGGCCGTCCGGGACGCCGTCCCGGCGCGTTGATTTGAAATTGTAATCCTGCGTCTGCGGCCTCTCGGGGCCGCAGCCGTTCCCGACACTGCACGCATTCATCCGCGGCGCTCTTTATCCGGAATCTTCATGGCGCGTGACCAACTTGATATGACGCCGCTGCAGTCGCGCGACGAACTCGTGGCGTGGCTGGCGGCGGGCGTGAAGCCGCCATCGGAATTCCGCATCGGGACCGAACACGAAAAGACGCCGGTCACGCTGAAGGGCCACGAGCCCGTGCCGTATGAGGGCCCGCGCGGCATCGGCGCCGTGCTCGAGGGCATGAAGCACCTGCTCGGCTGGGAGCCGATCATGGAGGGCGGCAACATCATCGGCCTCCATGACGTGACCGGCGGCGGCGCGATCTCGCTGGAGCCCGGCGGCCAGTTCGAACTGTCAGGCGCGCCGGTCGAGACCGTGCACCAGACGCAAAGCGAGCTGATGGCGCATCTGGCGCAGGTGCGCGAAGTGGCGACGCCGCTCGGCATCGGCTTTCTTGGCCTGGGTCTCACGCCGTCGTGGTCGCGCGCGCAGATCCCGGTGATGCCCAAGGGCCGCTACAAGATCATGACCGACTACATGCCCAAGGTCGGGCAATACGGCCTCGACATGATGTACCGGACCTGCACGGTGCAGACCAATCTCGACTTCTCGTCGGAAGCCGACATGGTCAAGAAGCTGCGCGTCTCGGTCGCGCTGCAGCCGGTGGCCACCGCGCTGTTTGCCAATTCGCCCTTCACCGAGGGCAAGCCCAACGGCTACCTGTCGTTCCGCGCCGAGATCTGGCGCGACACCGACAATGCGCGCTCCGGCATGATTCCTTGGGCCTTCGAATCCGGCATGGGGTTCGAGCGCTGGGTCGACTACGCGATGGACGTGCCGATGTATTTCGTCAAACGCGGCGACAAATATATCGACGTCTCCGGCTCGTCGTTCCGCGATTTCTTCGAAGGCAAGAACGACAAGATGCCGGGCGAGAAACCGACGCTGTCGGACTGGGCCAATCATCTTTCGACGATCTTCCCTGAGGTGCGGCTGAAGCGGTATCTGGAAATGCGCGGCGCCGACGGCGTGCCATGGGGGCGCCTGCCGGCGCTGTCGGCGTTCTGGGTCGGGCTCTTGTACGACGACGCGGCCCTCGATGCGGCCTGGGACCTGGTCAAACACTGGACTGCGGCCGAACGCCAGGCGATGCGCGACGACGTGCCCAAGCTCGGCTTCAAGGCGCGGATCAAGGACCGCTATCTATTCGAGATCGCGCGGGAATGTCTGGCGCTGGCCCATGGCGGCCTGCGTCGCCGCGCCCGGCTCGACCAGATGGGCCGCGACGAATCTCGCTATCTGGAGCCGCTCGACCGCACCGTCGATAGCGGCAAGACCCCGGCCGAGGACATGCTGGACAAGTTCCACGGCCCCTGGAACGGTTCGGTGGAGCCGGCTTATACCGAATATTGCTTCTAGATCAGAGCCATGCGCAGGCTTCAGGCGAAGTCTGAAGATCTGTTCATCGGCGGTACAGGTGCCCGGCGGTCATATGCGGTCGTTGCCGTTGCAAACCGTTGAAAGTCATTCTGCATGTCGAGGAGCCGTCTGTTCAGCGTCTGTCTGACAGCGTTTGCCATGCTGTTGTCGGTCATCGCCTTCCCGGCCCAAGCGCAGACCAGCTTCGACCGGCCCGGCAATGATTACAGCCATTCGGTGTCGCAGTCGGGCGACCCCGCCGAATGCGCCCTGATCTGCGAGCGCGACAAGCGCTGCCGCGCCTGGAGCTTCAATTATCCAAGCGACAATTCCGAGAACGCGGTGTGCTGGCTCAAGGACAAGGTGCCGCCGCGTGTCCAGAGCTATTGCTGTGTCTCCGGCGTCCGCGGCGCCGGCGTGCTGGAGCCCCGCATCGGCCCGGTCGAGACCTCGACCGACCGCTATGGCGGCGACTACCGCTCCTTCGAGGTCAAGAACGACGACAAGGCCGAACACGGCGACGCCTGCCGCGACGCCTGCCAGGGCGACAACAAATGCCGCGCCTGGACCTTCGCCCGGCCGGGCTATGTCGGCAAGGGCGCCAAGTGTTTCCTGAAGAACGACATCAAGCCGCCGAGACGGAAGCCGGGATTTATTTCGGGCGTGGTGCGGTAAAGCAGCGGGACGCTATTCGCCCGGGCGGTCGACGGGTTGGCCCGGCGCCGTGCGCGCGATGTAGCTGACGTAAATGTCGATCGACGCTTCGTTGACTTCACTGCGCCGCAACTGCTCGCGCGTCAGCGTCCGCACTGAGTCGGTCAGGGTTTCGGGTTCGATGGCGACGCCGCCGTGACCGAGATCGACGACTTTCATCTCACTTTCCCTTTCTGCGTTGTCGCTGCGGCGTCCGATCGCATCGCAGCGACATGACCGACGTCGCGTCGGTAAGTGGGCTGGCTTAGGATGGCGATGATCTCGTGCACATGGGACTGGGCAAGCCCGCGCAGGATCCGCACCATATCCCTGTCCTTCATCGACAAGAGCTGGTTCAGCAGCGGCGGGATTTTTGACGCGGGCGAAGAAGAGCCGAACGACAAAACGCCGATCGTGCTCCAGGGTGACGGGCGCGGCTTCTCTTCTTCGTCGGGATGATAGACCGGGATCGCAAGGATCGTCTTCAAGTCGTCCTTCAGGGCCGGATTGGGCACCGGTTTGATGAATGCGTCGCTGTCGTCCTGCTCCGCCCATGGCACGATGCAGCGACGCAGGAACGCCGCGCCGGCGATGCCATCGCCGAGCGGAATCGAAAACGCGCGCCAATCCGGTTCGTCGGGCCGGGAGCTGCGGCGCATGACCGGTCGCAGCGCCAGCCGGCCGGCGTCGTAGACGAAAAGTTCGACGCTGCGATATTCCTCCCTGCTGCCGAAAGCGAGGCGCTTTTCCAGCTCATCCGCAAGCAGATCGAACACGCGCCAAGCTGCGATGTCTGCTTCGCTCGGCTGCACCCTGTCAGCCATGCTCAGCAGCAAGTCACGCCACTGCAGCGTCTGACCGGGGGTCGGCTCGGCGGGGCGCAATCCCGGCGTTTGCCATCGCAGTCGGTATCGATAGCCGACCACCGGCCGATGCACGGTCAGATGCCACATGCCGTCGGCGAGACTATAATTGGGAGACTGCCCTTCGGCTGTTTCCATGTCGGAGTCGATGTCGAATGCAGGAGGCGCGGTCACCTCCGCGTTCCCCGTCGCGCTGACGGCGTAGTTAGGAAATCCGCGCTGGCGATCGCATCGGATATAAGGCCGGACATCCGACAGGCTGGGCGGCAGGCTAAGCTTGAAGTGCAATTCTTCCACAGGGTGGCTGACATAGCAGCCGACGCCCTCCTGGTCCCAGTCGGAATCGCGCGACCTGCCGCTCGTTCTTTCCAGGGCGCGGGCGCGTTCTTCCGCTTCCCACCGCGTGATCTTGATCGCGTTGGCGCATGTGTGGCTGACCGTGTAGCTGGCTTCGCGCTCGCCCTCGAGATCCCAGGGCAGCACGACCATGCGCTGCGTGTCCGAAGCGTCTCTCGGCAGCGGATCGATGGCGTAACCGGCATTCAGCGAAGCCTGGTCCAGTTTCAGATCCAGCGCCAGCCGGCCTCGCGACGGGATGCCGATGACGTGAGGGCGATGGCGGTTCGCAACATTGCTTTTCAGCGCGCGAAGGCCCTCAGTCCGATGGTGAAGTGTAAAATCGCCGAGTTCGCTGATCTGGAAGTGATAGCTCCGGCGGCGGCAATAGATCGGATATCGCTGACATGCCCGGATGAAGGCGCGCCGTTTCGTGCTTTCCATGCTCTCGGTATAGGTCCTGACGGCCTCGCCCTTGCGACCGTTGCGGTTGGGTGCGTTTCCCGCGCCGTAGTGCAGGCTCTCTACTTCAAGGCGGCCGTTATCCTTGATCGTGATGAGGTTAAAGCTGTTGCCCGTCGGATTGTTGGGTGTCTGCAACGCGGCACTTCCCGCGGCCGCGACCGCGATCGGATAGCCTTCGGCGGAGTCCGGCGACAAATCGATCCGTGCAAATTGCGCGCGGTGTTTGTGGCCATGCAGGACCAGGTCGAACTGGTGTTTCGCGAGGATCCCCAGCACGTCGCCTGCGTTGTGCAGGACCATGAAGGGTTCTGCGCCGATGACGCCTCCGGCGGTATAGGCGATCGGCAGGACGTGATGATGGATCACGGCGATTCGCGCGAGGTGGGCAATGCCCGATGCGCGAAGCCTCGCAGACAGCGTGCCCAGCTCCGCATCGAGCGCCGTGAGGTGGTCGGTGCTGACGGAGCCCGTCGCCATCCGGATCGGCTGATCGCCGGCGTTGGAATCGATCAGGGCCAGCAACACGCAGGCATTGGCCGGTTCCCGCAGCATGCTCGGGACAACGCCATTGGGTCGCGGGGCAGGTGGCGCGGGTTGCGGTCCGGCGTGGATGCCGAGGCCGCACCAGACCTTGAACCTGTCCCAACGGACCGCCCAGCGACCGGCCGGTCGTGCGAACTCCTCGGAAACGGTTGCTGTGGGTGCGCTGCTCGCATCCGGATCGGCGACCCTATCGAAAATTTCGTAATACAGGCCCGATCTGTTGCCTTTGACATCGACGCCCGAGAAGAAGACGTCGTGATTACCGGGCACAACATAGAGTTCGGCCCCGACCTCATTCGCCAGCTTTTGCAGCACCTGTTGCGCCGTGACCAGGTGATCTCGCCTCGGATCGTCGACCAGATCGCCCGAAACGATCAGTAGGCTGGGATTGAAATTCGCCACGGCGGTCGCCACCGCCTGCCAGGCCGTGGTGTCGAAGTCACGCCCGTAATGCAGATCGGACAAGTGAGCGATACGTGTCGGCATGCGCTCGGACCTCCAGAAAATCCGGACCAATGTCGCAATCGACCGAGCCTAGCTCACACGTTGGCGCTGTGCAATCTTGCGTTGCATCCCGATCCAATTTTCGACTCAGCGTGAGTGCGCGATCCTTCGCCGTCGCCTGATGCTACTTCACCAGCGGACACTCGCTATCGCCGATCGCAATCCGCACGCTGAACTCGTTGCCGCGGCCTTCGTCGATCGCGAGTGATTGCGAGTAGTAGCCGTTGGCGGGGTCACGGACGTAAGCGAGATAGTCCCGCGCAAACGCGTTCTCTCCCAGGATCGCCGCGCCCGGCGCCAGCCGCGGCTCGATCAGCTTGAGCACCTGCAGATAAAGCAACCACGCGCCATCGACCAGCAGGACATCGACCGCGCCGCCGACGTCCTTCAGCGTCTCCAGCGCATCGCCGTCGCGGATCTCCACCAGATCGGCGAGGCCCGAGGTTTCGAGATGGGCGCGCGCCCGCGCAGCCTTGGTGGGCTCGAGCTCCGTGCCGATCAGCCGACCGCCGCCATTGTCGCGCAACGCGGCCGCCAGATAGATGTTCGAGATGCCCATCGAGGTGCCGAACTCGACGATCCGCGTTGCCCGGCGGGTGCGGGCGATGGCGTAGAGGAAGCGGCCATAATTGGGAGACACCGCCAGGAAATGATCGGCATGCCCGCGGCACGTCGCGCGATAGTCCGCCTGCTCGGCGGCGACCAGTTCGGCCGCTGCGTCTTCAAGCGTTTTCCCCGATGCCTCGAACCGCGCCATCACCTCGGCCATGAAGTCGTGGTCCGCGGTGGCGGCGTCGCGGTGGAGTTTGTCGAGCGTCCCGGAAACGCGCGTGCTGCTTAGTGTTGTCATGGGATCCCCTTTCGAATCGGAGGACAGTCGCCATGGACCGGCCTCGGCTTCGAATAAGGGGACGGGGTGGTGGCGTCATTACGAAGTCTGGACAAGTTATTCTTCGCTTGCGCCAGGCGGTGGTGTAGATCGGGCGATGCCCATTCTCACCGACACCTCGGTTGCCACCGACTGGATCGAGCCCGACGACGTCGCGCGCCCGGTCGTGACCTACGGCATCGCGTCGAAGAAGGTCGGCCTGATCGAGCTCGACATGCACTGCCACGCCAAGAGCCAGATCCTGCTCGTGCAGCACGGCGCATTGCGTTGCCAGGTGGAAAGCGGGCTATGGATCGTCCCGCCGCGCAGCGCGGTGTGGATCCCAAGCGGCGCGCAACACGCGATCAGGGCCACGGGTTCGCTGGAAGGCTACAGCGCCTTCGTCGCGCCCGACATCGACGCGCGGCTGCCCAAAGCCTGTTGCACCGTGTCGGTGACGCCGTTGTTGCGTGAGTTGCTGATCCGCGCCGCCAACCTGCCGCTGTTCTACGACGAGGGCGGCGCCAATTCGCGGTTGCTGGCGGTGCTCCTTGATGAGATCGCGACTGCCGAAGTGGAGAACCTGCATCTGCCGATGCCGGCCGACCCGCGGCTACGCGCCCTCGCCGAACTGATGATGGCCGCACCCGCCGAGCGTGGCTCGCTCGCGGGCTGGGCGAAGCGCGCGGGCCTGAGCGCGCGCACGCTGGTGCGGCTCATCAGCCGCGAGACGGGCATGAGCTTCGGACGCTGGCGCCCACAGCTCGGCGTCATGCTTGCGGTGCAGTGGCTGGCCGGCGGCGCCTCGATCCAGCAGGTGGCCGCCGATCTCGGCTATAACAGCGTGCCGAGCTTCGTGACGATGTTTCGCAAGACCCTCGGCACCTCGCCGGGCCGCTACATGGCGGAGCGCCATGCCGGCCCGCGCGCGGGTTCGTAAGCTACTTCACCAGCGGACAGCCGCCTTCGCTCATCGGACGAAACGCCTGCGCGGCTGGGATCGTCTCGACCAGCTTGTAGAGGTCCCACTCGCCTTTGGATTCCTCGGGCTTCTTGACCTGAAACAGATACATGTCGCGGGTCACGCGGCCGTCGGGCCGCAGCGTGCCGTTGTGGGTCATGAAGTCGTTGATCGGCGTCGCGCGCATCTCGGCCATGACCTTGTCGGCGTCCTTGCTGCCGACGGCCTTGACCGCCTTCAGGTAGTGCATGGTGCCGCTATAGGCGCCGGCCTGGGTCATGCTCGGCATGCGCTTCATCTTGTCGTAAAAGCGCTTCGACCAGGCGCGGGTGGCGTCGTCCATGTCCCAGTAGAAGGCCTCGGTCAGCATCAGGCCCTGGGCGTCCTTGAGGCCGAGGCTGTGGACGTCGGAGATGAAGGCGATCATCGCGACCAGCTGGATGCCGGATTTCGGCAGCCCGAACTCGATCGCCTGCTTCACCGCATTGGTGGTGTCGGTGCCGCCATTGGCGAGGCCGACGATTTTCGCGCCGGACGATTGCGCCTGCAGCAGGTAGGACGAGAAGTCCGGCGTGTTGAGCGGATGCTTGACCGAGCCCAGCACCTTGCCGCCATTGGCCTTCACGATGGTGGCCGTGTCGCGTTCGAGGGTTTGCCCGAACACGTAGTCGGCGGTGATGAAGAACCAGTCCTTGCCGCCGCGCTTGACGATGGTGGCGCCGGTGCCGGCCGACATCGCGTAGGTGTCCCAGGTCCAGTGCGCGGCATAGGGCGAGCATGACTTGCCGGTGATGTCCGAACTGCCGGCGCTGGTGACCAGCGCGATCTTCTTCTTGTCCTTCGACAGCTGCATCACCGCCAGCGCCATGCCGGAAGACGGCAGGTCGGTGATGGCGTCGACGCCGGAATCGTACCAGTTGCGCGCGATGTTGGCGGAGATGTCGGGCTTGTTCTGGCCGTCGGCGGAGACCACCTCGATCGGCTTGCCGAGCACGCTGCCGCCGAAATCCGCGATCGCCATTTTCACGGCCTCGACCGAGCCCTGTCCGCCGATGTCGGCATAGACGCCGCTCATGTCGGCGAGCACGCCGATCTTCACGGGACCGTCTTCGGCACGGGCCGCGCCCGCCGATACGACAACGGACGCGACGCAAAGCGCCCGCGCGGCAATAGTCCAGACCATCGGCATTCCACCCTTGATGTTTTTGGACCGCCGGCTTGATGCCGGCTGGTCTTCATTCAGGGCAGTGTGCGTTGAGACAGCAATGGCCGCAAGGACTGGCTAGTCCCCTCCCCCGCAAGCGGGAGAGGGGGCAGGTGGGGTGTCGCCTAGTTCACCGCGGTGAAAAACCGCGACATGCGGAATCCCGACAGCCAGTTGCTGACCGGCTGGTTGCGGACGCCGAGGTCCCAGGAGCCGACGATGGCGTCGACGCGGCCGACGAGGTTGTCCATCGGCAGCAGGCCGACGCCGCCTTGGGAGAGCGGCACGCGGCTGTCGGCGGAGTTGTCGCGGTTGTCGCCCATCACGAACAGATGGCCGGGCGGCACGGTGACCTCGGGCGTGTTGTCGAGACGGCCGTTGTCGCGCAGCTTGAAGATCGGGTGCGATACGCCGTTCGGCAGCGTTTCGACATAGCGCTGAGCGGGCTCCGAGCCGCCGTTGTCGTCTTCGGCGGCACCAAGGCCTTCGGGCTTGATGGTGGTGGCGACGCCGTTGAGCCAGACCACGCCGCCGTTCAGCTGCACGCGGTCGCCGGGCAGGCCGATGACGCGCTTGACCCAGACCTGCGAGCGGTCGCCGGGCCAGCGGAACACGACAACGTCGCCGCGCTTCGGCGTGGTCGCAAACACGCGACCGGTCTCGGGCAGCGAGACGTGGATCGGCAGCGACGCGGTCGAATAGCCGTAGGGATACTTGGTTGCCAGCAGCGCGTCGCCGATCAAGAGCGTCGGCTCCATCGAGGCGGACGGCACGTAGAACGGCTCGGCCAGCGCGCCCTTGCCGAGAAACACCAGGCCGACGATGGCGGCGATCTGCGCCAATTGTCCGGTCCAGCGCTTGGCGGTGTCGCCGGCCGTGGGCTTCGTGGTCGTTGTGGTGTCCGTGCTCACTGGCCCGTGCCTCCGATTGTCACTTTGTCCATTCGCAGCGTCGGCTGGCCGACGCCGACCGGCACGCCCTGGCCGTGCTTGCCGCAGGTGCCGATGCCGTCATCGAGCGCGAGGTCGTTGCCGATCATGCTGATGCGGTGCAGGTCGGTCGGGCCGTTGCCGATCATCATCGCGCCCTTCAGCGGCGCGCCGATCTTGCCGTTCTCGATCTTGTAGGCCTCGGTGCACTGAAACACGTATTTGCCCGACGTGATGTCGACCTGGCCGCCGCCGAAGTTCACGGCATAGATGCCGTTCTTCACCGAGGCGAGGATTTCCGCGGGATCGCGCTGGCCGCCGAGCATGTAAGTGTTGGTCATGCGCGGCATCGGCACGTGGGCATAGCCTTGGCGACGGCCGTTGCCGGTGGGCTTCATGCCCATCAGGCGGGCGTTCTGGCGGTCCTGCATATAGCCGACCAGGATGCCGTCCTCGATCAGCGTGGTCTTGTTGGTGGGCGTGCCTTCGTCGTCGACGGACAGCGAGCCGCGGCGCGACGAAATGGTGCCGTCATCGACCACGGTGACGCCCTTGGCGGCGACCTGCTGCCCGAGCAGGCCGGCAAAGGCCGAGGTCTTCTTGCGGTTGAAGTCGCCCTCGAGGCCGTGGCCGACGGCCTCGTGCAGCATCACGCCGGGCCAGCCGGGGCCGAGCACCACGTCCATCTCGCCGGCGGGGGCGGGGACCGATTCCAGGTTCACCAAAGCCTCGCGCAGCGCGCCGTCGGCCGCGGTCCGCCAGGCGCCGCTCTCGATGAAGCGCGCATAGCCCTCGCGGCCGCCATAGCCCTTGCTGCCGCTCTCCTGACGGTCGCCTTGTCCTGCGACCACCGAGATGTTGACGCGCACCAGCGGGCGGATGTCGCGGTAGCTCTCGCCGTCCGGACGGATGATTTCCACCACCTGCCAGGTGGCGCCGAGCGAGACCGAGACCTGGCGGACGCGCGGGTCCTTGTCGCGCACATAGGCGTCGATCTCGGCCAGCAGCTTGACCTTGGCCTCGAAGCCCGGCGCGTCGAGCGGATTGTCGTCGTTGTAGAGCCGCACATTGGTGTGCGACGGCGCCGCGGCGAAGGTGCCGGCATAGCCGCCGCGCACCGCATGCACGGCGTCGGCGGCGCGGATCAGCGCCGGGATCGAGACATCGGAGGAATGCGCATAGCCGACGGCGTCGTCCTTGACGGCACGCAGGCCGAAACCCTGGGCGGTGTCATAGGTCGCCTGCTTGAGCCGGCCGTTGTCGAAACCGAGCGCCTCGGACTGGCTGTATTCCAGAAACAATTCGCCGTCGTCGGCGCCCTGCAGCCCGCGCATCAATTCACGACGGACGTCGTCGCGATCGAGCTTGGCGCGGTCGAGCAGGGAGGTGGTGGCTGGGCTGGTCATGCAGGCTCCAAGGAAACGGCGTGGCTGCGCCGGAACGGACGGCCGCGGCTTCAGGATTGTAAGCGAACCCCCACACGGGGTCGCCTTACAACGCCGTAACACGCGACGCGCAAATGGTTCATGCAAGATAGGCGCTGTGAGGGCAAAAGGGGAGGGCCGCGTCCGGATGGTTTCCGGGGGCGTCCCCGTCGGCCATTGGCCCGATTTGGAGCGATTACAAACTGCTGCTGATGGCGGGGGCTGACGCGGTGCGGTATTGGGCACGCTCATCCGGCGCACGTGCCGCTCCATTCTCCGAACCGTCCGTCATCATGGCATCGCCGATCAAGTCCGCGTTTTTGCAGGTCCATTCCGTGGTTGGCCTGGCGGTCTCGCTGGTGCTGGGCCTCATGGGCCTCACCGGTGCCATGCTGGCCTTCGAGGAAGAGATCGTTGCGGCGCTGAATACCGACGTCGCCCGGGTCGATCCGCGCCCGGCACCAGTGCTGACCCCCGAGGTGCTGCTGGCGCAGCTGCAGGCCACGCCGGACGCCCCCAGGGTCGGCGGCATGACATTGTCCAGCGAGCCGGGCGCCGCCGTGCGGGTGCGCTTCGCCCGCGGCCAGGGCGGCGACCGCGCCTCGGTGTTCGTCGATCCCTATGACGGCCATCTCCTCTCGATCGTCCACGGCGACGGCTTCTTCGTCACCCTGCGCAACCTGCACCGCTGGCTGCTGCTGCCCGGCAATGGCAACGGCTACGGCCGCTGGATCACCGGCATCGCCGTGCTCGGGCTGTTCTTCCTGCTGGTATCGGGGCTGGTGGTGCGCTGGCCGAAGCGGGCGACGAGCGCCCGGATGTGGCTGAAGCCGAAGCTCGCCGGCCGCGGCCGCGCGCTGTGGTTGTCGCTGCACAGCGTATTCGGCACCTGGGTGCTGGCAGTCTATTGCGTGACGGTGCTGACCGGCATGTGGTGGTCGTTCGACTGGTACAAGGACGCGGCCACCTGGCTTTTGTCGAGCAAGCCGGCGGCAGCGCCGCGCGCGGCGAAGACTTCGGGAGGGAAGGCATCAAAATCGACGGAAGCCGCGGCGGGTGAGGCGACGTTTGCGCTGGACCGGGTATGGACCACGTTCGTCGCCGATCAGGGCAATCGCTATGCGACCGCGTCGCTGCTTCTGCCGAACGGCAACGGCACCGTGGTGCGCGTGCGTTCGGTGGCCAAAGATGCCCCCAGCGAAGAGGCCCGCGACGAATTCCGCATCGATGGCGCCACCGGCCGCATCGTCTCCGCCGACCGCTACGCCGACAAGGCCAGCGGCGACCGCCTTCTCACCAACATCCTGCACATCCACCGCGGCGCCTTCCTGGGGCTGCCCGGCCGCATCCTGTTCATGATCGCTGCGGCGATGATGCCGTTCTTCACGGTGACAGGCTTCATCCTGTATTTCTCCCGTCGCAAGCTGCGCGCGACGTCGAAGCCGAGCCGCAATCATCAGCGCACGGCAGGCATGGTGCCGGGAGAGTAATGCAAGGCCGTCATTCGGGGCGCGGTTTGTCCTCCCTTACCTTCCCCCTCAACCGGGGAGGGTAGGGAAGAAGTGCTGCGCGCTTCGGGTTAGCCGTCCAATCGCTCAATGATCGCCAGACGATACCCGGCCTGAGGCGCAGCCTTATTGGCGCAACAGTTACGGCAGCTTGTCGTAACCCTCGCCGATGCCGTTGAGGCTCAGCGGAAAGCCGATGCCTTCTTCGGGGGTCTCGAAGATGATGAAGGTCGCGGTCTTGGCGGTGCGGAGCTGGCCGAGCAGCTTGTCGTCCATCACCACCTCGGCGACGCAGCCATTGGGCAGGCAGCGCACGAAACCGGCGCGGCCGACGTCCTGATTGTCGAGCTTGAGGCCGAGGCCCGAGGGCAACAGCACTCCGAGCGGAGCCACCACGCGCATCAGCTTGCTCTTGCCGTCGGCGGTCTTCAGCACGATCACCGTCAGGCCGGCGTTTGAGCGGTCTTCGGCGACAACGCTCTGGATCAGGGCGCACTGCTCGGCCTGGGCGCCGGGCGGGGTGTCGCAGCGGATCTGCCAGTCGCCATGGGTCGAGCGCACCGCGCCCTGGGCGTGGGCTGCAGCCGGCACGAAGGCCGCCAGCATCGCCAGCACAGCGCCGGCGCCATGGCGCCAGGTCGAACGCCGGCGGCTGGAAAAATGCGCGGCCGGTTGCAGCTGCGATGTCGATTGCCCCATCCGGGTCGTCCCTTGCGGTCGGTCTTGCGTGGTTCTGGCGTCCGTCCGGACATCAGGTCCGGAGCATTCGTCCAGACAGTGGACTGATACGGCAATGACGGCACCTTGAAGGCAACCATGGCATGCACGCATAGGCACCCGTGGTAGGCGAATCAGCCGGAGTCCGTGTGCTTGTTCCGTGCCTACAGCGGACAATAGGGGTGTCAAGCGCCCGAACCTGGCCGAGAGCGGCGTTTCCCGAAATATGCGGAAATCGAGGCACTGGGGCAAGACCTGTCGTTGCATCGCGGACTGGTCGGAAGGCGCATTGCGACGGATCACGATTTATGATTTGAGAAGCCTAGATTTCGACGCGTTCTAACGAAGCGACTTCGGTGCTTGGCTTTCGGCGACAGCCCAGGACTTGCTTGGGCGTTTTGTCAGAGTGCGGACGGGGCGGCATATCGGGCACAAAGCCGGATGCGTAATGACATGGGGAGCGCGAACGACATGAAGATGTCGAAGGGCCCGATCGGGCGCCATTTGCTGGGCTTTGCCGTTGTGGGAGCCGGGCTGGCTCTGGGCCACGGGGCACGCGCCGAAACCGGCCAGCCGGCCCCCTGGGAATACAAGCTGCAGGAAGCCGCCACGCCGGTGATGGAAAACATTACCTGGTTTCACAATTTTCTGCTCTGGCTGATCACGGCCATCACGCTGTTCGTGCTGGTCCTGCTCGTGCTGGTGGTGGTGAAGTTCAACCACAAGACCAACCCGGTCCCCTCCAAGACCACCCACAACACCCTGATCGAGGTGGCGTGGACGCTGGTCCCGGTGCTGATCCTGGTCGCGGTCGCGGTGCCGTCGTTCCGGCTCTTGTTTCTCGAACTGGATATTCCCAAGGCCGACGTGACCATCAAGGCGACCGGCAAGCAGTGGTACTGGAGCTACAGCTACCCGGACAACGGTCCGTTCGAATTCGACTCGCTGCTGGCGCAGGACAAGCAGCCGCGGTTGCTGGCGGTCGACAACGAGGTGGTGGTGCCGGTCGACAAGGTCATCCGGGTGCAGACCACCGCCGCCGACGTGATCCATTCCTTCGCGATCCCGTCCTTCGGCATCAAGATCGACGCGGTGCCGGGCCGGCTCAACGAGACCTGGTTCAAGGCGACCAAGACCGGGATGTTCTACGGCCAGTGCTCGGAATTGTGCGGCAAGGACCACGCCTTCATGCCGATCGCGATCCGGGTGGTGAGTGATCAGGAATTCACGGCGTGGATCGAGACCGCGAAGAAGAAATTCGCGTCCAACAAGGCGAACTCTTTCGCCTCGGTGGGCAGCGCGGCGCAATAGGGCCGGGATGAGCCGGGCCGCAAGGTCCGGGCGACGGCAGACGATACGGCTGGATTTGGCAGGAATTGAAAATGGCAACGACCGCGGCAACACCGGCGCACGACGCGCACGCTCCCCACGACTTGCATGACGACCACGCCCACGCCCATCCGACCGGGTGGCGCCGCTATGTCTATTCGACGAACCACAAAGACATCGGCACGATGTATCTGATCTTCGCGATCTGTGCCGGCGTGATCGGCGGGATCATGTCGATCCTGATCCGCATCGAACTGATGTATCCCGGGATCCAGATCTTCCACGAGACCCACACCTACAACGTCTTCGTCACCTCGCACGGCCTGATCATGATCTTCTTCATGGTGATGCCGGCGATGATCGGCGGCTTCGGCAACTGGATGGTGCCGCTGATGATCGGCGCGCCGGACATGGCGTTCCCGCGCATGAACAACGTGTCGTTCTGGC
>JBEVEC010000355.1:0-21782 GCA_040512975.1 Tardiphaga sp. | reverse complement strand
GTCGCGCTTTCCCGAGCTGACGGTGATGCTGGATGCCTTCCACACCTGGTGGGAGCCCGATCTGGAAGACTTTATCGGCGCTTACGTTTCGCGGCTGTCCTGTGTCCAGATCTCCGGCGTCATGCTGTCGCCCGATCCGTTCACGGCGCCGTCGCGCTGTGCGATGCGCGAGGGCGTGTTCGACCTGAAGCCGATGATCCGCCAGCTCGACGCGTGCGGCTATCGGGGACCGTTCGAGTTCGAACTGTTTGCGCATGAGCTTCACGGCCGGCCGGTGTCCGATGTGATCCGCCAGGCGGTCGACGACTTCAAACACCTCGCGAGCGGATAGCGGTCATGGCGATCCTGATCACCGGCGGCGCCGGCTTTGTCGGCATCAACATCGCCAGCGCGCTGCTGGCGCGTGGCGACACGGTCGTCGTGTTCGACCGCTCGTCCGTTCCGGACGTCGCACGGCGCCATCTGGAGTCGCTGCCGGGCAAACTCGTCAACGTTGTCGGCGATGTCTGCAACCGCGATCAGATCATCCGGGCGATGACCGACCATGGCGTCACCCGGCTGGTGCATGGCGCGGCGATCACCGCCGGACTGGATCGCGAGTTGCGCGAACCGGCGACGATCGTGACGGTTAACACCATCGGCACCATCGAGGCGCTGGAGGCGGCATTGGCCTGCAAGTTGTCGCGGGTGGTGCAGCTCGGCACCGGCTCGGTGTATGGCCGCTCGCCGCCCGGCAAGGACATGATAGACGAGAACGATCCGCCTTGTCCCGAAAGCCTGTATGGCATCAGCAAATATGCGGCGGAATCCATCGCGCGGCGTTATCGCAACACGCGCGGCCTTGACCTCGCGGTGGGCCGCCTCGGCGTGGTGTTCGGTCGCTGGGAGTACGATACCGGTGTGCGCGATACGCTCAGCATGGCGCTACAGCTGATGAAGGTGGCGGAAGCCGGCGAGACCGCGCGCTTCACGGCTGGACTGCCCGACGACTGGGTCTACGCGTCCGATATCGCATCGGCCGTGGTCGGCATGCTCGACGCATTCCGGCTCGATCACGACGTCTATCATCTCGCCACGGGGCATCGCTGGTCGTTGACGGACTGGTGCGATCGCCTCAGGGGCGTGTTTCCCGCCTTCGATTACAAGGTGGTGGACGATGTGGCGCGCGCCAATGTGGGCGTCCCGTCGGCTGCCGCGCGGACGCCGTTTTCGGTCGCCCGGCTGCACGCGGCCACCGGCTTTGCCGCGCGCTACGACGCCGCGACCGCCTTCGACGATTATCTGCACTGGCATCGGCAGCTCGCGCGATGACATTCATCAAGGTCTGACATGGAACAAGCTCTGCAAAATCGGTTCACGCTGAACGATCGCGTCCTGGTGATCACGGGCGCCGGCGGCGGCATCTGCTCGGCCATCGCCAGGACCTTTGCCGACGCCGGCGGCCGGGTCGCTTGTCTGGATCGCACGGCGCCGACCGCGCTCGTGGCGGAGATCACCGCCGGCGGCGGGCAGGCCATGGCAATCGCCTGCGACGTCACCGATGAGGCGAGCGTCGCGGCGGCGATCGGCGCCGTGGCGGCGCAATGGGGCGGCATCTATGGCCTCGTTAATGGCGCGTCCAATGACGATCCGACCGCATCGGTCGTGGACCTCGACTTCCTGGAATGGCAGCGTACATTTGCGGTGCATCTGAACGGCGCATTCCTCGCCAGCAAGGCGGCGCTGCCCCACATGCAGCGCGCAGGCGCGGGCAGCATCGTTCACATCGCGTCGCAGATGGGCCATGTCGGCGCCAAGGGGCGCCCGAGCTACTGCGCTGCCAAGGGCGCGCTGATCCAGCTCGCCAAGGCGATGGCGCTGGATCACGCGGAGGAGGGCATTCGCGTCAACACGCTGTCGCCCGGCGCGATCGAAACCCGGCGGATGCTGCTGCGTCATGCCGACATGGACGAAGCGCGGGCCGCCAATGCCGTCAAACATGCGATGGGCCGGATCGGCCAGCCCGTCGAGATCGCCACCGCTGCGCTCTTCCTGATGAGCGACGCGTCCAGCTTCATGACCGGCACCGACCTGCTGGTCGATGGCGGCTATGCCGCGATGTAATCCGAAAAACCATCAATAAGGAGCCAGTCATGCCCTTCGCAACCACCGACGACGGCGTCAAACTGCATTACGAGGAAACCGGCAGCGGCGCGCCGGTGATCTTCGTGCACGAATATGCCGGCGATCACCGCAGCTGGGAGCCGCAAATGCGCTTCTTCGGGCGGCGCTACCGGGCCATCACCTATGCCGCCCGCGGCTTTCCGCCGTCGGACGTGCCGGCGGATGTCGCATCCTATTCGCAGGCGCGCGCGGCCGACGACATCCTCGCGGTGCTCGATCATCTGAAGATCGACACGGCGCATATCGTCGGACTGTCGATGGGCGGTTTTGCCACGCTGCATTTCGGCTTCCGCCACGCGGCGCGGGCGCGCTCGCTTTGCATCGCCGGCTGCGGCTATGGCGCCGAGCCGGACAAGCAGGTGCAGTTCAAGGGCGAGGCCGACGCGGTGGCCGCGACGATCAAGGCCGAAGGCATGAAACGCTTTTCCGAGAAGTATGCCTATGGCCCGACGCGCGTGCAGTACGAGAACAAGGATCCGCGCGGGTTTTCCGAATTCAAGCAGCAGCTCTCCGAGCACGACGATACCGGATCGGCCAATACGCAGCTCGGCGTGCAACGCGAGCGCCCCTCGCTGTTTTCGCTCGTCGACCAGATGAAGACGCTGCATGTGCCGTCGCTGATCGTCACCGGCGACGAGGATTGGCCGTGCCTGCTGCCCGGCGTGCTGATGAAGCAGAACATCCCGACGGCGGCGCTGGCGGTGGTGCCGAATTCGGGCCACACGCTGAATATCGAGGAGCCCGACGAGTTCAACCGCATCCTGCTCAACTTCCTGACCCATGTGGAAAGCGGCCGCTGGCCGACCCGCGATCCACGCGCGGAGAATAAATCGATCACAGGCATCAAGGCGTGAGATCGCAGGTCAACGCAGCGCTGCGATCGCGTCCGTGATCGCGCAAGTCAGGCCGTCGAGCACGGGAACGGCCACGCGATCGCCGATCTCGCGCGCGATGGATGCAAAGGGGGCGCCTCCAAACAGCACGGCCTCGGCGCCGTATTGAAGGACGCACGCGTTTGCTGCCTCGACGAGCGCATCGAGATGATTGTGGCGATCGCCTGCAAGTTCAAGCACGCTGGACTTGATAAAATGCAGCGCGACCAGGGAATGCTGCAGACCCGCATCGCGCACGGCGCGTTCGATGCTGTCCCGCATGGCGCTCCCGACCGTGACGATGGCAAAACGCCGCTTGTTCGCACCGGCGGCGCGCAGGCCGGACAGGCCGAGGCCGTAAACCGGCATCGGCACCATGTCCCGGGCGGCGTCGAGCCCGGGATCGCCGAACGCCCCGATGATTGCCGCGTCGCAATCGACGACGGCGGCAAGCGCTTCCAGCACCGCGTGCGCAGCAATGGCAAGTTCTTCCGGGCCTTCGAGCGCCGGAGATCCGAACGGCGCGGTGACGCCGCGGATCTGCGCATCCGGGCCAGCGATCCGAGAGGCTTCGTGAACCAGCAGTGCCGTGATGTGTTCGGATGTGTTCGGGTTGATGACGACGATCCGCAGCGGTCTGCCGGCGGCGCTCAACGGGTGTCGCCTTCCGGAAACGTCGCCAGCCAGTGCCGCGCGATGTCCGCGCGTGGCGCGATCCAGGCGCAGCCCGCACCCGTGATGTGGCCGAGAATGCGGTCGAGCGCGCCCATGCGGCCGGGCCGTCCGATCATGCGCAGATGCAGCCCGATCGACAGCATCTTCGGTGCTCGCTCGCCCTCGCGCGCCAGCCAGTCGAACGCGTCGATGCAGTAGTCGGCGAAATCCGCGCCGCTGAATCGCTGCGTGTGCTGGAAGTGCATGTCGTTGGTGTCGAACGCGTAGGGCAGGATCAGATGGCGGCGGCCGAGCACGGGCAGAAAGTAGGGCAGGTCGTCGTTATAGGCGTCGCTGTCGTACAGGAAGCCGCCGTCCTCGACAAGCAGGCGCCGCGTGTTGGCTGACGAAGCGGAGCGCGTGTGCCAGCCGAGCGGCCGCTGGCCGGTGACGTCGGCGATGGTCTTGACGGTCAGCGCAATCGCCGCGCGCTCGGTGGTCTCGTCCATCCCGGCGTGGCTTTCCCAGCGCCAGCCATGCGCAGCAATCTCGTGGCCGCGCCGGATGGCGTCGCGCGCCAGGTCCGGCGAACGCTCGACGGCGCGGCCACAGGCGCTCACCGTGGACTTGATGCCGTGCGCATCGAGCAGCTCCATCACGCGCCACCATGCCGCGCGCGTGCCATATTCGAAATGGCTTTCGATGCATGGGTCGGGGCCGTCGAGACGATGTTCGACCTCGTAGATGCCCTCGTTGCGGCTGTCGCCCTCCGACACCGAGAACTCGGCGCCTTCCTCGAAATTGATCACGAAGGACACCGCGACGCGGGCGTCGCCCGGCCAGCGTGGATGGGGCGCGGCGCCGGCATAGCCGACGAGGTCGCGTTGGTGCTTTGTCATTCGGCCGTTCCCGCCATGCGATGGAGCCCGACCAAGCGGTCGCTGAGAATAAGCAAAATCACCGTGGCCAGCAGGATCAGCGTCGACAGCGCAGCCAAAGTCGGGTCCGGCGCCTCCTCGATATATTGCAGCATCTTGATCGGCAGCGTCTTGGCGCGCACGTCGGTGAGGAAGATCGAGACCGGATAGTTGTCGAACGACGCGAGGAATGCGAACAGGCCGGCGGTGAGGAACGACGGTGCCAGCGCCGGCACCATCGCCTTCAGAATGGCGCCGGGATAGGTGCAGCCGAGCGTGCGCGCCGCTTCCACCAGCGTGAAATCGAAGCGCGCGAGGCCGGCGATCATGGTGCGCGCGATATAGGGCAGCGTCACCACCAGATGCGCGAGCAGCAGCGCGGTCCACGCATTGCCAAGGCCAAGAGCGCGAAAATACTGCAGCAGCGCGATGCCGAGCACGAGGCCTGGCATCATCAGCGGCGAGGTCAGCGCCGTGGCCATCAGCTCCGATCCCGGCAGCCGCTTCTGCGTGATGGTGATGGCGGCCAGCGTGCCGAGCACCAGCGAGATCGCGGTAGAGAGTGCTGCGATCTGCAGCGACAGGCCGAGCGCCGGCCAGAAGCCGTCCATCCGGCCGATGCGGCCGTACCAGCGCGTGGACGCGCCGTCGATCGGCAGGTCGAACACCGGCGTCGGCGAGAAGCTCGCCGCGGCGATCACCAGCAAAGGCGCCAGAAGGAAGATCGCGGCGCCGAGTGCCGCGGTCCAGGCGAACGCGATGGCGATGCGGTTGCTCATCTGCCGCCTCCGAAGCGCGCCAGCCGCGTGCTGAGGGTGATGACGGCGATGGCGATGACCAGCAGTACCACGCCGGCGGCCGCGCCGAACGCTGGCTGCCGCGCTAGCAGATAAGCCTTGGCGATGGTCGAGGCCAGCGTCGGATAGCGCTCGCCGATCAGCAGCGTCGGCACCACATAGGCGGAGACCGACAGCGAGAACACCAGCGCCACGCCGGCGACGATGCCGGGGATGGTCAGCGGCAGGGTGACGCGCAGGAAGGCGACCACCGGCGATGCGCCGAGGGTGGCGGCGGCGTCGGTCATGCGACGGTCGAGCTGCGCCACCACGCTGTAGATCGGCAGGATCATGAACGGCAGGAAGATGTTGACTGAGCCGATAATCAGCGCCGTCTCTGTAAAGATCATGCGGATCGGCTCGCGGATGATGCCGAGCGTGATCAGCACGGTGTTCACCAGCCCGTCACTGC
This sequence comes from Tardiphaga sp., assembly GCA_040512975.1. Lineage (GTDB taxonomy): Bacteria > Pseudomonadota > Alphaproteobacteria > Rhizobiales > Xanthobacteraceae > Tardiphaga. The sequence goes on along the minus strand of JBEVEC010000355.1, from coordinate 15,928 downwards.
GCAGCAGAATGGTCCATGCGAACGCCTTGACGATGACGCTGGCTGCCAGCGGCAGGAACAGCGTGGCGAGCAACAGGCTGCGCACCGCGCCCGTCGCCCGCGCCAGTGCGAAGGCGGCGGGATAGCCGATGGCGAAGGCGATCAGCGTCGTGAGCAGTGCTAGCCGCAGCGAATTCCAGATGACGCCGAGATAATACGAGGTGCCGAGCAGTTTGGCGTATTCCGCCAGGGAAACGCCGCCGCCGGTAAGAACGCTGCCGGCGAGCAAGAAGCCGAGCGGCACAACGAACAGCGCCAGCAGGATGAGCATCGCCGGTGCGGCAAAACCGGCGGCGATCCAGCGCTCGCGGTTCGGCGATGCCGGCGCTGCGGAAGTGATGGGGCCGACGGTGATCGCGCTCATGCCGATGGCCCCGGCGCCGGATAGGCAAAGGTCTCGGCGACCGGCCATGACAGCCGGATGTCGGAGCCGGGCACGGCGCCCATTGCCGCCGCGCCGGTGAGCTCCGCCAGCAGCGTGGCTTCGCCGGCATCGACCTCGACCAGACTGCGCGAGCCCTGGAACACCACCGAGCGCACGCGGCCGCTGACGCAGTTGCCGTCGGTGCTGTCTGACGCCGGCCGCAGATTCTCCGGCCGCGCCGCCATCACGATGGCGGAGCCGGGCACGAACTGCCCCATCGCCTGAAGGCGGCCGACCGACGTATCGACCGTGACCACGCCGGCGTCCGAGCCGACCACGGTGCCCCGGATGCGCGTGGAGAGACCGACAAAGCCGAGGGTAAACAGCGTGGCAGGGCGGGCGTAGATGGCATGCGGCGCGGCAAGGTGTTCGATGCGGCCGCCGTTCATCACCGCGATGCGGTCGGACATGGTGAGCGCCTCGTCCTGGTCGTGGGTGACGAAGATCGCGGTGGCGCCGATCTCGCGGAGGATGCGGCGCAACTCGCCTTGCATCTCCTCGCGCAGCTTGCGGTCCAGCGCCGACAGCGCCTCGTCGAACAACAGCACGTCGGGCTCGACCGCCAGCGCGCGGGCCAGCGCCACGCGCTGTTGCTGGCCGCCGGACAGCGCGGAGATCGGCCGCTCGGTGAGATGATCGAGATGCACCAGGGACAATGCGCGCTGCACCGCCTTGGCGATGTCGGCACGCGGCCGTCCGCGCACCCTGAGGCCGAAGGCGACGTTGCCGCCGACGGTGAGATGCGGAAACAGCGCGTAGTTCTGAAACACGACGCCGACATTGCGCCGGTGCGGCGGCGTGCGGGTGACGTCGCGCCCGGCAATCGCGACGCTGCCGCCGTCGGGCGTGGCGAGGCCGGCGACGATGCGCAGCAGTGTGGTCTTGCCGCAGCCGGAGGGGCCGAGCAGCGTCACAAGTTCACCGCGGCCGATGGAGAGATCGATGCGGTCGAGCACCGCGGTGGTGCCGAAGCGTTTCGAAATCTGGCTGACGACGAGATGCGACGCGGCGCCGTCGCTGTCATTCCGGCTCATGACATCTCCTTGATCCAGCGATCGACCCAGCCGGCGCGTTCCCTGGCAAAAAACGCCCAGTCCGGCGCAAACAGTGCGGCGCTGTCAGGGAAGCCCGGGGGTGTGGTGGCGCCGGAATGGGTCGGCGCCACGAACGCCTTGGCGGCGAGTACCGATTGCACATCCGGTGACAGCATCGCGTCGATCACCGCATCGGCAAGATCGCCGGCGGGCGCGCCCTTCACCTTGGCGATGCCCGATGGCATCGCGAAGCCGGCGCCCTCGGGGATTGCGAGATCGACCGGCGAGCTGTCGGCCTTGCGGATCAGCGTATAGGCGGAGAACTGCCCCGCGATCATCCAGGCCTCGCCCTGCTCGAGCAGATTGATGGCCTGCGGCGCGTTGGTATAGACGTTAAGCAGGTTAGGCTTCAGGCTCTTGAGCTTGCGGAACGCGGCGTCGATCTCGTATTGCGCGTCCTGATAGGGCTTTCCGGTTTCGATATGGGCGGCGGCGAGCAGTGTCCAGAATCCTTCGGTGTTCTGCAGCGACGGCACGATCACCTTCTGGGCGTATTTCGCGTCCCACAGCTCGGTCCAACTCGCCGGTCCGGCCTTCATGCGCTTGGTGGAGTAGGCGATGCCGGCCCACGGCTTCTGGTAGTTTGCCCATAGGGCGTCGCGATGCACGGCGCCCTTCACCAGCTTGTTGAGATTGGGCACGCCCGACATGCTCATCGGCGTGATCAGGCCTTCATCGGCGGCGGGCAGCATCACCGGATCGTCCATGATCACCACGGACATCTTCGGGCTGCCTGCGTCCGCCTGCATCTTCTGCAGGTTCGTCAGCGAGTTGGTGCCCTCGTACAGGATCTTGATATCGAGCTTCTTCTCGACGAGCGGAAACACGTCGGCATTGAAATATTTAGCCGCTCCGGCAGGACCGCCGATGACGATCTCTTTGGTGGCGGCGCGAACGAGGGACGGCATGGCGACACTGCCGAGCAAGGCGCCGGCGCCGAGCTTCAGGGTCATGCGACGGGAGAGCAACGGCTTGTGAATCATGGCGATCCTCGCTTCGGCCTGTGGTGACGTCGGTCTAGCCCTCGCAAGCTTCGTGCCAAATGTGCACAATTTGAAAAATGGCTGTTCTTGTCGTATGTTGTGCGGCGCCCCTCAGACAGTACGGATCTACAGTAAGTATAATGTGCACATTATTTGGATTAATGTGCACAATCGAAAGGCGACAGCGTGGGCTTGAAGAAACCAACAGTGCGGGCAGCCAAGGCCGATCCGGACAAGGATGCGGAGATCCACGACGCTATCGGCCGCGCCATCATGGAAGGTCGTCTCAAGGCCGGGACCAAGCTCGCCGAGCACAAGCTTGCCGAATGCTTCGGCGTGTCGCGCGAGCGCATCCGCAAGGTGCTGCACCGTCTGGCCGCCGAGCGCCGTATCGAGATCGTCCCTAACCGCGGCGCGCGCGTGCCTCAGCCGACGGTTGCGGAGATCAAGGCGGTCTACGAGGCGCACCGCGTGCTGGAGGCCGGCGTGCTGGTGCAACTGGTCCGCATCCTCGATGACGCCATTCTGGCACGACTGGACGCGCATCTGGCGCAGGAGAGGCAGGCGGCCCTGAACGGCGATCGCGCGGCGTCGGTGCGGCTCTCAGGCGCCTTTCACATCCATCTGGTCGACGCCCTCGGAAACGCCGAACTGTCGCGCTTCCTGCGCGATCTGCTGAGCCGATCGTCGGTGATGGTCTCGGTTTATGAGCCGGCCAGCCAGTCGATCTGCGCCGTCGAGGAGCACGGCGCCATCGTCGAGGCACTCCGCGCCCGCGACATGCCAAGTGCCATCGACCTGTCGCGCCATCATTTCATTCACGTCGAGCAGCGACTGAACCTTGAGTTCAAGGATGAGCCGCCGTCTGATCTGGCAACGATCTTCCGTGGGCTGCGTCCCGCGAAAAAGGCGCGACCGAGCCGGTCGAACTCCGCAGGGAGAAAGGCCGCGACCCAAACGTATTAGTTCCGAACGCCCTGTTCCGCCCGGGCTTCAATCCTTGCGATCGCCGCGTCGGGCGTATGGGGCGAAAAAATTTTCAAAGGAACAGCTGAGACCTCGAAACCCGTGACAGCTACGATCCGTCATTCGACGAAATTGTCCGGTTCGCCGTTTCCCGCACCGCAGATCGACCATGATGCGCCGGCGTGCCGCAAATGCGCAGTACATGCAGGCCGATGTATGTCGTCGAAGCTGCGACTATCACATAGAAAGCGATCGAGCGGTGAGCAACAGACCGCCGGCCGGCCTAAGCCCGGACTGAGAACCTGCTCATCGCACTCAGCGCCTGCACCCGGGGTTCGACCTCCCGCAAATAGATCGTGGTTCTCAGGAAATCGATCTCCGCGGCTTGCTGGTCTTCGTCGACATCGATGTACCAGGACTTCAGCCGCCCTTCGGATCCGTCGCACCAGCGGTAGCCGCGGCGTTTCAGTTCGTCCTTGAGTTCGAACGGCGACTGCTCGGCCCAGATCCGCATCGTTCGCTTGCGGGCCCGCTCCAGAAGGGCGGCGAGCGCGGTCTTGCCCAGCGTCGGCAATTCGAGGGCCAGGATCTCGAGGAGGGCATGGCAGTCGTCGATGGCCCGGTGGGCGTGATGGAAGAAACCTGCGCCGGCCAGCAGATAGCCGAGGCGCGATCCATCGAAGCCCTGCTTGCGCCAATCCACTTCGGTGGCCGAGCAACCCCAGGCCTTGTGCTGAAACAGGCTCCAATAGCGTTCGGCGAATTTGCGGTCGAAATTGGCGTTGTGCGCGATCACGATGACGGCGTCTTCAGCAAATGCGGCGACCGCCGCCTCATCGATGTGATGGCCGGCGACGGTTTCGTCCGTAATGCCCGTCAGGTCGACGATTTCACGAGGGATGGGCTTTGACGGTTCCTGGAACGCCGTGAACGCATCTGAGACCCTGACGATCGTTCCATCCGGACGATAGTCGAATTTGACCATGGCCAGCTCGATCACCTCGTCCCGGACGGGATCAAGTCCCGTTGTCTCGACGTCCAGAAGAATGCCAGACTTGACGGCCTGGCCATCCGATTGCGCGAATTCGGTGCGAGGCACAAGCCGGCGAAGAACGCGGTAGTCGCCGGATTTCGCAAGGCTCTCGGCCATCGCCGCAAGGGTCGTCGCGCTGTCAGACATGCAATCGAGGTCAATCATACGTGCCGATTCGGAGTTTTATGGATAGGGCGGGACGGCCTTTCGATCAATGGACGAGCTCCTGATCGTCACAGCTATCGAAGCGACCGCTGCCGCATGAAGGGAAGCCCGGCGCTCTCATGCTGTTCAGCCTCGTCAGCTCGTCGGCGCGGCCGACCAGCATTTGCTGACGTCCATTTCCTTTGGAACGAAGATTGCAGGCAACAAGATGCCACGATGGGATCATCGACCGCGTCGACGATCGTGAAATGGAGGATGACATGGATCTGGGTCTCAGGGGCTGCAGTGCGCTGGTCACCGGCGGGAGCAAGGGCATCGGCCTCGCCATTGCCGAACTGTTTGCGGATGAGGGAGCCAATGTTGCGATCTGCGCCCGCAACGCCGAGGAGGTGGGAAAGGTCAGAGCATCGCTCGCCACCAGGGGCATCAAAGCGCAGGGCTCATCCGTGGACGTCGGCGACCCCGTTGCGCTGAAGGCATGGGTCGAGGGCGCCGCGGCCGAACTTGGCGGTGTCGACATCCTGGTCTGCAATGTCAGCGCGCTCGCCGTGGGCGATACGCCGGACACCTGGGAGAGATCCTTTCGCGTTGACATGATGCACACCGTCAATGCCGTCGCCGCCGCACTGCCTTATCTCGAACAGTCCAAAGCTGCCGCGATCGTTATCGTGTCCAGCGTCTCCGGCTTCGAGGTCGATTTCGCTGCCGGCTCCTACGGCGCCTTCAAGGCGGCGCTGATCCACTATGCCAAGGGGCTCAGCAGCCAACTGATCGCCAAAGGCATTCGCGTCAACGCGGTCTCGCCCGGCAATACTTATTTCGACGGTGGCATCTGGCAGAACATCGAGAACGGAAATCCCGAATTGTTCAGGACGGCGATGTCGCTGAATCCGACCGCCAAGATGGGCACGCCGCAGGAAGTCGCCGCCGGCGTTGTGTTTTTGGCCAGTCCCGTCGCTAGCCGCATCTCTGGCACAAATCTGATCATCGATGGCGCACTCACAAAAGCAGTGTGACGCGCGATTGATCCGATTGGCGTGGCGCCTCTGGTTCTGTGATGCCGGGACGCCAGGGTTGCCGCGCGTTTCATCGCGGTGCGCACAGGAATTGCGCAAGTACCTGCGGAGTACGGGATGCGGCATGTCATCCAAGTCGCCGCATCTTCGAAATGATAGTTGGTCGGCAAATATTGCTTGACAGAAATTCGTGGCCGAGCGAGCCTTTCATCATGCGCTGAGCAAGGATGCTCACATTGGCGCTTCCCATTCGCACCATCTCACACGGCATCGTTCGCCGAAGCCTGGACAGCAGGCTTGTTGCGTTGGGTTGATTGCATGTCGCGTCAGACACTCGATGTCGGATATTTGTTCTCATCGACGGGCTCTTACGGGACCGTTGCGCAATCGATGCTGAATGGCGCGCTGCTGGCAACGCAGGAGGTCAACGAGTCCGAACTCGATGTTCGGATCAACCCGTTCATCTGCAATCCCGGCGGCGATCTTGCGCAATATGCAGCGCACGCGTTGTGTCTGTTGCAGCAGGGCATTCGCCACGTGGTCGGATGCTACACCTCGTCGGCCCGCAAGGAAGTGATCCCGCTGTTCGAGAAGCATGACGGGATGCTCTGGTACCCGTCGCATTACGAAGGTTTCGAAAGCTCGAGCAACGTCGTCTATACTGGTGCGGCGCCCAACCAGCACGTGCTTCCGTTGGTCGAGTATCTTCTGCAGAACCATGGTCGCCACGCCTTTTGTGTCGGCTCAAACTACATCTGGGCATGGGAGAACAACCGCATCCTGCGCGAAAGCGTAGTGGCGCGCCGCGGGTCCGTGGTGGCCGAGCGCTATTTTGCGGTCGGCGATACCGATTTCCGGCAGGTGATCGCAGCGATTATCGCAGCACGGCCGTCCTTTGTGTTTCTCACACTGATAGGCACGTCTGCTTACGAGTTCTTCCGGCATTTTCGCGCCGCGTGCGTCGTCGCCGGCATCGATCAGGCCCGCGAGATCCCGGTCGCGAGCTGCTCGCTGTCGGAGCCGGAGCTCGAGGCGATCGGCGGCGATGCCGTGGACGGCCATCTGAGCTCGAGCGTGTATTTCTGTTCCATCGCGAATCCGGACAATGGCCGTTTCCTGCAGGCCTATACAAAGATGTTTCCGGACGGACCGACCGCATCTGCGGATGCCGAGGCATCTTATAATGCTGTCTGGCTGCTGGCCCGCAGCGCGGCCGCGGCGGGCGGGGACGATCCGCGCGGCGTCAAGTCGCAACTGGTTCATCAGCGACTCGATGCGCCGCAGGGCAGGGTGTGGATCGATGAGCCGACTTTCCATTGCTACCTGACGCCGCGCATCGGGCGATCGAACCGCAACGCCAGGTTTGATCTGGTCAGCGAAGCCGCCGCGCCGGTTCAGCCCGATCCTTATCTCGTCAACAATTCCGGGCGGTTCGAAGCCGCCCCGTCTCCCGCGCTGAGGCTGGTGTCATGACCGAGTCGCGACTGCTGCAGAACTTCAATGGCGGGCGAGCCTTTATCATCACGGATCGCGCGGTGTCGATGGACGTGCTTGTCACCGCGCTGGAACGGCTGGGCGTAACCACGGATGCCGGCGACGTCGTGACCAGCGTATCTGCGATCGATCCGGCATCGCTGCAGCCGGAGCGTGACATCATCTTCATCGATGGTGATATCGGCGACGCCGCCACATTGCCGTTGAGTCCCGTCGGCCGCATGCCGCCGGCACCGGTGATCGGCCTAATCGGCGTCACCGCGCCAAGCCGCCTCAAGGCGTTGATGCGTGCAGGCGCCACTTCGTTCCTGCGCAAGCCCATCCACAGCTCGGCGGTCTATCCGGCGCTATTCGTCGGCATCAACGAATACCGCCGCCACCGTTACCTTGAGACGCTGCTCGAAGATCAGGAGCGCCGCCGCCGCGGGCGGCGCGACGTGGTCAAGGCCATCATCCGGGTGATGTCGGAGCACGGGATCGACGACGACGCGGCCTACGACCTGCTGCGCCGGCGCTGCATGACCACGCGGCAGACCATGGAAGACCTGTGCAGGGACTTGATCCGTCAAACCGACGACCACCAATCCGGCAATGTCGATCTGCAGGAACGACGCGCCAAATAGTTCAACAGAGGAGAGACACATGTTGCAGAGTATCGCGCGAGGGTCGCGCATTGCGTCCCTCATCGGAATGGGGCTGCTTGCCGCCGGTTCGGCCTATGCGGCGGATCCGATCAAGCTCGGCGTGCTGGAGGACCAGTCCGGCGACTTCGCATTGGCGACCATCGGCAAGGTTCACGGCATCCAGCTCGCCACCGACGAGATCAACGCCGCGGGCGGCATTGCCGGGCGCAAGCTCGAGCTCGTGACCTACGACACCCAGTCGGACAACACGCGCTACCAGGAATTCATGCGCCGCGTGCTCCAGCGCGACAAGGTCGACGTCGTATTTGCCGGCTTCTCAAGCGCCTCGCGCGAGGCGTACCGTCCGATCGTCGATCAGCTCAACGGCTTCGCCTTCTACAACAACCAGTACGAAGGCGGTGTCTGCGACGGCCATATGATCGTCACCGGCGCGGTGCCGGAGCAGCAGTTCTCGACGCTGATCCCGTGGATGATGGAGAAATACGGCAAGAAGGTCTACACCATCGCCGCCGATTACAATTTCGGCCAGATCTCCGCCGAATGGGTGCGGCAGATCGTCAAGCAGAACGGTGGCGAGATGGTCGGCGAGGAGTTCATCCCGCTCGGTGTTTCGCAATTCTCGCAGACCATCCAGAACATCCAGAAGGTCAAGCCGGATGTGCTGATCACCTTGCTGGTCGGCACCGCGCAGGCTTCCTATTACGAGCAGGCGGCGGCGGCCAACCTCAAGGTGCCGATGGGCTCGTCGGTCAATGTCGGCCAGGGCTACGAGCACAAGCGCTTCAAGCCGCCGAGCCTCGCCAACATGTATGCGACGGTAAATTACGTCGAGGAAGTTGACACGCCAGAGAGCAAGGCCTTCGTGGCCAAGTGGAAGGCGAAATTCCCGAACGAGCCTTACATCAACCAGGAAGCCGAGAATTCCTATCTGGCGGTCTATCTCTATAAGCAGATGGTCGAAAAGGCCGGCGGCAAGACCGCGCGGGCGGACCTGCGCGCGGTGATCGCCAAGGGCGACGTCTGCATGGACGCGCCGGAGGGCAAGGTGTGCATCGACCCGAAGAGCCAGCACATGTCGCACACCATCTACATGGCGCATGTGGGTGACGATCACTCCATCGATTTCCCGAAGGTGTGGAACGATATCAAGCCGTATTGGCTGGGCGACGCCGGCTGCGACCTGACCAAGAAGGATCCGATGGCGCAGTATACGCCGAGCAACCCGCCGCCGAAGTAAGTAAAAAGCTTCGTTACCTCTCCCCGCCGGGGAGAGGTCGACCGGCGAAGCCGGGCGGGTGAGGGCCTCTTGTTTCGCAAATTGAGCCCCCTCACCCGGAGCCCTTCGCTTCGCTCCGGACTCCGACCTCTCCCCGGCGGGGAGAGGTGACCACAACGCCGCCGCATTGCCCTCCCACCGAGGTCCTGAATGGACGTTCTCAGTCCCCTGTTCGGATTCATCTACCAGTGCGGCGACGCCTTTGCCTTCCTTGTGCTCGCGGCCTGCGGCTTGGCGGTGATCTTCGGCATGATGGGCGTGATCAACCTCGCCCATGGTGAATTCATCATGTGCGGGGCCTATGTCACCGTCACCGCGGCGCGCATGGGATTGCCGCTGCCGCTCGCCGTGCTGTGCGGTGCGCTGGTGGCCGGCGCCGTCGGCCTGGTCATCGAACGCCTGGTGGTGCGGCAGCTGTACGACCGGCCGATGGACACCATCGTTGCCACCTGGGGCCTCAGCCTGATCGCGACCCAGGGCACGCTGATCATGCTCGGCTCCAGCGTGCCCGGGGTCGGCGTGCCGCTTGGCAGCTTCACCGTCGGGCATTATTCTTATTCGACCTACCGTCTTGTGCTGATCGCCGCTGCACTGGCGGTACTCGCCGGGTTGTATCTCGCCTTCAACAAGACGCGCTTCGGCGTGCTGGCGCGGGCCACCATCCAGGTGCCGCATATGGCCGAGGCGCTCGGGGTCGATACCAAATTCGTCTACAGCATGACATTCGCGCTCGGAGCCGCGCTGGCTGGGCTCACCGGCGGGCTCTACGCGCCGACCATGACCATCGTGCCGACCATGGGCAGCACCTTTATCATGGAGGCCTTCGTCACCGTGGTGGTCGGCGGCGCCGACATTTTCCTCGGCACCGCGCCGGCGGCGGCCATCCTCGGCATCGTCAAGGCCGCCATGACCTCGTGGCAGGGCCAGCTGTTCGGCCAGATCGGGCTGCTGTTCGCCGTCATCATCGTGATCCGCGTGCTGCCGAAGGGCATCTCCGGTTTCATCCTGCGCGAGCGAAGCTGAGATGCGGTCATTGCCTTTCATCCGGCTGCTCGAAGGCCCGCAGACACTCGGCCGCGGCCCGTGGTTCTGGAGCGCGGCTGTGGCCGTGCTGCTCGCGGCACTGGCCTATCCGCAACTGGCGGACGGCTACACCGTCGGCAACACCGTCTATTTCTTCACCTGGACCTTCATGGCGCTGGGGCTATGCCTGGTGTGGGGCTATGGCGGCACGCTTAGCTTCGGGCAGACGGCGTTCTTCGGCCTGTCCGGCTACACCTATGGCGTGCTGACGCTCAATCTCGGCGCGGCCTACGGCTTCACCCTTTTGGCCTTGCTGGCATCGCTCGTGATGTCCGCGCTGTTCGCGGCCGTGCTTGGCTATTTCCTGTATTTCGGCCGCATCAGCGGCGTGTTCCTCGGCATCGTGACGCTGTCGGTCACCTTGGTGTTCGAGCGCTTCATGGCGCAGACCGCAGGTCCCGAATGGCACATCGGCACGGCGCGCCTCAACGGCTACAACGGCATGAACGGGATGCCGCCGCTGACGCTGCCGTGGTTCGGCGGCGACATCGTGCTGTTTCCCGACGTCGAGCTCTATTACGTGGTGCTGGCCCTCCTGGTCGTGACCTATCTCGGCCTGCGTATGCTGGTGAATTCCAAATTCGGCAACGTGCTGGTGGCGATCCGGGAAAATCCCGAGCGCGCCGAGATGCTCGGCTACGACATCCGCAAATATCAGCTCATCGCCTTCGTGATCGGCGCGGCACTGGCCGGGCTCAGCGGCACACTCTACACCTCGTGGGGCCAATACATCACGCCGTCCAGCATGAGCATCACCGCGGCGGCGCTGCCGATCGTCTGGGTCGCCGTCGGTGGCCGCGGCGATCTGACCGCAACGCTGATCGGCACCCTCGCGGTGCTGTCGGCGTTCCAGGCATTGACCATCTATGGCAGCCAATACGCCTTGGTGGTGATGGGCGCGCTGCTGGTCGCCACGGTGCTGATCGCGCCTGAGGGGCTGATCGTGACCTTCGCGCGCTTCGTGGCACGGCTGCGCACGCGCTCCCGGGAGGCGTCGTGATGCCGATCCTGGAGACCCGTGACCTCAACAAGCGGTTCGGCGGACTGCATGTCACCGCCAATGTCAATTTCGCCCTCGACGACGGCGAGTTGCATTGCCTGATCGGCCCCAACGGCGCCGGCAAGAGCACTTTCTTTCGCCTGATCCTCGGCGAGCATCTGCCGTCCAGCGGCCACATCATCTATGCCGGCGAGGACATCACCGCGATGAAATCGTTCCAGCGGATCCGGCGCGGGATGAGCGTCAAGTTTCAGGTGCCCGGTATCTTCAAGGCGCTGAGCGCGCGACAGAACCTGGAGATCGCGCTGCAGCACCATCTAGAAAGCGCGTCACTGGCCGCCGAAGTCGACCGGCTGCTGTCATTTCTAAACCTCTCCGATGTCGGCCCGCAATATGCCGGCAATCTCAGCCACGGCCAGAAGCAGTGGCTGGAGATCGGCATGGCGATCAGCCTGAAGCCGAAACTGCTGCTGCTCGACGAGCCCACCGCAGGCATGTCGCCGGCGGAAACCCATGCCACCGGCGAGATCGTCAAGACGCTGAACGCCGATGGCGTCACGGTACTGGCTGTCGAGCACGACATGAGCTTCGTGCGCCAGGTCGCCCGCCGCGTTACCGTGCTGCATCTCGGCAAGATCTTTGCCCAGGGCACCATTGACGAGATCGTCGCCGATGAGCGCGTCGCCGAGATCTATCTGGGGCACGGGCATGCCTGAAGCGCCACGACAGGAAGTTTTGCTCTCGGCGCTGAAGCTGCGCTCGGGCTACGGCGGCAAGCCGGTGCTGCAGGGCGTCGACATGGACGTCCGTGAAGGCGAGATCGTCGCCGTGATTGGCCGCAATGGCGTCGGCAAGTCGACGCTGATGAAGACGCTGATCGGGCTGCTGCCGCCGACCGAAGGCAATATCGTCTTCAAGGGCGACGACGTCAGCGCCATGGTGGCGCATCGCCGCGCGCGGCTCGGCATCGGCTACGTGCCGCAGGGCCGCGACGTGTTTCCGCGCATGAGCGTCGAGGAGAACCTGAAGGTCGGGGAGATGATCGCCGGCAAGGCGACGCCCGACGACTATGCCCGCGTCTACGCGACATTCCCGATCCTCGCCGAACGCCGCCGGCAGGCAGCTGGCACCATGTCGGGCGGCCAGCAGCAGCAACTGGCGATCGGGCGGGTGATGATCGCGAACCCGGCCTTGATCCTGCTGGACGAGCCCTCCGAAGGCATCCAGCCGTCGATCGTGCAGGACATCGCACGCACCATCGTCGACCTCAACAGGCGCACCGGGGTCACGGTCATCGTGGTCGAGCAGAACCTCGACATGATCCGCGCCATGGCGCAGCGTTGCTATGTGATGGACAAGGGGCGCATCGTCGCCGCCCTGACACTTGAAGATCTCGATGACCGCGACACCGTGCGCCGGCACCTTGCGGTCTAGCTTTGGATTCAACCAGCAGAAGGATGACCATTATGTCATGGCTCGACAATTCCATCATGGCCCGCCGCGGTCTCGCCAAAGGCAAGCCGGGACAATCCTATTCGATCACCGAGGAGAGCCAGGGCAAGTATCACTATGTCTACGGCCCATTCGTCGATCCGGTGCTCAAGGTCGATCCGGGGTCTGTGATTTCAGCTGAAACCCACGACGCGTTCGAGGGGAAGATCAAGCATGAAACGGACAAGCCAAGCGAGATCCTGAACTTTCCGTTCCTGAACCCGCAGAACGGCCCGATCTATGTCAACGGCGCCGAGAAGGGCGACGTGCTGGCGGTCTATATCAAGTCCATCGTGCCGCGCGGTCCGCAGCCGGTCGGCACCACCTGCTTGATCACCGAATTCGGCGGGCTGGTCGCCACCGGCGACACGGCGCTGCTCAATCCGCCGCTGCCGGAACGCGTCAAGAAGGTCGAGGTCACCGTCGAGGGCGGCGTCAAGTGGAGCGACAAGATCACGCTGCCCTATGATCCCTTCATCGGCACCATCGGCGTGTCGCCGGAGATCGAGGCAATCTCATCACTGGTTCCGGACTATTACGGCGGCAACATGGATCTGCCCGATGTCGGCGTCGGCGCGGTGATCTATCTGCCGGTCAACACGGCGGGCGCGCTGCTCTATCTCGGTGATTGCCATGCCTGCCAGGGCGACGGCGAACTGTGCGGCGTGGCACTGGAGCACCCGACGGTCACCACGGTACAGGTCGACCTGATCAAGAAGTGGTCGTTCAAATGGCCGCGGCTGGAAACCGAGAAATTCTTCATGACCATCGGCTCGGCCCGCCCGATGGAAGACGCCGCGCGCATCGCCTATCGTGAACTGATCCGCTGGATGGCCACCGACTACGGCTTCACCGAAGAGGACGCCTATATGCTGCTGACCCAATGCGGCCGCGTCCGCCTCGGCAACATGGTGGACCCGAAATACACGCTGGGTGCGTCGATCCTGAAAACGTATTTGAGCTAATACGAAGGCGCGCTGGAAAGCCTAGTTCGCCTTTTCGATCAGGCTTTCCAGCAGCCGCTTGAGGTCTGCCGTGGCCTTGTTGCCGTAATTCTCGGCGATATGCGCTTCCTGGCTCAAAGCCAGCGCGTTCAGCCGGTGGGTCAGCGTCTTGCCGCGGTCAGACATGAACATCACCACCTTGCGGCGGTCGTCGGGATCCTGAACTCGGTAGACCAGCGCATCGGACACCATGCGGTCGACCATCTTGGTCAGGGTCGGATGATTGAGCAGCACGGCTTCGGCGAGATCACCCATCGAATGGCCCTTGCCGTCGGACAGCACCTTGAGAATGCGCCACTGTTCGACCGGCACGCCCTCTTTCTTGAAGCGCGCATCGAGCTGGCGATTGATCTCGCGGTTGGCCTGCGCCAGCAGATAAGCGAGGTGGTCGGTGATGGGCGTGCTGGGCGTTTTGGCCACGATCGGGAGACTTTGCTGGACGAGTGATGAATATTCGGCGGCTTTGCCTGATCCCTATGCACGGGAATCGTTGAATATTCAACATTTTCCTCTACGGTATTCTTCAGCGCAATGACCGGCAACCTCAGACTGCTCCGCCGCTGACCATGTCGAAAGGAGAGCGCCATGCTCTCACCACCGCCAATCGGAATGACCGGCGCGCCGCCGATGACGGCGCCGTGGTTGATGCGCGGTTTTCAGGACGGGCAGGGCACTGGCGGCGATTTTGCGCGGCCCGATCTTTTTCCACGCCGCCGCAATCGCGAGAAGCTGCGCGTTGTCAATTTCATCGGCCTGTCGGGGCCGGCGGGCATCTGGGGACTGGCTGGCACCAACAGCATGATGTTGGCGGCGTCGGAGATCAACCGGCGCGGCGGCATTCTCGGGCGCGAGATCGAACCGGTATTTTACGATGCCGGCGGCGACATCGATGAGGTCAAGCGCACGGCCGCCGACATGATCGCGGCCGGCGATGCCGATATCATCATGGGCTCGCATATCAGCGCCGTGCGGGTGGCGCTGCGCAAGGTGATCGCCGGCCGCGTGCCCTATATCTACACCCCGGTCTATGAAGGCGGCGAGCGCACCCCCGGCGTCATGGCGATCGGCGAAACGCCGCGCGATCAGTCGCGCCCGGCCATCGACTGGCTGGCGACCGAGAAGAAGGCAAAACGCTGGTATCTGATCGGCAGCGACTATGTCTGGCCGTGGCTGGCCCACAAGGCCACCAAGAAATACATCGCCGAAGCCGGCGGCCGCGTCGTGGGCGAGGAATTCGTGGCACTCGGCGAACAGAACCATGATGCGCATATCGCGCGCATCCGCGCGGCCCGCCCGGACGTCGTGGTGATCTCGCTGATCGGCACCGACAGCATCGTCTTCAACCGCGCCTTTGCCGAACACGGCCTCGCATCGCGGATATTGCGGCTGGCAGGCGCCATGGACGAAACGCTTCTGCTTGGCATGGGCGCGGACAGCTCCGAGGGGCTTTATTGTGCGTCGGGCTATTTCGTCGGCCGCGCCTCGGCCGCCAACGATGCGTTTCGTGCTCAATACGAGTCGTCGTTCGGCCGCTGCGCCCCCGCGCCGGGATCGATCGCCCAATCTAACTACGAAGGCTTGAGGTTCCTGGAATCCGTCGCGACCAAGGCCGGCTCATTTGACGTCCGCCCATTGCTGGGCGCGGCATCTAGCGTGGCCTATCAAGGCGCGCGCGGCGAAATCACCATGCGCGCGGGTCGGGCCAGAATGCCGATCTATCTCGCCGAGGCCGCCGGCCTCGATTTCAATCTGATCCGGACCTTCTAGCGACGTCGCAGCATTCAAGCCCGGTCGCGCAAAAATAATACTTGAAAAGGAAAATGTTTCCCCTTCTATTGAAGCCTGGGGGTGACACCGTTGTCCTCATTCCGCTACTGGCGCTAGTCAGCCGCCGCGGTCGCATTCGTGAAGATCAGGAGACATCAGCGTGGTCGCTCTTCCAACCCCCGATCAACTCCTCGCCATCGCCGATCAATGCGGCTTGTCGCTGTCGCCTGAAGACGTCGTCTCATTCCGGTCCCTGATGCAAGGATCGGTCGACTCCTACAACATCGTAGCCTCGCTGCCGGACGAAGTGCCCGAGGTGAAATACCCGCGCACGCCCGGCTATCGCCCGGGCCCGGAAGAGAACGAGCGCAACGCCTGGTACCGCAAGTCGGTGGTCAAGGGTGCTGCCAGCGGCAAACTCAAGGGCAAGACCGTCGCGCTGAAGGACA
>JBEVEC010000097.1:0-12235 GCA_040512975.1 Tardiphaga sp. | reverse complement strand
TTGTTTTTCTCCCGCCCCCCGGGGGGGTTGGGCCCCCCGGCCCCGGGGGGGGGGGGGGGGCGCCTCTTCGTTCAGGTAGTGCCTGTGGCGCCCCCTCTCCCCAACCCTCCCCCCGAGGGGGGAGGGAGCTCGCAGTGCTTGTTACTCGTTCTCGTCCAACACTACTGGATAACATGTGTCCGAACCGATCCTGAGCCTGACTGACGTGGTGGTGGCCTTCGATGCCTTGCGGGCGGTCGATGGCGTCAGCCTGGTCGTGCCGCGCGGCCAACGGCGCGCCATCATCGGGCCCAACGGCGCCGGCAAGACCACGCTGTTCAACGCCATCGCCGGCGCGGTGCCGCCGACGGCGGGACGGATCATGTTCGACGGCCACGATGTCACGAAGCTGCCGCCGCACCGGCGCGCCAAGCTCGGCATCTCCCGCACGTTCCAGATCACCAACCTGTTTCCGACGCTGAGCGTGCAGGACAACATGGTGCTGGCGCTGCGCGGCCTCACGCCGAAAAAATTCTCGCTGTTCGGATCGCCGGACACCGACGCAGCCGAAGCTGCGCGGATCAGGGACGCGTTGCGCGCCGCGCGCATCGCCGAGCGCGCCGACGTCATTGTCAAGGAAATGTCCTATGGCGAGCAGCGCCAGCTCGAGATCGCCATCGCGCTGGTGACCACGCCAAAAATGCTGTTGCTCGACGAGCCCGCGGCGGGCCTGTCGCCGTCGGAGCGCTCGATGATCGCCGAGGTGATCCGCGGGCTTGATGCGTCGATCACGGTGATCCTGATCGAGCACGACATGGATCTCGCGCTCGGCCTGGTCGATTTTGTCACTTGCATGTTCGAGGGCCGGGTGCTGGTGGAGGAGCCGCCGGAGGGCATCCGCCGCAACGCCAAGGTCCAGGAAGTCTATCTCGGAAAGCCGCGTCATGCTTGAGGTCAAGGATCTGCACAGCGGATACGGCGACGCGGTGGTCGTGCGCGGCGCCTCGCTCGAGGTGCGCGCCGGCGAGATCGTGGCGCTGCTCGGCCGCAATGGCATGGGCAAGACCACCTTCATCCGTTCGATCATGGGCCTGATGCCACCGCAGGTGCGCTCGGGCTCGATTACCTGGCGCGGCGAGAGCCTCGTCGGCCTGCGCCCGCATGACATCGCCGCCCGCAAGATTGCCATCGTGCCGCAGGGCCGGCGGCTGTTTCCGTCGCTCACGGTGATGGAGCATCTGACCATGCTGAAGAGCCCGCGCGCCAAGATGGGCTGGACCGTCGACCGCGTGTTCGGCATCTTCCCGCGCCTTGCCGAGCGCCGCAACAACCGCGGCGGGCAGTTGTCGGGCGGCGAGCGCGGCATGCTCGCGGTCGGGCGCGCACTGATGATCGATCCCGAACTGATCCTGATGGACGAGCCGTCCGAAGGCCTTGCGCCGGTGATGGTGCAGCACCTCGAAAACATCATTCTCGATCTGAAGAAAGAGGGCCTGTCGATCCTGCTGGTGGAGCAGAACCTGTACAGCGCGCTGGCGGTGGCCGACCGCGTCTATGTGCTGGAGACCGGCCAGGTGGTGCATCACGGCACGGCGGCGGAATTGAACCAGCAGACCGACGTGCTGTTCCAGCGCCTCGGCGTGCAGTGAGGACGACATGAACGAAGAGTCGTTGCAGCAGATCGCGGCCGATCTGAACGTCACGCCAGGTGCTGCCGAGCGCGCGCCGCGCATGGCAAAGCTGGTGTCGGACACCAATGCGACCGTCGCAGCCGCGGCGCTGCGCAGCCTCGCATTCGATTCGTCGCCCTATCAATATCAGGCCTGGCTCGCCGGCGAGGACGAGCGCTGATGCAAAGCGCGATCGCCAGCCTCGATCTCTGTGCCCTTGCCGACGCCATCGCGCATGGCGAGGTGACGTCGCTTGACGCGACCACCGTGGCGCTGGAACGGCTCGACATCGTCGGCCGCAAGCTCAACGCCGTGGTGCGGCTCGATGACGACCGCGCGCTGGCCGCCGCGGAAGCCGCCGACAAATGGCGCGCATCGGGCGCGCCACTGCCGCCGTTGCATGGCGTGCCGCTGGCGCACAAGGATCTGTTCTATCGCGCCGGCGATCTCTCCGCCGGCGGCGCGAAGATCCGAGCTGACTTCCGGGCCGACGTTACCGCCACGGTGATCACCCGGCTCGACGCCGCCGGCGCGCTTGATCTCGGCCGGCTGCAACTCGCCGAATTCGCCATGAGCCCGACCGGTTACAACGAGCACAACGGCCACGCGCTCAATCCGTGGAGCCCGGCGCATGTGCCGGGCGGCTCGTCGTCGGGCTCCGGCGTCGCCGTTGCCGCGCGGCTGGTTGCGGGATCGCTCGGCACCGACACCGGCGGCTCGCTGCGCCATCCCGGCGCGATGTGCGGGCTGGTCGGGCTGAAGCCGACCTGGGGACTGGTGCCGGCCGACGGCGTGATGCCGCTGTCGGCATCGCTGGACTGCGCCGGGCCGCTGACGCGCACCGCGCGCGACGCCGCGCGCATGCTGTCGGTGATCGCGGCGCGGGATTACGAGTCGGCGATTGGCGACGGCGTGAAGGGCCTTACCATCGCGGTGCCCGGCGGAACTTACCGCGAACTGCTGCATCCCGACATCGCCGCACGGCTCGACGCCGCCATCAAGACCTATCGCGCGCTCGGCGTGACGATCACCGAGACGATGCCGCCGGACATGGCGGTAATCAACGCGCTGATGCAGCTCATCATGAGCGTCGAGGCCGCCACCATCCATCGCCGCTGGCTGATCGAGCGGCCGCAGGACTATGCCGACCAGGTGCGCGCGCGCATCGAGCCCGGGCTGTTCTATCCGGCGACGCGCTATGTCGAGGCGCTGTCGCTGCGCGCCGGCATCACGCAGGAATGGATCGCCTCCTGCATCGGCCATGCCGATCTGGCGCTGCTGCCGACGATCGTGATCCCCGTGCCGACCATCGCCGCAACCACCGAAGGTGACCCCGCTGCCGTCGCTGCGGTGATCGGACAACTCACGCATTGCACCCGCGGCGTGAATTATCTCGGGCTGCCGGCCGCGTCGGTGCCGTGCGGCTTCGATGGCGATGGACTGCCGGTCGGATTTCAGCTCGTCGGCCGGCCGCATGCCGAAGCTTTGATCCTGCGCGCCGCCCATGCCTACCAAGGCGCCACCGACTGGCACCATCATGTGCCCGATACTGCCGAACTGAACTGACAGAAAAGATCGTCATGCCCATCATCGATATGCACACCCATGCGCTGAGCAAGCGCGTCGCGCCGCTCGTGGCCGGTCATCACGACCCCGAGGATAATCCCTATCTTCGCGACATGTCGCCGGCCAGCCGTGAAACCGATGCGGAGCAGGGCAAGCTGCTGCCGGGGCTGATGCTCGATATCGCGAAGCGCCGCGAAGTGATGGCGAAGATGGCGGTGGACTTCCAGGTGATCGCGCCGGCGCCCGCGCAGCAGCACTACTGGGCCGACGAGGACCTGCAGGCCACGCTGTCGCGCGTCCAGAACGAGGACATCGCGGCGCTGGTGGCACAGGACCCCGCGCATTTCGCGGGCATGGGCACGCTGCCGATGCGCTTTCCCACGCGCGCCATCGAGGAAGCGGTGCATGCCGTCGAGGCGCTCGGGCTGCGCGGCTTCCAGATCGACACCCGGGTGGAGGGCCGCGAACTATCCAACGCAGCGTTCGATCCGCTCTATGCACGCCTCGCGCAACTGCGCGTGCCGCTGTTCATTCATCCGCTCGGCTTCTCGCACGGCCAGCGGCTCGGCGATTTCTTCATGGTCAACAGCGTCGGTCAGCCGGTCGAGGAGACCATCGCGACCGCGCATTTCATCATGGGCGGCATCCTCGATCGTCATCCGGATCTCGACGTCATCATTGCCCATGGCGGCGGCTTCTATCCGTTCTACGCAGCGCGGCTGGATCACGCCTGGAAGGTCCGACCCGAGGTCCGCAAGCTTACGGCCGACGCGCCGTCGACCTACCTGAAGCGGATGTGGTTCGATACCTGCGTGTTCTCACCGGCTCTGGTCGATACTCTCGTGGCCACGGTCGGGGTGGATCGCGTCATGATGGGATCGGACTATCCCTTCGACATGGGTGACGACGACCCGGTAGGGCTGGTCAACCGCTCCACGCTATCGGACAATGATCGCCACCAGGTGCTGTACGGCAATGCCAGCCGGCTGTTCAAGATCGGATAGCTCCCGCCTTCAGGCGACGGGCGGTCCGCAACAAGGCGATCACAGATGACGATTCATTTCGACTTCGCGACTCTTTCGGCTCCCGAGCGCTACAAGTTGCTGTGCGGCCTCGTGGTGCCGCGGCCGATCGCGCTGATCACCACGATCTCCGCCGCAGGCGTGGTCAACGCGGCACCGTTCTCGTTCTTCAACGTATTTTCCGAGAACCCGCCGCTGGTGGTGGTCGGGCTGCAGGTGAAGCCGGACCTTTCCATCAAGGACACCACGCGCAACGTGCGCGCCAACGGGCTGTTCGTCATCAACATGGTGGACGAACCGCTCGCCAACGACATGGCCAATTGTTCGATGGGCTTTCCGTCCGACATCGGCGAGCCCGAGGCGCTGCAGTTGCCAATGAATGCCGGCGTCAGCGTGCCGGTGCCGCATCTGGCGGGCGCGCCGGCGGCACTGGAATGCCGCAAGGTCACGATGATGAATTTCGGCGCCGAGCGCGACCTGCTGGTCGGCGAGGTGCTGGGCATCCAGGCGCGCGACGGCGTGGTCGATCCGGCCACGCTGCGGACCGTCTACGAGAACTATTTTCCGGTCGGCCGCGTTGCCGGCACCATGTATGCCCGCATGCAGGACCGCTTCGAAATTAAGCCGGAAACCTTCGACAACTGGCAGCGCCGCACACAAAAACCCTGATGCATCTCTCGGCTGTATCGCGGTATGTCCGCCATTAACCGTTGATCGAAAGAGGACTGGCCGACCGTGCCCGTTAGGGTATGACAGCGGCATGTTCCAGAAGCTTGTCGTGGTCATTGCCTGGTCGACACTGCTCTTCATCGCCTATGCGACGCTGTCACCGATCGGCCTGCGTCCGCATCTCGGCAATGTCAGTATCGAGCGGTTCGGCGCCTTTGCGGCCTTCGGGCTTTTGTTCGGCTTGGCCTATCCGCGCCATTTCTGGCTGGTGCTCGTAATGGTGCTCGGCAGCGCCGTGATGCTGGAGATGCTTCAGCGGATCACACCGGACCGGCACGGCATGTTGCCGGATGCCGAGGTGAAGGTGTTCGGCGGCTTGGCCGGAGTCGCGTTGTCGTTTGCGCTGAACCATGTCTTGCGGCGGCGGTCGGTTTGAGTTGTGGACCCTCCGGCGAACGACCTCAGATGCTCCTCGAATCACAGTCATCCTGCGTGCTTCAGATCGCCAAACAGGCCCTTCGTGCTAACGCGAGGTAGAGCTCTACCCGTATTGATCATAGGATTGCGCCTTATCGCCCTATTGCATCGTGAATGAGCGAAATAGCTTGGCATTCAACTGGATCGCCCGATACAACTTGAGATAACGCGTTGTATCGTTTGCATTCAACTTTCCAGCACCACAAAATTATTCGGTCTCGCCGCTTTTTTTCAACGGATGACTTTGGCGTCACATTTCGCTAGCGCCAAATGCTGTGTGAAAGCGCAGCTCAAAGGACAAACCATGCATCGCCGCTATCAGCATTCCAGCATTCCGACCGAGATTATGCGCTCCGTTGTCGGTATTTCGGAAGCGGGCAGCATTACCAAAGCTGCGAAGCTTTTGGGCTTGAGCCAGCCGGCGATCAGTTCGCAGATCAAGCGTATCGAACATGCGGTGGGCGGAAGCATCTTTCAGAAGTCCGCCAACGGCTCGTCGGCGACCGAACTCGGCAAGCTTGTGCTCGCGCAGGCCAAGAAAATTCTCGAGGCTAACGATCAGCTGCTGCTGCTGCGCGGCGCCGCGCCCGACGATACCAGCATCCGTCTCGGACTGAGCAACGTCTACTCGCAGCGGATGTTGGAAGTGATGAGCAAGGCGGAGATGAGCAATATCTCCATCTATGCCGACCACTCAGCCGAAATCGCCAAATGTATTCTTGATGGCTATGTCGACGTGGCCATCTTCCTTGCTTTGAGCGACAGCGCGCCGGATCCCACCGTCGATGTCATCGGTCAGCGCGACGACGAAATGAGCTGGGTGCGGACGAAGGATTTCACGCTAAGCCCCGGTGCACCGATCCCGCTGCTGACGTGGCCCGGTCAGATTACCCACGACCTCATGGTGCAGGCGCTCGAGCGCAAGGGCATGATCTACCGCATTGCATTTTCTAGCCCGGATTATCACGCCCGTATCGAGGCCGCAAAAGCTGGAATCGGCCTCACATTGCTGCCGAAGCGACTGGTTCCGGCGCCGTTAATCGCCGCCAATGAGTATTATCTTCCGGCGCCGGCCGTTCCCAAGATGCTGATGTGCGCGCGAAGCGGCTTCAAGCAGAAGAACGGAAAACTTCTGGAACATCTGCACGCCAAGTTCATGAGCATCTAGAAACTGGACGATTTTCGTCATTACATTCGCTGATGCGTCCATCACATTCTATCTGCATATTCATCAGTATGCCTGCATTCGAGATGATCGATTGCTCTCGTTGGTAACAGAAGTTGTATAGGTAGTTTTCACGCAAGCTAGGCAATCTCGGCGACATGTCGAGAATCCTAGCCAGTGCTTTCAAGCTGTCCTCGTGTCGACGCGGCGCTACCGCGGTCGAATTCGCGATGGTGTTACCGATTTTTCTGACGGTCGTTTTCGGCATCGTCGTGTTCGGATCCTATCTCGCTGTCGTTCATGGCGTTCAGCAACTGACAGCCGAAGCCGCCCGCGCTTCCATTGCCGGCATGACCGAGGCCGAACGTAGTTCGCTTGCGTCGAACTACGTCACGGCCAATGCCGGCACCTATCCACTGATCAACAGTACCAAGCTCAGCACGGCGGCCGCGACGTCGCCGTCGAATGCCAACGTCTTCATCGTGACGGTGAATTACGACGCTTCGAGCATGTTCATTTATGCGCTCCCGTTCGTTCCGATGCCGCCGTCGCACATCGTGCGCTCCGCCGCGATTCCCTACGGGGGGTTCTAGGCATGGGAGTCATTCGTGATCTGATCCACCGCTGCGGCGCCGACCCGCGCGGCAACATCGCGATCATGGCCGCCGGCGGCATGATTCTCGCGGTGTGCTGCGCGGCGCTCGGCGTCGACATCGGCAGCATCGCGGCCGATCGCCGCAAGGCCCAGAGCGCGGCGGACCTCGCGGCTATCGTCGCCGCCAGCAATCTCGGCAATGCCAGCAACGCCGCGCAATCGGCGCTGACCAAGAACAATCTTCCAGCCAGCGCGCTCGCGAGCGTCGAACTTGGCACCTATACGGCAGATTCCACCGTGGCCATGCAGAACCGCTTCGTGACACCGGCCGTGGGCACCGCGAATGCTGCCCGCATCGGCGTGCAGACCAGCACGCCGCTCTATTTCAGCCACTTCTTCACCGGCAGCAACAACTTCACCATCAAGACGACGGCAACCGCGACCACGACTGCCATCGGCTCCTTCTCCATCGGCTCGCGCCTGGCGGCGCTTGATAGCGGCCTGCTCAACAGCGTCCTCGGCGCCATGCTGGGCACGACGTTGTCGCTCTCCGTGATGGACTACAATGCGCTGCTGAGCGCGCGGATCGATGCCCTCGATTTCCTCACCGCGCTGGCGACGCGCGTCAACATGACTGGCGCCACCTACGACACGCTACTGAAATCCAGCATCAAGGTCGGCGATATCCTGGCCGCCGCACTCTCCGCGCAACAGGCGGCCAATGGCGGAGGAACGGCGACGACGGCGTTGTCCATCGTGTCGCAGGCGGCGTTGTCGCTGACCACCAAGTTCAATCCGGGCATGCTGATCGATGCCGGTCCCTATGCCAACCTGAAGGTCGGCACCAAGCCGAAGACCGGCGTGCTCGTTTCGCTTTTCGACCTTCTGCAGGCCACGGCCGGCATTGCCAACGGCACGAACCAGATCGCGACATCGGTCAATCTCGGTCTGCCGGGCATCGCCAGCGTGTCGCTGCAGGCGACCATCGGCGAACGTCCGATCGGTTCGAGTTGGGTCGCCATCGGCACCCAGGGCGCCAGCGTGCATACGGCGCAGACCCGCGTGTTGCTGCAGATCCAGCTGGTCGGCAGCGGCGCGGCGTCGGTGGTCAACCTGCCGGTCTATATCGAGGTGGCGCCGGGCGTCGCGACCCTCAACAAGGTGAGTTGCGGGTATCCAAACGTCAACACGTCGAGCGTCGCCTTGGGCGTGACGCCGGGCATCGTCGATGCATGGATCGCCAACGTCTCCCAAGCCGATTTCAAGAACGTCGCCACCAAGCCCAATCCGGGACCGGCGACGCTGGTCAATCTTGGGCTTGTGACAGTGACCGCGCGGGCTCATGTGGGCATGGGCAATACCACGCCGGTCAGTGTTCCCTTCAGCTATGCCGACATTACCGCGCAGACCAAGAAGACCGTCACCAGCACGAACTTCACCTCGTCACTGATTGGAAACCTGCTCGGCGACCTGCAGCTGTCCGTCAACGTACTCGGGCTCGGCCTCCCTGTTCCAGGCCTCGGCGCGCTGGTGACCGGAATCATCAGTGGCGCCACCGGCTCGATCGATCAATTGCTGGCGGCGACTCTGGCCAGCCTTGGCGTCGGCATCGGCCAGGCCGATGTCTGGGTCTCCGGCATCCGCTGCGATGGAGCCGTACTGGTGAACTGACGACGTAACGCGTGAATCTTTTGTCCACTTACAACCAAAGGAGCCAACATGTCCTATGAAGCCGCAACGAACCGTCCGAACGTCAACCGCAAGCGCTCGGTGGTGGTGTCGAAGAAGCGCACCAGCGTCAGCCTGGAAGACAGCTTCTGGGCCAGCCTGCAAGCCATCGTCCGCATGGAGAACACGACCATCGAACAGTATATCGAGAAGATCGAGCGCAAGCGCGAGACGCCGAACCTGTCGTCGAACCTGCGCATCGCCGTGCTGGAATATTATCAGCAGATTGCCGCCCGCAGCATGACCGTCGGCGCCGAGACACCGGCCGGCGCGCGTCCGGATCAGCAGGGCCAGCTTGCGGAGAAGGTCGCGGCCTATTGGGGTCGGATCAATGCCAAGGATCAGCAGCACCCGGCCGAATAGGGCCAGTTCTGCGCACCGACTGATTTTTTGATTGGAGAGACGGCGCGCCGTGCTGCGCGTCGCGAGATTGCGCGTCATTTTTTCTGAATGCGGCTATTTTGCCACGGAGCAACAGATGTTTAATCGAGCGAGCAAGGTCGCCCTGCAGGACGCGTTGGCGCAGGCGACCGCCATCAGCCGTTCCCAGGCCGTCATCGAGTTCAACCTGGACGGCACGATCATCACGGCCAACGATAACTTTCTGGGCGCGGTCGGCTATACGCTCGACGAGATCAAGGGCAAGCACCACAGCATGTTCGTCGACGCGGCGACGCGCGAGAGCGCGGCCTATCGGGATTTCTGGAGTAACCTTAACCGGGGCCAGTTTCAGGCGGCTCAGTACAGGCGTATTGCCAAGGGCGGTCGCGAAATATGGATCGAGGCGTCGTATAATCCGATGATGGATAAGCATGGCAAGCCGATCAAGGTGATCAAGTTTGCCACCGACATCACCGCGCGCAAGATCCAGAGCTTGGAGGCTCAGGGCAAGGTCGAAGCGATCAATCGCTCGCAGGCCGTCATCGAATTCAATCTCGACGGCACGATCGTCGCGGCGAACGACCTGTTTCTCACAACGGTCGGCTATACGCTTGCGGAGGTGCTGGGTCGCCACCACAGCATGTTCGTGACGCCGGGCGAGCGCGAGAGTGCTGCCTATCGTGACTTCTGGGCGCGGCTCGGCCGCGGTGAATACCAGGCCGACGAGTACAAGCGGGTCGCGAAGGGCGGCCGGGAGATCTGGATCCTTGCGACCTACAATCCGATCCTCGATGAGGGCGGCAAGCCGTTCAAGGTGGTCAAATTCGCCACCGACGTGACCGATCAGAAGCTGCGCGCCGCCGACAGCGACGGCCAGATGGCGGCGATCCGCAAATCGCAGGCCGTGATCGAATTCCGGATGGACGGAACGGTCATCACGGCGAACCAGAATTTTCTCGACACCGTCGGCTATTCGCTCGATGAGATCCGCGATCATCACCACAGCATGTTCGTCGATCCCGCCGAGCGTCGCAGCCCGGCCTATGGCGAGTTCTGGGCCAGCCTCAATCGCGGCATCTATCAGGCCGCGGAATATCGCCGGGTCGGCAAGGGCGGCCGCGAGATCTACATTCAGGCGTCCTACAATCCGATCTTCGATCTCAATGGTGCGCCGTTCAAGGTGGTCAAATATGCCACCGACATCACGGTGCAGGCCGAAGCGCGCATGAAGGCCGAACGCGCGCGCTCGCTGATCGAGTCGGTGGCCGCCGGCAGCGAGCAGATGAACGCGTCGATCCGCGAAATCTCCGAGACCATGGTCAAGTCGCGGCAGACCGCGGAGTCGGCAGTGCATCAAGTCGAATGCGCCGACATCCAGGCTCAGCGCCTGACCACGGCGGCGCATGCCATGGGGGGCATCGTCGGGCTGATCGGCGACATCACCGGCCAGATCAATCTGCTGGCGCTCAACGCGACCATCGAGTCGGCGCGGGCCGGCGAGGCCGGCCGCGGCTTCGCCGTGGTGGCGGCAGAGGTGAAGAATCTCGCCAACCAGGCCAAGCAGGCCACCGACAAGATCTCCGGCGAGATCGATGCCCTGAACGGCATTTCCAGCGACGTCGTCGGTGCGCTGGTGTCGATCAGGCAGGCCATCGAGCACGTCAATGAGTTCGTGACTTCCACCGCTGCGGCCGTCGAGGAGCAGAGCACGGTGACGTCCGACATGTCCGGCAACATGCAGCGCGCCGCGGCGGAGCTGGTCTAGCAGCAACGCATCGTTGGCTTCTCTAGCGCCATCCACGATCGTAAAGTCGATCGCGAATGGCGTTTTTGCGTCAAGCGCCGCTGGGCGGCAGATCGACGATCCACGTTGGCAAGACATTCTTCACCATGCTCGTCCAAGGTCGTCGGCAGGGATGGTCGACCGCCTCGGGGGAAGCGGATCGCTGTTGGCCTCGCTTCACGCATGAACAGCGGCAGTGCCGCGTCACCGACAGGTCGCATGACTGATTTGATTCGCATATTTGCCGCGGTTCCACTCGCGTTGCTGCTGATCGTGCCGCCAGCCGGCGCGCGCGATGCGTCGTCACTGGCGCCCGGCATCGCCAACGCCATGGCGCAAGGTGCGTCCTCGTGGGCCGTCGCCGAGTATCAGCGCCAGCTTCAGGACTATCAGGCCGCGCGCGCTGCCTTCGACGCCGAAGCCAGCGGCTACTGGAATGCGATCTCCGAAAAGCGTCGCACGCGCAACGCCAAGCGCCGTGACCGCGAGCCCATTTCGCTCGAGGACTACGTGCTCGATCAGGCGCCGCTGTATGACGGGCCTAAGCGGCCGGTCAATCCGGAGCCGGAGGACGGCGGTCCGCGGGTCCGCAAGGAACTCCCCGTGGTCGCCGATTTCATCCGCGCCGCCGCGCAGGAATTCCAGTTCACGCCGCAGCGTCCCGCCAGTGAACTCGAATTCAAGCGCGCTTATGCGCGTGCCGCCCTGGCGGCGGGGCTGACCCGCGAGCAGGCGGTGCGGGTCTATTCCTTCGAGACCGGCGGCAACGGCGCCTATGACATGCAGTCCGGCCTCAGCGCCTCGCGGCCGGGGTCGCGCGCGATCTCCACGGCGATCGGCTACAACCAGTTACTCACCACCAATACGCTGGTGCTGCTGGCGGAGCAGGGCAACCTCATCATCAAAGAACTGACGGACATGGCGGCCCGCCTGCCGGGCCCGCAGCGTCAGGCGCTGGAGCGCAAGATCGCTGTCGTCAAGCGGATGGTAGCATTCTCGCGCTCGATTCCCGGCAATTGGAGCGAGCATGAAAAGCTCGGGCGCACGCCGCAGGGCTGGGCGGTGCATTCCCTGGTGCTCGACGTCGACGTCGGCCCGCTGCTGCAGACCCACAAGCTCCTGACCTCGGTGCATTTCGCGAGGGCGAAGGGCTACAACCGGCCGCTCACCGCTGCCGAGCTTGAGATGATGAATCTCACC